>NZ_JAFNNQ010000019.1:37101-72390 GCF_026536675.1 Gilliamella sp. B2717 | reverse complement strand
GCTCGAACCCGCGACCCCCTGCGTGACAGGCAGGTATTCTAACCAACTGAACTACCGCTCCGCTTTTTAGACTACTTCAAGGCATCACTGCTGAAGTAGGCGTGATATTAAAGATTATTTTCGATGACGTCAATAGATATTTTAAAATATGCAATCAATTGAATAGAAAACAATCATTTTCTGGCACGCCATAATGCTCCACCACTTTTTTTATCAATTTTTGATAAAACAGTTTCATGTTCTGAAAGTTCATATTCTGAGGCTTTTATGACTTTTAAAGGGGTCGATCCTCGCTCTATTTTTTGCAGAGTATTGCTGTTTTCACCATTAGCTAGACTATGTTCATCCATATTAAAGGATAATGTCGTTTGTCCCCCCGTCATAGCTAAATATACTTCAGCTAAAATCTCAGCATCCAGTAATGCGCCATGAAGTGTACGATGAGAATTATCAATTTGGTAGCGTTCACAAAGCACATCTAAATTATTACGTTTGCCAGGGAAGAGGCGTCTTGCCATTGCTAATGTATCGGTAACGATACAGTGATCAGCAGTTTTATAATCTAAACCACAAAGACGAAACTCATAATCCATAAACCCGACATCAAACGATGCATTATGGATAATTAATTCAGCACCATCAATAAACTTAATAAAATCATGGGCGATATTTTTGAATATGGGTTTATCTTTAACAGCTTCATTGCTTATACCATGAACTTTAAACGCTTCTTCGTCAATTAAGCGTTCTGGATTAATATAGACATGAAAATGATTGCCTGTTAAACGGCGATTGATGATTTCAACAGCACCAATTTCAATAATCTTATGTCCTTCATAATGATTATTTCCATCTTGATTCATACCTGTTGTTTCTGTATCGAGTACAATTTGGCGAGTAGAATGAGTTATCACGTTATTCTCTTTATATCAAACATTGGGAAAACTACGAATTAGTGATATAGTTTACCATTAAATACTAATAATGTTGATACCTACCCGCTATTTGAAGCTTAATCTTCAGATTTGCTTACCATTTTTAAATTGTGTTACATTTTGGGAGTTATCAACCTAGTTTGCCGAAAAGTTTGCAAAAATGTTAAAACAAATCAGAATATACACAGATGGTTCTTGTCTTGGAAACCCTGGGCCCGGCGGATATGCTGCCATTTTAAGATATAAGCACAATGAAAAAATATTAGCAGAAGGATATTTTAATACAACTAATAATCGAATGGAGTTATTAGCTGCAATTGCCGCTTTAGAAAAATTAAAAGAGCCTTGTCAAATTGATCTCTATTCTGATAGCCAATATTTGAAAAATGGTATTTCAAAATGGATTTATACTTGGAAAAAAAATGGATGGAAAACCGCAAATAACAAATCGGTCAAAAATGTTGATTTATGGATGCGGCTTGATAAAGCGGTACAAACACATAAAATCGATTGGATTTGGGTTAAAGGCCATGCAGGGCATCCTGAAAATGAACAATGTGATATCATAGCCAAATCTAAAGCTGAGTTCCCTACTTTAGTGGATACTTTTTTTGAAGAATCAAATTCAGCGTAATAAGTTTTAAACCCTATTATTTCACATGAGACCAACCCATTATAGTTATCAAATGTCACTTAATAGCATGGATTTCATTTATGTATAAATTACACATAATCCCCGTTTTAAAAGACAATTATGTCTGGTTATTAGAAAATAATGCTAAACAAGTTATTATCATTGATCCAGGGGCAGCCGAACCTGTTTATAACTATCTACATCTACATAATTTAACACCCCTTGCAATTTTGCTTACTCATCACCATATAGATCACATTGGCGGTGTGGTAAAACTACAAAATGATTTTAATTCTATTGAGGTATATGGGCCCAAAGAGATTCCTTTACCTATTCAATATGTAGAAAATAGGGATAAATTAATTATTGCCGATTTTAAATTTGAGATAATTCCTGTACCAGGTCATACATTGGGTCATTTGGCTTACTTTTGTCAGCCTTATCTTTTTTGTGGCGATACGCTGTTATCGGCTGGTTGTGGACGTGTATTTGAAGGTACTTATCAGCAAATGCTAAATTCACTTAACAAATTAGCCCAATTACCTGATGATACCCTAGTCTGTGCTGGTCATGAATATACCAAATCTAATCTCGATTTTGCACTCAATATGTTACCAAATGATACTAAAATTAGTGCCTATTATGATTTAATTTCCGATAAATCAATTACTTTACCATCTACTTTAAGAAATGAAAAACAAATTAATGTTTTTCTACGATGTAAAGAAAAAAACATACAAAATAAATTAAATTTTAACAATGAGTTAGATTTATTTGTTTTTTTTAGAAGCCAAAAGGATATTTTTTAGGTATAATATACGGTTTTAATAAATGTTTAATGTTTTAAGGTAATGAAAAAGTTATTTATATTCACAGCATTATGTTCGTTTTTGGTTGCATGCCAAAACCATCAATCTCAATATAATAGTAGTGTCTATCCAACACATAACTCAGAATCAATCGTTACCAGTGGACTTTTAAAAAGTAGTGGAATTAATAATAAATTAATTACTCAAAATCCTTGGCATTATATGATAAGCCAACTGAATGTGAAAGTCCCTGAAAATAATCGTATTAAAGAAGAAAGAGCGCTTTTATTACGCAACCCTAAAGCTTTTGAAACAACAGCGCTTCGTTCTGAGCCTTATGTATATTACATAATGGATCAACTACGTCAAAATAATTTACCGGTAGAATTAGCTTTAATTCCACTGATTGAAAGTGCCTACGATCCGTTAGCAACATCGGCTGGTAAAGCTGCCGGTTTATGGCAGATTGTACCCATAACGGCCAGAGAATATGGTCTCAATAAAAGTCACTCATTTGATCCAAGACGTGATTTAATTGCATCAACGAATTCAGCGATAACGCTGTTAAAAGATCTGAACGGTCGTTTTAAAGGAGATTGGTTATTAACTCTTGCTGCTTATAATGCTGGCGAAGGTCGCATTAGAAAAGCAATTGCACAAAATAAAGCAAATGGTTTACCAACAAATTATTGGGCGCTGGATTTACCAACTGAAACCCGACACTATGTACCGAAGATTTTAGCCATTATTGATATTGTAAAAAATAGTGAACGTTACGGTATTAAATTACCCGATTG
Organism: Gilliamella sp. B2717; assembly: GCF_026536675.1. Classification (NCBI taxonomy): domain Bacteria; kingdom Pseudomonadati; phylum Pseudomonadota; class Gammaproteobacteria; order Orbales; family Orbaceae; genus Gilliamella; species Gilliamella sp. B2717. The sequence goes on along the minus strand of NZ_JAFNNQ010000019.1, from coordinate 69,215 downwards.
TAACTATGAAAACTCATTAGTTAGAATTGATATGTCTAAAAATATTTCATTAGCTAAAATTGCTCAATATACCGGGATACCAATTAACGACTTAAAAAGTTTTAATGCAGGCTATTTACAACAAACTGTAAGTGGACCATTCCATTTACTGGTTCCGTATTCTTATGCGGAAGATTTACATAAAAAGCTACAAGCTCAAAATCTTGTTTCAGCCGAAATCACAGAACTTTTACAAGATGTGCCTCATAACACTATGCCTTTGGAAGTCAAAACAGTAGCAATCAAGTCCGAAGTGTCAAGTGGAATAAATAATAAGAATAAAACGCTTCATACTAAATCCAATAAACAGATCACTTATCAAGTTAAAGCAGGTGATGATTTAGTAACTATAGCTAAAAATTATCGTGTTAAAATTACAGATATTTTAACTTGGAATAATTTGACCGATCAGGATATCAAAGAAGGTGATGTATTAACCATTAATCTTGCAAATCCAATCTAAATTTGACCAATAAAGGATTATGATCAGATGCCGAAGTACTAATTATTTTTGCTGTATCTAATTGTAATCCTCGATAAAATACAAAATCTAATGGTCTTCCCATAAATGTTTTTCGAATATCAATTGAAAAATTCACCGGTTTGAGGTCGATTGTACTTACTAAATGATATAAAAGATTTAACCGCTGTTGACTCCAAGCATTGAAATCACCCGCTAAGATCACCGGTCCATTATGCTCCTTGATTCGATTTAATAGCATATGCATTTGTTGCCGATAACTTTTCACACCAATACTAAAGTTAACGGCATGAATGTTCGCAACCAGCAATTGATGTGTTGAGTTATAAATAGGATATATCGTGATTAAAGCGGATTTTGGAACGCGAATAAGGGGTTCTTTTTCTCTAAATGAATAGATAGAGATAGGTAATGTATCTGTAATTGTCATCACACCAGCATAAATATTATTGAAGCAGTAAGCGGGCACATGGTCTGCTATCTTATTTTGTCGGGTAATAAAGTTCAATAATTGTGGTGTGGTTTGCGCTTCTTGTAATAATATCAATTTAGTTTCATCTGCATAATGTTCTAAAATTTGAATACAGTCGGCTCTTTTTTGTTTAAAAATATTCCAAACCATAATTGTAAAAGTAGTTTTATCAATTAATGGTTTATTTACTATCAATTGACTATTGGGCAAAATGATTTCTACTTCATTATTTGCCCGATATCGTAATGTATAATCTCGATGTTTAAACATATTAACTATTTATTTTGTTGAGCTAAATATTCATCAAACGATACTTTATCATTTTCTTCTAATTTTTTCTGTTTTTCGAGTGAAATATAGCGCTGTTGAACAAAATCATTATCGGTTAACACGGCTAAAGGTTCTGACAATAACTGTTTTTTATATTGACTTGCTAAAGCTAAACCAAATTTAGCTGTTCCCAAATCACTTATCGCCTGTAATGTTCTTGCTGATAAAGTTAATTCTGGATAATCAAACATAACATCAAGTCGCTCACAAACCTTACGGTAGTGCTGTTTTTCATCATGATGATCTAAAACATCAGCAACACGTAGTAAATCCTTAAATAATTGATGACCTACTTTGGCCATTGGTTCATGATAACTTCCACACCCCATTGTTATTTCAATCCCCGGTTTCCGACCTTCTAAAATAACTCGATTCCAGTTTAATTTTGCGCACTCTAGCTCTTGACTGCTCATTTCAGGTGCCGGTGCTAATGCACACCAAATTAAAAATAAATCGATAAATCGGATCTGTTCTTCTGTAATACCGATTGGTGAAAATGGATTAACATCTAAAGCTCTTACTTCGATATACTCAATTCCACCACGTAGCAATGCATCTGAAGGTGATTCCCCTGCCCTAGGAACACGTTTAGGACGAATCGGTGCATAAAACTCATTTTCAATTTGTAAGACTTTATCATTTAATTGACGATACTGACCATCAACTTTAATGCCTAAGCGACTAAATTCGGGAGATTGTGTTTTAGTTGCGCGTTTTAATCCCTCGACATAAGTATTCAAATGATTAAAAGTGATACCCAATTGCTTTTGAGCATTATTGGTATAACCAATATCGCTAAGCCTTAAAGATGTGGCATAAGGTAAATAACAGTTGCCGTTAGTTTGTTCAATGAATGCTTTCGCTTTTTCGGGATCTTGGATAAATGAAGAGCACATTGATGGTGATGCACCAAAAAGATACGGGATTACCCAACCAAAGCGATAATAGTTACGAATTAAAGTGAAATAGCCTTCTGAAATAACATCTTTACCCTCTTCAGTATTTTTTACCCCGTCTCTTGCTTGCCAAAATGCTGTCGGTAAAGAAAAATTATAATGGACACCTGAAATAGTTTGCATCATTGCACCATAACGGTTTTTTAATCCCTCACGATACAGTGTTTTTAAACGCCCTTCGTTTGAAGAACCATATTGCGCTAAAATAATATCGTCTTCTTTCGCAACAAAACACGGCATACTGAGTGGCCACATCATTTCATCACCAATATTAATACTGGCATAACGATGTAAATCTCGCAAAAACGTGAGCATATAATCAATGTTCGTATTGACCGGTGTTATAAATTCAAGCATCGACTCAGCAAAATCAGTTGTGATCCAAGGGTGAGTTAAGGCTGAACCAATTTTATTGGGAAAAGGCGTTTTAGATAAAGAACCATCGGGTAAAATTCGTAAGGTCTCTCGTTCCAGTCCACGTTGAATACCTTGTAAGATAGTATAATGTTTTTCTAACCAATTAAGTGCTTTAGAAACATCAGGTATCATAATCTTTATTTATCCTAAATTGAGTTTTATATATTCAATATTATCATAATTTACAAGCTTCTATTGGTAATTTTGGCTTTTCACTCATGCTTTATCAGATTAGAACTGATTTCAAAGATGAAAACACTCAATAATACTATTTATTATTGATAGTTAGGTCATGAATCGACATTTAATAATCTTGTCTATTTCATGGATAGGAATGGGTAATCATCCGCATTCCTTTTAATGTAAAACAATTAGATATCATCAATTTCATAAAGTTTTAACTCTGTTGTTGTGCTTTTTGATTGGCAATATAGCTTTCATCAACTTGTATTATACTATTAGTTTGATGATCGATTTGATAGGTTTTACCAAATCCAATAACCAGTCTGCCTTGCATTGGTGAAATTTTAAATAAGTTAAAGTCTTTCATTTCTGACAACATATAAACCATTTTACTGACTCGCAAAGCAAATTGCTCAATAATAGCATTAAACAATTCGGAATCTTTTTCAATCATGTTAGCAGTGGCTTGAAAGCTTAAACGTTTACGAGCATAAATGTTCTTCGTTTTAGATTCATCTTCAATAATAAAAGCTGAGATATGGGCATTAGCTTTGATATTCTGACTATGTGGGGCTAAATCAGAAATAAGTATATAGTAATCCTTACCATCAAAAAAATAAGGTGAATAACTTGTTTCGACATCGCCATTTGAATTAATGGTCGACAATATGACCGATAAAACGGATTCATGAAGGCTATTTATTGTATTTTGAACTATCTCAATGTTGGACTCAGCCATAAAAATCTCCTTTAACTTTTTAATTTATTTTTTATTAATTAGTTCGATAGATTAAAGTTTAATCGTTATTTGATCAATCAGTTAATCAATTGAATATAGAGTCATAACTTTAATCATTGTTATTGGGTGCACTGTGTAGCCCTATTGTTTTATAGGCATTACTCAATTAGCATTATGTTGTTAACTATTTGTAAAGGCGATTAATCATACCCTATTCATCTTTCCTTTCCAATAAAACTAATACTTCCATATGCGCTGTATGAGGAAACATATCAAATAATTGAACTTTCTTAAGTTGGTAATCCGATAATAAGCGTATATCTTCAACTAATGATGATAAATTGCAGCTAGAATATAAAATATAATGAGGTTTAACTTGAGCTAAGAATTGCATTAATGTTTCACCTCCCCCTCTTCTGGGTGGATTGAGTAATACTAAGTCAGGTATATTCTGTTGTCCAATGCTATACCGGGTTGCATCTAATGATTTAAAGGTAAGATGAGTAAAACCCATTTCATGTGCTGAGCGGGAAGCACACTCTATTGCATCTTGGCTAATTTCTATTCCCGTCAATTCTATATTCTTGTTATCTGAAGAATTGACTAAATGTAAACCAAATCCGCCTACCCCACAAAACAGATCCCAAATGGAGCTTATTTTTAAATTATTTACCCAATCACTTGCTGTTTGATAAAGATTCTTAGCAATATTGGTATTGGTTTGAAAAAAGCTTTTAGCTTTAATATAAAGGGGAATGTGATTCAATGTAAAATTCAAATAACTATTTTGGGTAAGAACAATTTCTTCTTCACCTTCTAAAATAGCTGAATGATTAGGTTGAATATTTATTGAAACAACCTGTAAATTTTCAATTTTGTTTTGAAGCTGTTGAAGTGAATTTCTGATTTTCTCAACAAACTTGTGTGATCTCATCACAAATCGAATCATAAAACCATTTGTTTCTTCGGTGGTACTTTCTGTAATGATGACAAACTTCAATTCCCCTTTTCGCTTATTAATATTATAAGGAACTAAACCTTGTTTACGGATGTACGTTCGTACTATTTTAAGAATATTTTGCATACTGGTGGTATAAAGCGGACAATCGCAAAGATCAATAGCTTCATTACCATTTACCATACCCAATATCGGTTTTTCAACAGTGCCAAGTACGGCCATTTTTGCCTTATTACGAAAAGCTACTTCTGAGCTAGCAACGGGCGGCTTAACCTCTTTAGGGTTAAACTCCGTTATTTTTTCTGATAAATTACTCTGTTTTTCTTGAAGTTGGGTGGCGTAAGAATAATTGATCCAGTTACATGATAAACATTTTTTTTGCTGATAATAGCGACACTGCATTATAGTCATAACCTCGTTTTATAATAAGTTATTATATAATTAAATTGTTTCAAAGATTAGTTATTTTAAGCCAAACCACAAAAGACAGCCTGATATTGACTTTTTGAAAATAAAAATTAATTATTTATCAAAAAGATATTTAATTATTTCATTACCAAGGTTTGACGTCATAGCGCTATATGATAGGATATAGCCATTAACATTACAGGAACAATTTAATGTCTATTAAGTTAAAAACGCCAACAGAAATCGAAAAAATGCGTATCGCTGGCAAACTTGCTGCCGATGTATTAGAAATGATCGAACCCTATGTCAAGCCCGGTATTACGACAGGTGAACTGGATAAAATCTGCTATGAATATATTGTCAATGTTCAAAAAGCTATCCCTGCAAATATCGGCTATAGCGGTTATCAACATACAAGCTGTATTTCAATCAATGACGTTGTTTGTCATGGTATCCCAAGTTTTGATAAAAAAATAAAAGATGGTGACATACTTAACATTGATGTCACTGTTATCAAAGACGGTTATCACGGTGACACATCAAGAATGTATATTGCAGGAAAACCAACCGTTGCTGGCGAAAAGTTGTGTGAAGTGGCACAAAATAGCTTGTATGAAGCGATAAAAATTATTCAGCCAGGTATTCGATTAAGAGAAATCGGTAAAACAATTCAAAAATATGTAGAAAAATTTGGTTTTTCATCTGTTAGGGAGTATTGTGGCCATGGAATCGGTGAAGTTTATCATGATGAACCGCAAGTGCTACATTATGATGCTGATGACGGTGGAGTTATTTTAAAACCGGGTATGACATTCACTATAGAACCTATGGTAAACACAGGTGATTGGCGTACTCGAACAATGAAAGATGGTTGGACCGTAAAAACTAAAGATCATGGACTTTCTGCTCAATATGAACACACTATTTTAGTGACAGATAATGGTGTTGAAGTATTAACGCTACGCAGTAATGAAAACTTCCCTCGAGTAATCGAACACTAAAACTGATGATTCAACAATAAATTTATTGTTGAATCATGATTATCTTCTCTAATTCATCTTAATAAAGTAATGTATAAAGTTTACGACGATAAGAAGCCGCTAACGGATTACTTGTGCCTAACGCTGCTAAAAGGTCAAGTAAGGTTTTCTTAACTTGTCCATCACCTGCATTAAGATCTTGAGTAAGAGGCTTAAATAGTAATTCAAGTGCTTCTTCTTGCCGTCCTACTTGCATTAATTGCGATGATAATTGGATCATCAACTCTACATTATCCGGGTGTTTTTCTAATTCAGCTTGTAATAATTGCAATTCGGGAGAATTTGCAGCTTGTTCCAATAACTCAATTTCAGCTTGTAAACCATGATAGGTAGTATCCTGATCTTGCAATGGAACAGAAGCTAAAACATCTTTTGCTTCCGCTAGCTGCTTTAATGCTATCTGTGCTTTGGCTAACATGAATGCAATATCGGATCTTGGTTTACCTAAATGATCCTTTAAATTCCTCCATGCTTGTCTTAATAATGGCAAAGCTTCTTCGTATTTTTCTTCATTAAATAGATTTTGTGCTTCAATTAACTTAAGTTCATCTTCATTAGGCAACACTTTAGTAAGTAATTCACGAATTTTTTCTTCTGGTTGAGGCCCTTGAAAACCATCGAGAGGTTGGCCATTTTGGAATAAATAAACGGTCGGAATGGCACGTAACCCAAATTGAGCAGCCAACATCTGTTGCTCATCACAATTGACACTCGCTAAAATAAATTGACCATGATATTCATCAGCTAATTTAGTCAATGTTTGTGTCATTTCTTCATAATTTGGGCTTCTTGGTGACCAAAAGTAAAATAACACAAGCTGTTTAGTTGATTTTTCTAAAATTTCTTGAATATTTTGTTCATTAACATCAAAAATAAAAGGGTTTTGCATATTATGTCCTATGAATATTGAGATTCATTATTTATTGAGTAAAATTCTATCCATTAATCTATCCGGAAGCAAACGTTTGCCTATCGCCGCTAACTGGGTTACTTTTGTTACCCTGTAACGTATTTTAGGTTTGCGATGTTCAAGGGCATGATATAAACATGGCAAAACGGCCTCGGGCGGTAACGTAAATCGTTTAGCTATTGGTGGATTTTCAATCCGATGTGTTTTTTCTGTTTGATTGACATTTTTTGAAAAAGCTGTTGTTAATGGACCGGGTTCAATCAAACACACTTTAATATTTGTATTGGCTAATTCAAGTCTTAATACATCCGACCAGGCTTCTAAAGCATACTTACTGGCTGAATAAGCACCTCGTCCCAGTGTTGCAATAATACCAACGATTGAACTGGTTTGTATGATTCGTCCTTCATTATGTTCAATCATGGCGGGTAAGAGCAGTTGAGTTAATTGATGAACACCAAAAAAATTAGTTGCAAATTGAGATTCTAACTGCTCACGACTGATTGTATTTAATCGACCATATACACCAAATCCAGCATTATTAAATAAACCATATAACTTGTTATTGGATAATGCTAACACTTCCTTAGCAGCTTGAGTGACAGATTCAGGATTATTGAGATCAAGAATCACTGCTTCAAATCCTTGCTCAATAAGTTTTTTTTGATCTTCGTCTTTACGGCAAGAAGTAATAACACGATATCCTCGTTGTTTGAGTGCAACAGCCGAAATCAGCCCTATTCCACTTGAACAGCCCGTTATAAATATTGTGCGCAATTCTCTTCTCCAGATAGTTGTATGTTGTCAAGTTAGCCTATAGCAATTATGATATCACATCTTAATTTAAGTTACTTAACGTTAGTCATGAGGATCGTATGAGAATCGCTATCATTGCCGCAATGGAAGAAGAAGTTGCGATATTAAAAAGTAAAATTACCCATTATAGAGTGGAACGCCATCTAAATTGCGATTTTCATCTTGGAAAAATAGCCAATTGTGAAATTGTACTTCTTCAATCAGGCATTGGAAAAGTCGCAGCAGCATCAGGCACCACCCTATTATTAAATAATTATCAAGTTGATGCGGTTATCAATACTGGCTCAGCAGGTGGACTTTCAACGGCATTAAACATTGGCGATATCGTGGTATCGAAAAATGTATTTTATCATGATGTGGATTTAACTGCGTTTGGTTATCAACCAGGTCAAATGTCAGGATGCCCGATTGTATTTGAGGCAAGTGAAACTTACCAAACATTAGCCAAAGAGTGTATTAAAAAACAAGGGGTCAACGCTATTGAAGGATCGATCGGTAGTGGTGATGCATTTATCAATGGAAAAACCAATCTGGAACGAATTAAGCAAACATTTCCCAATGCTATCGCCGTTGAGATGGAAGCGGCTGCTATTGGTCATGTTTGTTGGTTATATCAGATACCTTTTGTGGTGGTTAGAGCAATTTCGGATAATGGTGATAGTGAATCAGCCGTTGATTTCCAATCTTTCTTAAAATTAGCTGCAACACAATCTTCATTGATTGTCGAATCAATGCTAACTGAACTTGCTTAATTGTTGTCAAATTTAGACATTGATAATTGAAAAACATGTCATATTAAATGAGCAGATCATATCTGCTCATTAGCAACATTTATTGACAATAGGGTTCAAATAAAGGTTTTCGCCAGCCTGATAAAATTTCTGGATCCTGCCCTATTTTATCAATCTTCCACTTCACGTATTGGTTTATTAATCGTCTGGATAGTAACAAATCTGCATTAAGCCCTGTTTGTGAGGCAATCTTGACAACTGCATTTTTTAGTTGATCTGTAATCACCTTATAATCAGGATAACTATTAATACGACGTATTGCTGGAATGTCTGGAATAGGTTCCGATAAAATATTCAGAATCTGTTGGCCATATAACCGAATCTCTTTTCCATGCAATCCTAATTTATCGAGTTCTGACAAGGATGAGGGTGAATAACGAGCTATTTTCCACAACACCTCTTCTTTGACCACAAAGTTTACAGCAATATCTTGCTGCTTAGCTAATTGATAGCGCCAACTCGCTAATTTATATAACTGCCCTAAACTCTTACCTTTCAGTTGCCAGCTATTTTTAATACTCAGGTAAGCATCATCTGGATTGATCACCTCACATTTGCGACCAATAACCATTTGACACTCTTGATAAGCGGCAACTAAATAATGGTTGCTGATTAATTGTGATTTAAGTTTTTGCATTAACGGAAACAGGTATATCACATCATTAATCGCATATTGACACTGTTTGTCTGTCAATGGCCGTTTCAACCAATCTGTACGGGTTTCACTTTTATCAAGATCAATATTGAGATATTTTTTAACTAAACTGGCATAGCCACTACTTAATGGATTATCTAAAAAAGATGCAAGGACTTGACTATCAATGATTGGCGTTGGGACACAATCAAAATGATGCATAAATACTTCAATATCTTCACTGCAAGAATGAAAATATTTTTCAATGGCGTCATTTCGAAAAATGTCGATTAAACATTGCCAATCGGTGATTGCAATAGGATCGATCAAGGCAGCAAATTCACCATTAAATACCTGAAGTAAGCCTAAATGAGGATAAAAAGTTCGAGTTCGAACAAATTCAGTATCCAATGCAATAGCTGCACTATTTTTGATTTTTGAACAATAATCAGCGAGTTGTTCATTATTTATAATAAATTGATAAGTCAATATTAATTACCTATTCTAAAGAATGATTTGATTGTTCTTTGTTATTATCAAACGTCACATCAATGACAACAATTTCTGAACGTGTCATTAAGCGTAAAGGTATACTTCCAAAGCCATAACCGCTACTTACAATACTGGTAAACTGTTTTTCTATATCATGATATATCCCATCAGCATTTTTATAAATAACAGATAACAAAAGATTGATTGGAAAAAGTTGCCCACCATGCGTGTGTCCTGAAATCATTAAATCAACCCCGGCGTTAGCTGTTTCATCAAGATTTTTGGGTTGGTGATCTAATAAAATGATGGGTGTAGACGTATCAGCAAACATCATTAAATCAGCAAGTTCCGCTCGTTTTAAATCATACTTACTCGATGAAAAATCTTCTCGACCAATTAACGTGATATTCAAATCACTAAGGTACACAATATCATCTCGTAAAACGCGCATATTGGCAGCTTTAAACGCATCAACAATATCCTCGCCATGAGGATGTTCTTTTTTAATGGCTAGATATTCATGATTACCAAAAATAATATAGGTACCATATTTCGATTTCAATTGTGAAAATTGTTTATTAAAGTCAGTTTCTGTAAATGATTTTAATTGTTTATCTAGCGTATCACCCGTGATAACGATAAGATCGGCATTAAGTTTGTTAACTTCGTCCACCATTTGCTTGATAAATTTACGCTGGGTTAACCCATTAAGATGAATATCACTTAATTGAACAATACGTAAATGATCAACATTAGCCTGTTTATTAATCGTAACTTGATAATTCACTATTTTAGAATTAGTCGCCATTTGATGACCAAATATAAACAGTACAATTACGCAACCGACATAAACATAACTCACCCAAAAATCGGGTTTAAATCTTTTTCTACTTATTAAGTGAATAAAGTCAAAAAGCAATGTCGCATAAACAAAACAGATAGTTAAACTGAATAATATGCCAAAAAAGGCCGGAAAATCATTCAATACTTTTGACAGGATAAATGTGGTAGCTATGGTTGCTAATGCTAACCAATAAGCCAATTTCAAATAACCATTTAAATGAAAATCTAGCCAAAATAACCACCGTTTACCTAAGTAAATAATGACTAAAATACTCATCAAACTTATAAAAAGAATAACAAAATTCATAATGCTTCAAACAAATTAACTTAAAAAAGTGGTATCATAACAGAATTATTTTTTATTCGTTATCTATAACTTCAACTTTTATGAATTCAAAAATAGATCAATTATTTTCAACCCCTATCGATAAATTAGGTGACTGGACTTTTGATGAAAAAGTTGCTGAGGTGTTTCCAGATATGGTTCAACGCTCGGTGCCGGGTTATTCGAATATTATTTCTATGATTGGTATGTTGGCTGAACGATTTGTCCAACCGAATTCAATGATTTATGACTTAGGTTGTTCATTAGGTGCAGCAACGCTCTCTATTCGTCGTAATATTAAACATGAAAATTGCCATATTGTGGCTATTGATAATTCGTTACCGATGGTTGAACGTTGTAAACGCCATATCGACGCCTTTAAGGCCAATACGCCCGTTGATGTAATCTGTGACGACATCTGTAATATCCAGATGCAAAATGCATCCATGGTTGTTCTCAATTTTACATTACAATTTTTAACACCTGAATCCCGACAACAAGTCTTGAATAAGATTTATCAAGCATTAAACCCCAATGGTATATTGGTATTATCTGAAAAATTTAGTTTTACTGATTCAACTATTGATGACTTACTGTTCAATATGCATCATGATTTTAAACGTGCGAATGGTTACAGTGAGTTAGAAATTAGTCAAAAGCGTAATATGTTAGAAAATGTCATGCTGACTGATACTGTCGAAATCCATAATGAACGCCTAACCAAAGCAGGTTTTACACATATTAACACTTGGTTCCAATGTTTCAATTTTGGTTCTATCATTGCTATAAAATAGCCGTTATTTAGGATAGTTATCAATCCATATATCAGTCAAAAATCAAATTTATAAGGACACAAAAGAATGATCGATTTTGGTGATTTTTACCAGATTATCGCAAAAAATAGGCTCAGTAGCTGGCTTGAAGTCTTACCGGCACAATTAGCCAATTGGCAAAAACAAAATTTAGATAGCCGTTTTACACAATGGCTAAATAGTATTAAACACTTACCTGTTATAACGCCCTATCATATAGATTTATTGCATGGTGTCAGCGTAAAAACGCAAACTCCTCTTTCAACTGGGGAACAGCAACGTATCACTCAGCTATTAAAAAACATGATGCCTTGGCGCAAAGGACCATTTCATTTTTATGGTATAGATATCGATACTGAATGGCGTTCTGATTGGAAATGGAAACGTCTTATTCATCATATTGACAATTTAGAAGGTAAACTTGTTTTAGATGTTGGTTGTAATAGTGGGTATCACTTATGGCGAATGATTGGCGCTGGGGCTAAACTTGCAGTAGGCATCGATCCTATGGCTCTTTATTTATGTCAATTTGAAGCCGTCAGAAAATTATTAGGCGATGATAAACGAGCACATTTATTACCACTTGGCATTGAAGAGCTACCAAAGCTTAATGCTTTTGATACGGTATTTTCGATGGGTGTTTTATACCATCGCCGTTCACCTCTTGATCATCTTTACCAATTAAAAGATCAGCTTGTTGATGGTGGGCAATTAATATTAGAAACACTCGTTATTGAAGGTGATTTACATCAAGCGCTTATGCCAGGTGAACGTTATGCACAAATGCGCAATGTTTACTTTATTCCATCAGTACCTACCATGATAAATTGGCTGCAAAAATGCGGTTTTAAAGATGTCAGAATGGTGGATATTTCACAAACTAGTTTAGAAGAACAACGTAAAACCGATTGGATGACGTCTGATTCACTTGCTGATTTTCTTGATCCAAATGATCTAAGTAAAACCATTGAGGGTTATCCTGCCCCAATGCGAGCGGTATTTATTGCACAAAAATAGCTTTTTACATTAGCGATAAATTTATTTAAATTGTAATAAACAATTCTATCAACATACTGTTTTATCTTATGTTAAAGCAAACACCGCCAAGATAAAAAAACAACAAGTAATAAACAAAAAAACGGGCTTAATGCCCGTTTTTTATACCCATTTTTCGCTTAAACAAATTGTTTATTGCACACCCGGTACCGTAAAATGCATAATTAAAAGCAACGTTGGTAAAATAAATATGGATAAAATTGTTGAAGCAAAAAAGATACTTGATGCTTGTTCTTGCTCAACATTCCAATTATAAGCCAAAATAACGGCTGTTGATGCTGTTGGCATAGCTAACAAGAATACTAACTCTTCCGCCTCCATACCCGTAATACCAAAAAGGTTTACCGCAATTAAAGCTACTACTGGTGTAAAAAAGCTTTTTAAAATTACATTGATAATCAACGGTTTTGAAAAATTCAATTTAACACCATAAATACCTACCCCAACGGCAATTAACGAAATAAAGTTACAAGCATTCGACATGATATCAAAGGTATTAAAGACAAAATGTGGTAACCATTTTGTTCCATCTGTAACACTGACAATTAAGCCCAGAATGACCGCTAAAAACATTGGTTTCATTAACGAGTTTTTCACTGCGCTAAATACCATGTTGCCCGTTACTTTTCCGCCAGATATTTTCGTATCACACAATTCCAATAAGAAAATCGTCATTGGTATCAATGATAACGCCACCACAAAATTCGCTACAGCGACTGAAATGGTTGACGATGCACCTAACATCAATGTTAAAAATGGTACGCCCATTCCCCCCATATTCGGGAAACAACATAACATCGCGTTCATCGCTGTTGATTTTAAATCTTTATGTAAAATGTATTTATTGGTTAAAAAACAAATTATCCATAAAAATGACATTGTACAGAAAAATGCAATCATCCAAATACCGTTGAATATTTCAGACGGCTTAGCATGTGATGTATGCACAAAAAGTAATGCCGGAAATACAAAGTTTGACACTAAACCGGATAATAGCTTCTTGGAGTCTTTGGTAAAAATATTCTGATGAACACATAACCAACCAAGAAAAATTAATAAAAACACCGGAAGACAAGAACTAACAACTTGCCCTACTGCAGACCAAATTAGATTCATTTTTTTTAAAACTCCTAAAATAATATTACTTAAAATACATATTCGGTAATTGGTCGGTAACTTTGGATTAGAATTTATATTTATAGACCGAGCTAAAATAAGTAGGTAATAAAACTGAACATGACCCAGTTATAATAAAACTAGCGCCAAAACCTTTTTTCAGTTTTTTAAAAACTTGATATAACTAAATGTTGTTTTACGCACTTTGTGTTTTTGAAAAATATTTTTAATACGACAACCCTTGCTATATTTAAATGTCAAATAACATAACTTGGAAAATATTATATCTGATTCTTTTCGCCCTTGTGTCGAGCTTGCAATACTGACTGTCTAAAAAAACAAAAAATCGCAACAAATATTATTGATATATATCAATATTGGTATTTTATTCTTATAAAAAACAAAAGATGAGAAAATAAAAAAAACGAGCGTTAAATTAGAGTAAAAATCAAAATTAAGCTAAAACAAACTAAATAGCGCTTTTTATCATCGATAACCAATCAAAATTGCATCAGGCGTACTTAGGTTAACAAATTGACTTTTTGTATTATTTCGATAAGTCACACTTAAAGTTTACCTTTAGTCACTTATATAAGGGCTGTGAACAAAAATACAAGGTATAGTGAATTATGTTGTAAATTAATTAATAAATAATCAATATAATGTAAACTATTTAAGTGGTTTTGTAAAATGCCGTAATGTAATTTAAATCAATTATTATGATAGCTTGCGATTTTGTTCTCTATTTTTTGCAACAATACAAATTCAATCCTGCCATTATTTCAACTATTCTTGATTCAGATCGTCAAACTTACTGGTTCGTTAAAATATACTTATCATCCATTACACATGGTCATTTTTTGTCACATTGCTATTTTTTTACAGTGTTTTTCATTGAATAAAGAATTTTATACTGTATATTTATACACTATTCGTTTTTTATCACGAATACTACTACATAGTATAAATTTTACCTGTATATTTTTAGGAGAAACGTTCTTGAGTAAATCCTGTATTGTGCTAGGAACCGTTGATAGCACTATCAAAAATTACTTACCTTTGGTTGATACCCCTGTCAGGGCTGGCTTTCCATCGCCTGCTGATGATTATTTAGAAGCCAAACTGGACTTAACCGATCACTTAGTTAAACACCCAAGTGCAACGTATTATATTAAAGCACAGGGGGAATCGATGATTAACTATGGTATTTTTAGTGGTGATCTTTTAGTAGTAGATCGTTCATTAGCACCCCAAATAGAAGATATTGTCGTTGCAGCTGTTGACGGTGAACTAACATGTAAGTGCCTGGGACTTATTGATGGACAACATTATCTATTATCAGGCAATGAACTTTATCCCCCTATTTCATTAGCGGGTAAAGAAGTCCATATATGGGGCGTTGTTATACACACTATTCATTCTTTACGAAAACGTGGTCATGCATGATTGGGCTGATTGATTGTAATAACTTTTATGCTTCGTGTGAGCGTGTTTTTAACCCTAAATTAGAAGGAAAACCAATTGGCATTTTATCCAATAATGATGGATGTGTCATCGCACGCTCCAATGAACTTAAACCTTTAGTACCAATGGGTATGCCTGCCTACCAAATTGAGGCTAACATTCGAAAACAAATTACATTATTAAGTTCTAACTATGAACTTTATGGCGATATGAGCCAACGTGTTTTTGATACTGTCAGCCATTATACTGCCGATATTGAACCCTACTCTATTGACGAAGCTTTTATTAAACTGGCGGGATTTAGCGATGTTACAACCCATTGTCAACATTTAAGGGCAATAGTAAAACGTGATACGGGAATTCCGGTAAGTATTGGCATTGCATCAACCCACACGTTAGCAAAGTTGGCAAACCACATTGCAAAAAAGCAGCCTATTTATCAAGGGGTCTATTGCCTTCCTAACGATTCAGCCTTACTTGATCAGATTTTAAAATCATTTCCTGTTGATGAAATTTGGGGCGTTGGCAGACGCATAGCCAAAAGATTGCAAACATTAGGTATTCATACTGCGTGGGATCTGCGTCAGGCAGATTTAAAACAAATTAGACAACAATTTTCCGTCGTGCTTGAACGTACCATATTAGAGTTGCAAGGTATTAACGCTATTGAATTAGATGACATTGCAACACCTAAAAAAAACATTATGACATCACGTAGTTTTGGGCAGTTAACAGGTGAATTATTTGATTTGCAAGAGGCCATTCGTATTCATGCCAGTCGAGGAGCTGAAAAACTAAGACAACAAAAATCGATTGCTAATGCTGTACTTGTTTTTTTGAAAACAAATCGGTTTCGTCAAGACTTAATTCAATACAATCCCTCGATTGTCGTACCGCTACTATCACCTACTGATGATTCAAGAGTAATTATTCATGCGGCACAACAGGGACTAACAGCAATTTATAAAAAAGGATTTTTATTTATGAAGTCAGGTGTTATGTTACTCGATTTAAAAGCTAAAGATAGCTTTTGCCAATCTGACTTATTTGCTTTAAATAGTCTGCCAGTCTTACAGCAAAAAAATGATAACTTAATGAAAACAATCGATACCATTAATCAAAAAATGGGTAAAAATACCATTCAATTAGGCGGAAGTAGAAAAACCGCACCTTGGCAGATCAAACGAGAACGGCTTAGCCAACGTTACACAACACGTTGGGATGAATTACCATTAGTGAAATGATAATTAGCAACAAAAATAACCAATCATTATAACGAAGAATAATGTTGTAAATTTTTGCATTTCCAACAGAAAAATCTAAATTACGTTTTTTTATCATAATAAACGTTAAGATAAATAACGATTGGGCATATAAAAATAGTCATAACATGCAAATTTGATTTTTTACTCATAAAATTTATTTTACAAAAAGTTAACGTTTTGATTAAAATATGTTAACTTTATCGAGTTGTTAGCGTGTATTAAATGCATACTAACAGTTCAAAAATAAGTCAAAAAAGAAGAATATACAGTGCTAAAGTATGTCTTCAAAATGCTTATCCAGAAATAACAAAGCTCGAAAAAACAGTTTTAAACGAATAAATAGCTTTATTTTGAGTAATTAAAATACGTTAAATAAATATACATTTTCACATAGATTATGTTTGATAGGTTATGGCATTGCTTATAAAAAGTTGTGAATTAATTTTTTAGTAACAAAGCGTTATAAGTAAATTTCCATTAAAGGCCACAACTTTTTGGACATTGGCTTACATTTTTCCATAACCAACTGGAGTACTAAATGTGTAAAAAATTTTTGTGACCTTATTTATTGTTTGCTTATACGTTAATAGATTCAGTGTATGAAGCATAAATTTTATAACAGAACGATATACTGAACAACGTCAACATGTTTTTCATCATCACGATAAAAAATACACGAAAGTAATGGGGCAATTAGGATGAATAATACCGCAGTAGAAATTGAAAAACTTAAACAGTTAAGTGAAGCAAATAGTAACAGCAATTATATCTCAATTTACACCTCTAAAAAGCAACAAAATTTATCAAATATACCGATTTTAAAGCCTTTACTGATAATTATATTAAGTGGTTGCAAAGTGATTGGTAATGAAAAAAAACTAGCCTGCAATACAGGAGATTTTATTTTTTTCACCGATGTTCAATCAATGAACATGAGAAATATACCCGCAAATACGAATTATTTTGCATTACTTATTAATTTTGAATTTTCTGATTTTAATGATACATCAATCAACATCAATACAAAGAAAACCAATGAATATACCGCAGGGAAAGCAAATTCTGCCTTTTATAAGTGTGTTTCACAAATGATAGAATGCTTAGAATGGGCATCTGATGACATCATTACAAATCGTAGAAAAGAAATTATTAAACTGTTGGTCCATTCCGGTTATGAAAATTTGGCATGTTTACCCAATCGAAAAGAAACCACGCAAAAAGTAATTGAAATATTTAATAAAAAAGACAATAAAAAAATAACCATTGATGAAATTTGCAAAGAAATCTGTATGAGTAAAGCAACGCTATATCGAAAATTGAAACTTGAAGGGGAAAATATACAAAAAATTAAGGAAAAACTCGTGATGGGACAAGCGCTTCATTTATTACAAACCTCTAATTTTTCAACAGAATATATCGCTGAAATGATAGGATATTCTTCGTCCACTCGGTTTTCACAAAGATTTAAAGCTAATTTTGGATTAACGCCAAGAGAATTAAAAAACACCAAACGAAACTAATAAACATTTCATCATTTATTCCATTAAATGGAAACCACGTTAAGAATGAATATTACTTTCGCTGGTAAACATGCTAGTTCTAGTAATTGAATAAATGGTGGAACTTTAAAGATTTTAATATCTATCTTGATAGATAGACATACAGGAATTAAGGTTGAATCAGCCTTAATTCAAAACAAAAATAAGACAGCCTTTACTTATTTCGTGACTTTGCCTGAAAATTTGTGAACACTTTTAGCGACAACAAGACCACTAAAATTAAATTAACGAAATAGCGCTGAATTTCATCATATGAAAACCATTAAATTTTCATACAACAGTCTTAAATGACAAACACAAGCATTAATTTATTTACTACTCAAGAAAATAACATTGCCACAACTGTTAATCTTAACCCATTATGTTTATTAGGATTTAACACTTGTAGCTGGCTAAATTTACGGTAAATTTTAACAATAACTGATATAAAAGAAATGACATTTACATTCATTTTAGTGACAAAATCATTCATATTTATAAAATTATGAAAATATTTGGCGTAACAACCCAATATTAATGACAAACATTAAGTTAGCTCAATAAACGAAGATTGCAATTTTATTCACTAATCGGTTTAAGTAATATGATTGATTCAAGATGATAATGACCATTATAGAAGATGAAGGCAATTAAATTAAAAAAATAATAAACCATAACCAACTCATTAAAAATCAATCGATTGGTTATGGTTTATCAGCATATAGCAAATGACTTACGATCCCATATTAACAATTGAGCTACGGAAACGTCTTAATGCTATAAAGAAAAAGACCGATCCAATTCCAATTAACCATACATAGGATGTCCACACAACACTCAACCCTGCACCACGATATAGTATGGCTTGCCCTAATTCGACAAAATGCGTTGTTGGGGCAATCATCATAATATTTTGTACTACTTCAGGCATACTTTCCCTTGGTGTACTACCACCGGACAACATTTGTAACGGTAATAAAATTAAAATTAACAACATGGCAAATTGTGCCGTTGATTTGGCTATGGTTGCCATAAAGATCCCGAGTGACGTTGTCACAAATAAATGTAAAGCGGCTCCAATCAAAAATAACGTAATTGAGCCATTAATTGGAACATTAAGCCAGCTTTTTACCACCAATAGTAATGCCACCCAAGTTGAGATTAACACCACTAATCCCATTGACCATACCTTAGATATCATTATTTGAAACGGTGTGACAGGCATGGAAAGCAGATGATCAATAGTGCCATGTTCACGTTCTCGCATTAATGCAGCTCCGGTTAAAATAATGGATAACGTCGTCACAATATTAATGATTTCCATTACCGAGCCAAACCAAGAGCGAGTTAAATTCGGATTAAATGAGGTATGAACTTGAATATTGACAGGTAAATCCGTTGCTTTGCTATAACGATTAACATACTCTGTCACTTCACCCGTGATGATTTGTGTGATATAACCATTCCCTACAAAAGCTTGCCCCATTCGAGTCGCATCGATATTTAATTGAATTTCAGGACTTTGATTGTTCAACACATCACGCTGAAAATTAGGCGGAATATTTAAAGCAAAGGTATAACTATCGGTATCCATGCCTCGATCCACCTCATCCATTGAATATAATTTTACAGGTTGATTAAACATCGGTGGATAAAAAGCCGCAACAATTTGTCTTGATAACGGTGAATCATCTTCATCAACCACCGCTATTGAGGCATGATGAAGCGAGTCAGATGTTGCTGTAGCGGCAATATAAATATCAAACGTAAAACAGTAACCTATTAACAGAAGCATGATAGGATCGCGTAATAGTCCCCATAATTCCTTAATACCTAATCGATAAATATTAATTAAGCTTTGCTTCATAACTACCCTTCCTGTTTTTTAAGAAGAAAAATACTGGCGCACAGCACAACAGGAATAGTGACTAATAATGCGAATAAAGAATTGTGTAAATCATTAAAACCCAGTGCTTTATTAAATACACCTCGTGCAATGATTAGCATATGTGTTGTCGGATAAACTTCACCGATATAACGCCCACTCCCCTCCAATGAAGCCACAGGATTGAGTAAACCCGAAAACTGAATAGCAGGTAACATAGTGCCGACACAGGTTAAAAATATCACTGCAATTTGACTACGTGTAATTGTTGACGCCAACAGCCCAAGTCCCGTTGAAATAATACAATAAGCTAAAGCAGCCAGACACAAGGTAAATAAACTGCCTTTGATTGGCACGCCAAAAATAGTAATCGCCATAAACAGCAACAGCAAAAAACTAAACATAGAAATAATAATATAAGGTACTTGTTTACCTAATAAAAATTCAGCACGCGTTACAGGGGTAACATATAAATTAATAATCGATCCCATCTCTTTTTCACGGACAACCGATAAAGCAGCCAGCATGGAGGGAATCATTAATAATAAAATAGGAATAACCGCCGGTACCATTGACGGTAAGCTTTTTACATCAGGATTATATCGATACCGCGTCTCAATATTCGCCAAACTGGTTGAATCTTTTCCCGACATTTCTTTAACTTTTTGACTTAGCCAAGCAAGGTGCATACCTTGTACATAGCCTTTAATGGTTTCTGCTCGTAGTGGCATGGCACCATCTATCCAAACACCAATATCAACGGAATCACCACGTTGAATATCTCGTCCAAAATTAGGTGGAATTTCAATCGCTAACGCAATATCATTACTTCGTAAACGGGCATCCATATCGGCATAATCCGTTATAGGTGGCCTTTCAACAAAGTAACGTTTGGAACCAGACAAATTAAGCGTATAGTTTTGACTGATTTCACTTTGGTCACGATCTAGCACGGCAAAACGTAAATTTTCGACATCTAGCGTAATCCCATAACCCATAACGAGCATCAAGATAGCTGACCCCATTAATGCCAACATCGCTCGTAAAGGATCTCGAGACAGTTCAAGTGTTTCACGCCATAAACAACCAATCATCCGAGTTAAACTAAATCCTTGAAGATGATTCGCTGGTGGGATGACTGTTTGGGATTTGTCAGCGGTAACTGAAGCTTCGGTCGATTTTTGTTGTGCATCGCTATCGTCAGCACCTGCATCAACTAGATAGCGGATGAAGGCATCTTCTAAAGTCGACGCGTTTTTCGATGCAATAATATTATCGGGAGTATCACTTGCCAACACTTTCCCCGCATGCATTAAAGAAATTCTGTCACATCTTGCGGCTTCATTCATAAAATGGGTAGTAATAAAAACCGTTACTTTATCTTTACGGGATAATTCGATGATCAAACGCCAAAAGTCATCTCGAGCAATCGGATCAACGCCCGATGTCGGTTCATCTAAAATTAATATTTCTGGGTTGTGCACAACGGCGACCGATAAAGATAAACGCTGTTTAACCCCTAAAGGTAAGCTATCAGGTAGATTTTGAGCATCTTGCTCTAATCCAAACCGTTTAAGAAGTTCAGAAACACGTTCAGGTATTTTACTTTCTTCAATGCCAAATAAACGTGCATGTAGCACTAAGTTTTGCTCAACAGTCAATTCACTGTACAAAGAAAAAGCTTGAGACATATAACCTAAATGCCGTCTGGTATTAATATCATTGGCATCAACAGGTTTACCAAATAACCACGCTTCACCAGACGAAATAGGTAATAAGCCAGTTAACATCTTCATGGTTGTTGATTTACCACAACCGTTTGACCCTAAAAAGCCAAAAATCTCGCCTTGTTTAATCGAAAAATTAACATGATCGACTGCAATAAAATCACCAAATTGCTTAGTTAGCCCTTTCGCTTCTATCGCTGTTTGTAGATTGTTATTTACATCCAAAGGTGGAATTTCAACGGCTTGATAGCCTTGTTTGGCACTTTCTGGCATCAACTGAATAAAGGCATCGTCTAAATTATCTTTTCCTGTTTGGCTTAATAATGATTTAGGTGTGCCGGTTTCTAAAATCTTACCGCCATACATTGCAACAAGCCAATCAAAGTTTTGTGCTTCATCCATATAAGCTGTTGCCACAATAACACTCATTTGTGGTCTTTGCTGCCGAATTTTATTAATTAATTGCCAAAATTGTGCTCGGGAAAGGGGATCGACCCCCGTGGTGGGTTCATCAAGAATCAGTAAATCAGGATCATGAATCAAAGCAGAACATAAACTGACTTTTTGTTTCATACCGCCAGATAGTCGCCCTGCTGGTCTTGATAAAAAGGGATACAGCCCAGTACTTTTTGTTAATTCGTCAATGCGACGTCGACGCTCTGCGGCATCATTACCAAATAAACGAGCAAAAAATTGAAGATTTTCCTCGACAGATAATGTCGGATAAAGATTTTTACCTAATCCTTGTGGCATGTAAGCAATACGAGTACACACCGCTTTACGATGTGACTTATCTCGCATATCGCCATCTAAAACATAAACTAAACCTTCTTGAATAACATGTGCACCCGCAATCAAAGACAGCAAACTTGATTTACCAACCCCATCTGGCCCAATTAATCCCACCATGCACCTTGGTGGAATAGTTAAACTAATGTTATCCAGCGCACAATTTTTTTTATAATGCAGTGAAACATCGCTAATTTTAACCACTGCATCATCAATAGATTTAGCTTCTGTTAATAAAGCTAAATCCTTATTGTCTGATTCTGACATATGCTATCTCCAATTATTTAGTTGGACATTTGGCTACATCAGATAAATCAGCTGGCCAAGAAGTATTCGGGTTTAATCTCACCCATGCTACACCTGGTAAACCCGTTTTTACTTGATTGATAAAACATTTTAATAATTCAGGATCGAGTTGTGCTTTCACTCTAAACATCAATTTTTGGCGTTCATCTTTCGTTTCAACCGTTTTAGGGGTGAACTGTGCAACACTCGAAACAAACGAAATTTTAGCTGAAATGGCTTTGTCAGGTAACGCATCTAAAATCAATCTAACTTCGTCACCAATGGCTACTTTGCCCGCTACAGTTTCGGGTAAAAAGAAGGTTAAATAAACGTCATACAAATTAACTAGATTTAGCACTTTACCACCAGAAGGCATCACTTCACCTAATTGAGCAATACGATATTGGATACGACCATCGACAGGTGCAACGAGTGTACTGTCATCAATATCGGCTTGGATTTGTCTGATATTGGCATCAGCAACATTAATGGCTGATTTAGCACTTTCCACGCCAGCTTGTGCAACTTCTATTGCGGCATCCGCTGCTGTCACTTGTGATTGAGCGGAATCTAATGCTGCTTTAGCGCTATTGAATTTAGCGGTATCATCATCAAATTGTTGAATGGATAAAGCCCCTTTTTGATAAAGGGTGGTTGTTCGTTGAAGATGTTTTGAAGCGATATCTAAGTCACTTTCACGCTGAGTAACACCGGCTAAAGCCGCAATTTTATCACTCATTTTTAAAGAAACTTGTGCTTTAGCACTTGCCTCATTACTGATGGCTTGAAGGTATTGGGCTTGAGCTTCGTTCAATTTGGCTTGCAACGTATCAGTTTGCATTACAACGAGTGGTTGCCCTGCCTTAACAAAATCCCCTTCATTCACATTAATTTTTTCAATTCGACCTGCTAATTTTGCAGAAATATTGATTTCGGTTGCCTCAATACGCCCATTTCCACTAGTAAAATCCGCACCATATCCATCCGTTTTTAGTTGCTGCCATGCAATAAAAATAATAGCAAGTATAACGACGGTGATAATAATCCATTTTTTGCTTATTTGTTTCATAACTCATGCCTTGTTCAAGATAATTAATTTATAATCAAGCTTAACGAAATATTGAATCGTTATATGCTATTTAGTAATGATCAAATAATAACAAATGTTTTTTACAAATAAAATCAGCATACAAAATAAACGCAAGAAATGTTAAAAAATTGAAAATCAGTGAATCTTTATCAATTGATCACACCAAATTAATGTTTGCTGGTCATAATGAGTCACTACTAAATTAGTCATGCAGATTAAAAACGGCGTGAAACATAAGCGTTAGTCATAGGCAAATCTTACAGTAAGTGATATGCTTATCATCTTATTAATGGATTTAATTTAATTAGCAATTTAAGGTGATTTTGTATGGCACTGCCCTCTTTTTTAACGCTTTATAGTGAACTGATATCAACCCCAACAATCAGCAATGTAACCAATGAAAAACTCGATTTTTCAAACAAACCTTTAATAGACAAATTAGCAAACTGGTTTGAAGAGTTAGGTTTCAAAATTGAAATACAGCCCGTACCGAATACTCGCGGTAAATTTAATTTATTAGCGACTTATTCAAATAATGAAAACCAGACACAAGGTGGATTACTGCTTAGCGGCCATACTGACACAGTGCCTTTTGATGAAGGACAATGGACTAAAGATCCTTTCAAATTAACGGAAGAAAACAACAAGTTATATGGATTAGGCACAGCAGACATGAAAGGTTTTTTTGCTTTTATACTTGATGCCTTACGTGATATTGATCTAACCAAACTAACTAAACCTATTTATGTTCTTGCTACCGCTGATGAAGAAACCACCATGGCTGGAGCATCATTTTTTGCTAAAAATACTCACTTACAACCCGATTGTACAATCATTGGTGAACCAACATCATTAATACCGATACGTGCGCACAAAGGCTTTATTTCCAACTCAATCAAAGTCATTGGTAAGTCTGGTCATTCAAGTGATCCAGACAAAGGAATAAATGCGATTGAAGTCATGCATTTAGCTATCGCACAATTGTTAAAACTTAAACAACAGTTTAAAGAACGATATCATAATGACGGTTTTACTGTTCCCTATCCGACGCTTAATCTTGGGGTCATTCATGGGGGCGATGCAGCAAACCGTATTTGTGGTTGTTGCGAACTAATTATTGATATTCGTGTATTGCCAAACAACGATGTTAATTCGCTTTATCATGATCTCTGTCAGGCTTTACAACCGGTCATGGACAAATACCCTAACCGTATTTCGGTGGAATATGAAGTATCCCCAATTCCGGGTTATGAATGTAAAAAAGATCATCCTGCTTTACAGCAAGTTGAAAAATTAGTTGGTCAAACTGCGCAAACCGTAAACTACAGTACTGAAGCGCCCTATTTAAACCAAATTTCACCAACCATTGTATTAGGTCCTGGTTCTATTGAACAAGCACATCAACCTGATGAGTTTATATCAATGGATTTTTTAAAACCGACTAAAATAGCTATCGAAAATTTGATTAAAGATTTTTGTTTATAAAAAATATCCTTTTCGCCGAAACAGTCGGCGAAAAGGATTAGATATTAAACGTTGAAAAATCACTCGCAATTTCCGTATTAGCAAATATGCTTCTTGCTTCATTAAGTAATTTATCATTATCTTTAAGACTATATCTTGGGCTGATATGGGTCATGATAAGTTGCTTGGCATTGGCATATTTAGCAATCGTTGCTGCATGAACAGTGGTAGAATGCCCTCGTTCTAAGGCTTTTTCTTCCAAAGCATGCTCTTGAGTCGCCTCATGCACCATTAAATCAACATCTTTGGCTAGCGCAATCGAGGCTTGACATGGCTCCGTGTCACCAAAAATTGCCAATTTTCGACCTTGCCTTACCGATCCTAAATAATCATTACCATGAATAACACGGCCGTCTTCTAAGGTAACAGTTTTACCGGCTTTCAAAAGTGCATAGTGTGCGCCAATTTCGATATTATCTTGTTTTAATTTATCGATATCTAAACTAGCTGGTAAATCCTTTTCAATAATACGATAGCCAAAGCAAGGAACGCGATGCTGCAACAATGTTGCTTCGACTTTGAACTTTTCATCTTCGAAAACCGTACAGTCTTCTTCAAGCTCAATGATATTAAGTGGATAACTTAACCAAGAGTGACTAATTGCGATAACCGTTTCAATAAATTGCTTCACTCCTTTAGGTGCAATTAAGGTTAAAGCGGATTGATTTTGCATTAAAGAACGCGTGGTTAATACCCCTGGTAGCCCAAACAGATGATCACCATGTAAATGTGTTAAAAAAATCATTTCAAGTTTTGCAAGACTAAATTTAACTTTTTGCATTTGCATTTGAGTGGCTTCACCACAATCAAACAACCACAATTTGCCACGTTCTTGCAAAAGATCGAGCATAATACTACTCACATTACGCTCAGCTGTTGGGCAACCAGCACTGGTGCCTAAAAAAGTCAATTTCATAAAACTTAGATATTTTTACGCTCGATTGTTTGTTCACCCCAAAACAATCTATCTGCTTTTGTTTTAGAAAAGGCAAGTGGCAATACTTCATCACTACCTTCTGACCAAATTTGTTCAGCAAGCTTTTCATCATTATGCGCTAACTCAAAAATGGCTTCTGCAATTTCTAGAGATGTTTCACGAATTTTTGCCCAAGAACGAAGGTCATGTATTTCTTTTTTGGTTTGATTCATTTTTATACCCCTTTTTTGCAAGATTAGGTGTAAAATACCCTCAATTTACATAAATTACAATAGGTGTATCACTTTATGCTAACGATAATTTCTCCTGCCAAGACCCTCGATTTTCAAAGTCCGCTTATCACGAAAACACACACACTACCTAAATTTATTAAAGATTCTGAGATACTTATTAAAGAGTGTAAAAAATTATCCGCCGACGATTTAGCTAAATTGATGTCAATTAGTCCAAAATTGGCTGAAGTAAATTATGAACGATTTCAACATTGGCATAAAGAATTTAATCTTGAAAATGCCAGACAAGCAATTCTTGCTTTTAAAGGTGATGTGTATGAAGGGCTTCATGTCGACGATTTTTCAGAAGAAGATTTAAAATTTGCTCAATCTCATTTACGGATCTTATCCGGACTTTATGGTCTACTCAACCCCCTTGACCTTATTCAACCCTATCGTTTAGAAATGGGGATACGCCTAAAAAACGGTCATAACAATAATTTATATCAATTTTGGGGAGATAAATTAACCGACCAGTTAAATAATGAGTTTCATAAAACTGCAAATCCAACGTTAATCAATTTAGCCTCGAATGAGTATTTTAAAGCCATTAAACCAAAACAATTAAAAGCGACGATTATCCAACCTATTTTTTTAGATGAAAGTAAAGGTGAATTCAAGGTAATTAGTTTTTATGCCAAAAAAGCACGAGGATTAATGAGTCGTTACATTATCAAAAATAACCTCAATCAACCTGATGATATAAAAAGCTTTAACCTTGAAGGCTATCAATTTGATCCAAAACAATCGACGCAGTTAGAATGGTATTTTATTCGTAAACATCAATAAATAGTAATTATCATATGGCTTTTTTTTCGACGTTAGGACAACAATTTGTCGCAACATTACCGCTATTTATTCTTATTTTATTAGGCTATATAGCGGTTAAATTAGGTCGCTGGCAAAAAACGGTGACCGACAGTTTAACCAAATTCACCTTTTATATCGCTTTTCCGATTATGCTCTTTCAAATTATGAGCCATTTTTCCGAGCATTCTGAAATCGATATGAAACTATTATTCGTTTTCTTCGGTAGCTCATTTATTGTTTTTGCTTTAGGTTGCTTAATCGCCTATAAATGTTTTCACCTAAATGGTTCTGAAAGTACGATGTTTGCTATGGGGGGAATCTATACCAACACAGTATTTGTTGGTATCCCAATCATAAAAATGCTACTGGGTGACAGTGCAATTCCAATTGTTGCGATTATTGTCATCTTTAATGCACTTATTTTATGGACGCTAGCAACCGTATCGATCGAATTTGTACAAATGGGAAAACTTTCCAGCAAAGGATTTATTAAAGCATTCAAAAATGTCACCAAAAACCCTATAATTATAGGGATTTTTGCTGGTATTGCGGTTAATTATACGGGTATCACATTACCTAAATTCATTCAACAATCTACAAAAATGGTCAGTGACATGACAGCACCTTTATCACTTATTGTATTAGGCATGGGGCTGGCCGAATATCAAATCCAGAACAAATTACACATTACCGCAACAATCTGTATGATAAAACTGGCAATACTACCTATTGTTACATTTGTGACAGGAAAACTGTTAGGATTACCCGTATTGGAATTACAAGTTATTGTATTATTAAGCTCAGTATCGATTGCGATTAACTGTTATATGATGGCAAGACAATTTGAGGTATTACAAGGCCCTATTGCATCAAGTTTACTCATATCAACAGCATTATCATCCATAACAACACCGTTGATATTATCCATCATGTTACAATTTGGCTTAACATAATGTTATTTAATTTATTTTGGGGAGTGGCGTTTTATTTTGTGATGAAGTATTAAAGCAAACACAATCACCGCACTTCCAATTGAAAATCGAATCCAGTCAATGGATTGATGCCAAACTACGACATTAACCAAGATGCCTGTTGGAATAACTACGTTATTCATAATCGCTAATGTTCCTGAGTCCACTTTAGTCGCGCCATAGTTCCATAAAAAATAACACAAACCAGAGGCAATCACACCAAGCCAAATAATGATACCCCACTGTAAGTTGGTTGTAGGTAATTTTGAATAATCACCAAACAATAACCAGCCAAGACTAGCAACAAGCACAGCCCCTAAATAGACCCATGCAAAAGCTTGATGTTGGGGCAATGGATAAAGTTCCATAATTCGTTTATACCCAACCTGCCCTAAAGCAAACACAACATTTGCGCCCTGAATTAATAAAAATCCAATAATAAAATCACGACTAATATGATCATAGCGAATAATAGCTGCACCAATAACGGCAATAATAGCCGTTAACAGATAACTATATCGAAGACGATGACCTTGCAATATGTCATAAATAATCGTGACATAAATAGGCGTTGATATGGTAAAAAGAAGGACTTCAGGTACTGAAATATACTGAAAGGAATTATAATAAAAAAAGTACATAATCCCCAATTGACAGGCTCCAACGCCCATTAACAGAATCATCTGTTTAAAGCGGATACCACGAAATCGAAAAAAAGGAATAAAAGTAATAAAAGCTAACAAAACACGCATCACAACAGCAAACCAAGAGTCAACTTGTCCACTGAGATAAACAGCAATAAGACTGAATGAAAATGACCAAACAATCGTGACAAAAATAAGATAAAACATAAATCACAAATAACCAATTAAATTTAAATTGCACGCATCGTACCAATTCATCATTAACTTGTAAACGATTTATTACAATAATTGGTGACAAATAACGTTTATGATCTAAATTATTCAATCATTCTACACGACAACATTACTTAATAACCTGTATACAAATAATTAGTACCTTTCATCGAAAACTGCCGTAGCAAAATCCATTCCACAAGTAAAAAGTCTAATGGAAAATAAAATTTTGAATTTTACACCCAATAATCGTAGATATATTGAACTTAATTCAGATATTAAAGGAACATAAACATGACTAAATTCAAATCATTCTGTAATGACTCAAGATGTTTCTAAATTGTTGTACAAAAATTTTTCAATATAAAGAATAGTGATTAAACAAAGAAAGGTTTGTTACCCTATTCCGCTATAAAGATACAGTCCGGTGACAGTTGAAGGCAAAATTCAATCTATCCAAGAAGATTATAAATGGATGACACTATGAAATTATTAAAGATTGTAATCATAATATTACTAGTAATTAAATGTTTTACCAAAATTCTTATTTGTCAGGATGATCCTACCGTTTTTATGGTGTTGAAGAAGCCGAATGGTTATTATACTTATCCTCTCCGTTATACTTATCTTGAAGCAAATTACCATAAAGGGTTACCGATTGGAATTTGGAAATTTTATAAATTAGATTACCAAGAGAAGCCAGATGGATCTGCTGATCTATCTTCTGCTAAAAAAGGCAAACTTTTGTACACAGAAACCTATAAAGACGGTGAGCTTATCGAACGCAAATTTGTGGATAAAGAAATTGATGAATTGAATTAAATATTGTGTAGTAAACAAACAATTATTATGCTTATCACCCTCATAAATATTAACGGTGGTAAGTTAACAATAAATAAAAAAATAAACATAACAACTTAATATTTTTAGTTGTTATACTGTTGTCAATATAGGAAAGAAACACCCTGATGCTAGAAATAATGTAGGAGTTCTTTGGGGAAAAAATCAAACGAAATATAAAGTTTTAATCAAGCTTGATTATATTACACACCCTAAAGATGCAAAAAGTATTTACGACAATATGGACTTAGTAACATAGCAACTTGCTCAAGGGTTGGAAATCAACATTAATAAACATTTTTAAGAATAAAATGAAAAAATTACTAATAGTGTCTATTTTTTTTGTTGGCATTTTGGCATGTGTTCAACGCATTGAAGAAAAAAAGATTTCAGAAGCCACTCCTTCAAATTCAGTACGAATTAAAGAATCCAATACTCCGGAGGGTTTTCTACGGTATGAATATTATATCAATGGCAATAAAGCAGCGGATTATATAAAAACTTACTATACTAAAGGCGGTCAATTAGAATCTGTGTATTATATGTCATCATATAAACCAGACGGCATTTCTGCTCAAGGATTTTACCCAAATGGAAAACTAAAATTCATCCGCTATGTAAGAGATGAAGTTAAAAAAGGAGATGTATTATATGTTATTTATTATCCTAATGGACAAATAAATCTTATAGAAACAATAGTTACTGACTCTTTAGAATTACCCAAACTCACTACTATGTACTTTGAAAATGGCGTTAAGCAAGGTGAAGGGTTTATGGATATGTATAATGCTACCACAATACCTGTAGGATTATGGAAAACATACGATGAAAAAGGCGATTTAATCGAAACCACCTATTATCATCCCGATGAATTCGGCAAAGACTATAAAATCGTAACTCAATATAAGAATGGAAAAGTTGTTTCAAAGAAAATTTACAATTTTGATGATTTATATGAGACTGAGTTAAAAGAGCTTTTAACCATACCGAAATAATAAATAATTGAAAAATAGAAAATTTTGATTGAAATAAAAATGCGACTATTTACCAAATTACTTTTGAATATGGATTCAGATCTAACTATGCGACAAGTTTGGCAGAGTTTGCCGGTATAAGCTTAGGTGTCCAAAATCATTATGCTCATGGACATTGGGGATTTAATATAGATTTTATACATACTACTATTCAATTAGGAAAATAATGAAAACGATAGCTATACTTTTACTCATTAGCTTTTTGACTTCTTGTGGTTATGCGCATAAAGAGGAAAAAACAAACATAAACTATAGCAAAGTCATTGCGTTAGACCATGATCCTGTTTTAATTCAGTTAGGCAATAAAAAATTAACATTAAAAGGATTAAACCAAGAAGACTTTTCACTGGTACAAAAAGGGAAGACGCTTTTTATCATTAAAAAGCTGTATCTGGGTATAGATGATCTGCAAATTGAATTTATAGATAATAAGGATCAAGATTTTCTATTAACTGGTGAAATAGAATATGGGGTTTCTCAAGACTTAATTGATGGTATACGAACTATTGAATTTTTACCATTTTATTTTAAAGAAGATATACTGTTGCATAACAATAAAGGTAAATTTATTTTATCAACAGCGATTAAAACCACATCACAGCTAGAAGCCATTTGCCAAGAAAAATATTTTGATGAGATCCGAAAAGAGTCTTATTTGGTTCAAAAACAGTTCTATCAAAATGAAATAATTGATAACCCAGAAAAATATAAGGATTGTTGCCCTGAATATATTGAATATGCAACACAATTTTTATCTAAAAAAGAGCGTGATTTTCACTCATTACAAAGCCTGTTTGTTGAATTTACCTATAAAAAAATAACGTTAAACATAGGTAATGGCTATCATATCGTCTTTTATAATATCAATAATTTTGTTCCTGATTAAAAATGAGTGATTATGCGGATTGTATTAGTTTAACTAAATAACAAAATAGAGATAAAATACAAACCGTATATAATAATCATTTATCTATTTCTAATTTTCGAGAAATCTCTAATATCTATGTA
>NZ_JAFNNQ010000019.1:1168-37094 GCF_026536675.1 Gilliamella sp. B2717 | reverse complement strand
AAGGCAAACTTTTGTACACAGAAACCTATAAAGACGGTGAGCTTGTCGAACGCAAATTTGTGGATAAAGAAATCGATGAATTGAAGTAACGATAGTGTATGAAACAACCGGTAATTTTACTTATCACCTTTATTAATATAAACGCTGGTAAACAAGCTCAAATAAAATAGCCGTTTAAAAAAATAGAACAAATGGATCAAAGAATATATAAAATATCATAAACAAAGTTCTAATCGATAAGATAGATAGAGAAATGAAAAATAAAATAAGTTACTTTTTTATTATAGTATTGCTATGTAGTTGTAGTAATAAACAATTAAATCAAGAAAATGTGGAAGTTAGTTTCTTTAATGAAAAAAAGAATATACATGAAACGGCTAAAACAACGTCACCCATTATAGAAGATGATGATTCCGAAAATACTTATATTTTGGATACTTTTGATATTTTTTCTCATAAAATATTTTTGCAATCCGACGTTTTTTTAAATTCCCAGAATAGCTATGAAAGAGTTTTTGAAATCTCTTTGATAAATAAATTGGATTATGTCATTGTCGAAATACAAAACACCATAGGCGTAAGCGCTTATCAATTATTTATTCGAGAAAGAAATAACAAATTAGAAATCTTCAAACAAACTGGTTGGGATCGTATCCTTTTTACATTTGAAATAGCAAAGGATGATTATGATTCTGCAAATGCAAGCTTGATCTGCTTAAGTCAAAAAATAAAACCAATAAATGACATCATAAAAATCCCTGATGATTTACATTTTACCAATGAAAATACCAAAGACTGCTTTGCCTGCCCACGACAATATTCTACTGAAGAGTGTTTACAAAAAAAACAATCGGGTGAAAAATTTGTCTGGAAAGAATAAGAGGAAAGAGATATCACATATTTCTAATCCATGTAATGAATTAAATGAGAAACACATCATCAAAACAACCACGTGAATGTTGACTTGATAATGTTGTTCTTATTCATTGCTATGCTTTTAAGTCTGAAAATATTTTACTTAAAAGCTAAACTAGCAAAAAAATAATAGTCACGTTTTCTTTTTGGCATAGTCTAATACTTTTTGAAAAACGCCTTTCATATTTTGAACTTGAAGGAAGATTTCTTTTGAAAGTTCTGTTCCGTTTAGTTTTGCGTTGGCATATTTTGCAGCATTATCAATATAACTTTTCGCTGTTTTATCCGTTACTCCTCCCTAACAACATAAATTTTCTGCTTACTATTTCTTTACTGGGTAATAATCTAGTCCTTTTATATTATTATTTTTTAAAAGTTGATATAGCTTTTGCGATACAAAGACTTCTTTATAATTGGCATGACCGGAACCAAAATTTTCTTGAGATACAAAAAAATCAAAATTTCCAGGATGATTTTCAAAAGACGGAAAAAATCCTTTATTGTTTAAATGAAACCTAGTCATTTCCCACTCTGGGATATGTGTTTTCTCATCTATATTATTATCATTTATATTTAATTTAGATGAGGATATTCCTTGTGGTAACAATTGAACTACTGTAACTAGAGGTTTTTGATTACCATACCCAATTACACTTTTGCTTTGTATATTTAGTGGTTTAAATATATTTTCATAAATTGAAGGTGTAGTAAAAAATGTATCTTCAAGCCAATATATTGTTCCTATACCTTTTTTATTCCATTTAGGTTCGCTTAATAATGAGATACTTCCAATTTGCTTTCCTCTAATAATTCCAAAATTTTCACTTCTTTTTGTTATTTCAAATACGTTCTTTAAATAAGGAAAAACATTAAAAGGAAATTTTTCCAATTCATCATTTCCATCTAAGTCTTCTGGTTGAGGATATCCCAATATTTTACTAGACTCAATTGATAAATAATCGGCATTAATTCTTTCGTTTTCTGAAAATTCTGTTTTGACAACAGAAACATAGTATTTATAGTTGCTTCCGAATATGGATTGAAGTTGCTCGTTCATTTCGTCATTTTCATAGAATGTAAAAGCATCACATCCCACATCGACATAAATATTTATATTTTTTAATTGAGAAACTTCTTTTAAGGAAAAATTTTTAAAAAATCGATATTTTATTTTCATATTGATTAAATCCATGTATCAATTTTTTTAAACTTTTTCTATTATCCTTTCATAGGATAATAATTTAAACCTTTAATATTGTTAATTTTTAATATGTTATAAAGTTTTTTTGAAATTATTGTATTTCTTTGAGTTAATCCTCCTGTACCAAAATACTCATGCGTATAAAAAAAATCAAATTCACCGGGTGAAGAATCAAAAGATGGATAATAAGAATCATTTCTTAATACATATTTATCAATATCTCAATTTACAATATGTGTTTTTTCTTTGATTTGAGTTTTATTAATAATTAAATGAGATTTACTAATCCCTTGTTGAACTATTTGTACAACATTTTCTAATTTTGTTTGAGTTTTTTAATTGATAACTGGCAAATATTTAACGGTCTAAATATTTTTTCAAAAACTTCGGGTTTTACAAAAAAAGCATCTTCAATGTTATTTGTCCATGCAATTTCATTTCCTCTCCAATTAGGTTCATTTTCTAAAGAATAATAGCCGATTTGATTTCCTCTTAATATTCCAAATTGTTTGTCAGTATTAATTATTTCAAAGACACCTTTGTAATAAGGGTATATATCAAATGGATATTCGTATTCATCTACAATAGATTCATCATCTGGTTTTGCATATCCCAA
Organism: Gilliamella sp. B2717; assembly: GCF_026536675.1. Lineage (NCBI taxonomy): Bacteria > Pseudomonadati > Pseudomonadota > Gammaproteobacteria > Orbales > Orbaceae > Gilliamella > Gilliamella sp. B2717. Next base: position 34,362 of record NZ_JAFNNQ010000019.1, on the reverse strand, counting down.
CATTTTATTTGCATATATATTTAAATACGGGGCTAATGATCTATCTTTTTCTGAAAAATAACCTTTCTTTTGAGCAACATTATCCCAATCCTTATTCAACATATTTTTTATTGGTTCAAAATTTTGATTATTTTCCTCGATTTCAAATGAATCCCACCCTTCTCCTACATTAATTCATAATTTTTCTAATTTACTTTGTTCTTCTTTATTAAAATTTTTAACAATTCTATATTTTATCTTCATAGTTCTAAACTTTTTAATTTTCTGGTTAATTTTTATATAATTCTCTTGCGAAATTTCCAACTTCTTTAAATGATGGCTTAATAATACCATAAGGAAATTTCTTCCTCCATGCACTAGTGAATGTTTGGTGTTCTTCTTTTGTTGATAGAATAGAAAGCATTTATCTATTTTTTAGGAGGTTTAAAGATATTTGCAAATCTTTTTTCAAAAAGAAAGTAATATTGACGCTTTAAAAATAGCGCTTGATTATTATCATTGGGAATTAAAACACTATCAATTTGAAAAAAGGCCAGTTTGACAGGAGTATCAAGCCATTGCCGATAAAAAAGCCCCTAAAAAAGTGAAAGTTGTTTATATAGAAAACTTTCCAGGTATTTTACCAAGGGATGAAAAAAATATGTTCATATTTTATCTAACTCAATTAGATAATAAATGGTATTTAACAATTCTAGATTTTTATACTATGGATTGCAGTGCGTAAAATGCGGGATAATAAAAAAATGTATTCACAAAAATTGTTATTATTCAGCATAATTGATAGTTAAATATCCACATTAAATGAAAAATAAACAATTCAATATTACCTGAAATAAGGTATACTCTTGCCATAAGATGTGATAAACGCAACGAAAAGATTGATGAAATATTTATTATATATAACATTACTTATTTTTAGCCTTTCCTGTGTGGGTACAACTATAAAACCAATCCCTATTGCGAATAAACTAAAAATTACCGATCAAATAGAATTAATCTTCTTAACTTATAATGAAGAATTCAATCTTTATTCAGATCCAAGATTAATTAAAAATGGGGTTACATCTAAAATCAAAGGATATGATGATGATGACCAATATACCGGTATTGACTCAATAAATATTAAAATATCTGAAAATAAACATTATGTTAAAATGGATGCGATTATCAAAGGTTATGTTGAAATATCAGACAATGAGCGATGGCTACACGAAAACTATCAATGTGTCATTATCGATATCAAAAAATCAAAAGTTGTCTGGTCTGGGGTGCAAAAGTGTGACGGAGAGTGGAAAGGTAATCAATGGATAAGTCATGAACAAGTCGAATTTAATGGCAAATAAAGTTTAAGTTCGAAAGAAGATAAACAGCTAAAAAACATGGAAAATTTAAAAGATGAGTAATTTCAAAAAAAATTTATATTTACTAGTCGCAATAGTATTCATTTCATGTTCATGTAATTCAAGTTTGGCTGACGAAAATAAACGCGATTTTAGTCAAACTTTATCCAATGACAAAGCCTTATGTCAAAAACCGATAAAAGAATACTTTCCAAAAGGAACATTAAAATTATCAGGTTGCCAAGGGATTTATAATGGAACAGGAATCCAAGTTGGATTATGGAACAAATATAATGAAAAAGGCGAATTGATCGAAACGGCGTATTACCACCCCGACGAGTTTGGAAAAGACTACAAAATCATTACGCAATATGAAAAAAATAAAATCATCTCGAAAAAAATATACAACTTTGATGATTTGTACGAAGTTGAGTTAAAAAAACTTTCAACTATACCTAAATAATAATTCAATGCTTGGATATTAGTCCAATCAATAGATTAATCTTAATATAAAAGCATGATAAAAAATAACAATGTAGATTGGAAATAATGAATAAAATTTTAATACTAATAACAAGCCTATTAATAACCTTCTCGTGCCAAGCACAAGATGAGATAACCAATATGACTAAGTCATGTCATGATTTAAAATTTCGAAATCTCATTTATTACCAAATGTGTTTAGATTGGCATTTAAGTGCAAATGATATTCTAGAGATTACGCAAAATAAGCACGAAGAATATTTACCCGATGATGTTAATTTTGAACATTATTATGGTTTTACCCCTGATGGTATCTATATTAAAGCTGAATTAACCAAAAATAATAAACTTTATGATATCCTGTTAGGTTCGCAATCATGGTTTTTACTTACCGATAAGCACACTGAACAATCACAACTATATTCTTACCGAGATCCTAAACATTCCCGATACTTTCTAGGGGACTTTGTCACCGAAGCATTAGTCGAACAACATCCTGAGTTAGAAGAACGATACAAACAACATTATCAATCAGCAATTAATACTATTTTGCAATATCAACCAACGACCTTAAAAGATTTTAATGGTCATTATAGTTCGACTTATTTAACACTTACTATTCATGATACTAAGATTAAACTTAATACGCTTGATTACGATTTACCGTTATACCTAAAAAACGACGTCAGTCTTTGCGCCTATCAAGGATTAGCAAAAGAACAAACCCAAGGCAATTTTATCTTTAACCTGTTTATTAAGGATAAAAGATATTATTTTCAATCACCTAACTTTATGGATAATAAGATCATTGAAGTTCATAATTATCCTACAGCCCTTATAGACTCACTTCAATACTATTAGGATCCTCAAAAGGTTTAAACTATGGCATAATGTGCGTTAAATCACATTTTTTAACTTTAACTTATAAGGTATTAAAAGCATCAAGTTAAAGCGTTAATCATTTAGAGAGTATAGATCAGTGTTAAGTACAAATAACATCACCATGCAATTTGGTAGTAAACCGCTATTTGAAAATATTTCGGTTAAATTTGGGAACGGCAATCGTTATGGGCTTATTGGCGCCAATGGTAGCGGTAAGTCAACGTTTATGAAGATCATTGGTGGCGATTTGGTGCCAACTTCGGGTAATGTGGCGTTAGATCCTCATGAAAGATTAGGTAAATTACGTCAAGATCAGTTCGCTTTTGAATCCTTTACCGTGTTAGATACGGTGATTATGGGGCATACTGAGTTGTGGGAAATCAAGCAAGAACGTGATCGGATCTATTCTTTACCGGAAATGAGTGAAGAAGATGGTTTTAAAGTGGCTGATTTAGAAACCCAATACGCCGAAATGGATGGTTATAGTGCCGAGTCTCGTGCTGGCGAACTATTGCTAGGGGTCGGCATTCCCATTGAACAGCATTATGGTCTAATGAGTGAAATTGCCCCTGGTTGGAAGCTACGTGTGTTATTAGCCCAAGCGCTCTTTTCGAATCCCGATATTTTATTACTGGACGAGCCAACCAATAACTTAGATATTGATACCATCCGTTGGTTAGAAGATACACTTAATGAGCGTGAAAGTACCATGATTATTATTTCGCATGATCGCCATTTTTTAAATATGGTTTGTACCCATATGGCAGATCTTGATTATGGTGAATTGCGTATTTATCCGGGTAATTACGATGATTATATGACGGCATCAACACAAGCCCGAGAGCGTTTATTAGCGGATAACGCTAAGAAGAAAGCACAAATCAGTGAACTGCAATCTTTTGTTAGTCGTTTTAGTGCCAATGCGTCGAAGTCTAAACAAGCGACATCTCGAGCCAGACAGATTGAGAAAATTAAACTGGAGGAAGTGAAAGCATCTAGCCGTCAAAATCCATTTATACGCTTTGAGCAAGATAAAAAATTGTTCCGTAATGCCTTAGTCGTTGAGAATTTGACCAAAGGCTTTGATAATGGCCCTTTGTTTAATAATCTTAATTTAATGGTTGAAGTCGGCGAGAAGGTCGCCATTTTAGGTACCAATGGGATTGGTAAAACCACTTTAATTAAAACCTTAATGGGAGAACTAACGCCTGAGCAAGGCGAGATTAAATGGTCAGAAAATGCCAATATTGGTTACTATGCTCAAGATCATGAATACGAATTTGATGAAGAATTAACCGTGTTCGATTGGATGAGCCAATGGAAGCAACCTACTGATGATGAACAAGCTGTACGAAGTGTTTTAGGTCGCTTATTATTTTCGCAAGATGATATTAAGAAGAAGGTTAAAGTGCTGTCGGGTGGTGAAAAAGGACGGATGTTATTTGGTAAATTGATGATGCAAAAACCCAATATCATTGTCATGGACGAACCGACTAACCATTTAGATATGGAATCGATCGAGTCGCTCAATATGGCGTTAGAACTTTATCAAGGTACCCTATTTTTTGTTTCGCATGACCGTGAGTTTGTCAGTTCGTTAGCGACTCGTATTGTCGAAATTACACCTGAAAAAGTGATTGATTATACTGGTAATTATGAAGATTATTTACGTAGTCAAGGAATCGAATAATTAGTTAAATGAATTGCAAACAAATAGCCACAATTGTGGCTATTGAATTATTAAGCTAACTTAATCAAATATGGTTTAAAATCGATTAGAAATCTAATTCATCCCACCAAATATCAATTAACGGGCTGACTTTGATATTTTTTAAACCATGACTTTCCAACCATTTTGTCACAATGTCCCGATGCGCTTCGGTACAATTGCCGAGTTTTTGAGTACAGACAATGCCTTTCCAATTTAGATAGCCACTTCCTTCATATGCTAAACCATTTGGTTGGATAGCTTCGAGAATGAACTGATCAACAATGTTATCTAAGGTTTCTTCACTTGTTCCTTCGTCAAAAGACCAACTGACAGTAAAACCTAACTCTTTAAACTCTTCAATATGTAATTTTTTACGTAAACGTCGACTGCGATTTACCATGATAATATCCTTCTATTTTAATGAGTATGACTTTGTTTATTATTTGTGTTAGCGTATTTTTTTGTTCGGTTAACACCACCACGCTTATTGGGTTGATTAGACCGATTTTGCGTGTTGTGATCGTTTTTCGATAGCAGTTTTTTAGGTGAAGATTTTGTTTTCGGCTCAGCTTTAATGGTTGGGTCAACGGCAAAACCTTCTGTATGAATTTCGGGTATTGGTTTTTTGATCAACTTTTCAATGGCTTTTAATTGTGGCAGTTCGTCAATACAGACTAATGAAATCGCCTGCCCTTGATTTTGCGCTCGCCCTGTTCGACCAATTCGATGCACGTAATCTTCAGCAACCTGCGGTAAGTCATAATTAACCACATAAGGCAATAGTTCAATATCCAATCCTCTGGCTGCAATGTCGGTGGCGACTAATGCCCGAATTTGTCCGGATTTAAAATCGGCTAAGGCTTTGGTGCGGGCGCCTTGGCTTTTGTTACCGTGAATAGCTGAAGCTTTAATTCCGTCTTTAGTGAGTTGCTCGGCTAAATGGTTAGCGCCGTACTTAGTGCGAGTAAAAATTAGTACTTGTTGCCATTGGTTTTTACCAATTAAGTACGATAGTAATTCCCGTTTACGACGTTTATCTACTCGATGAACATATTGGGTAATTTGTGTTGATGTACTGTTGGTTCTGGCAACAGCAACCGTTTCAGGGGAATGTAAAATCGTTTCCGCCAGTGTTTTTATCTCATCTGAAAACGTTGCTGAAAACATTAAATTTTGACGTTTTTTAGGTAATTTTGCTATCACTCGCCGTATATCATGAATAAAACCCATATCTAACATGCGATCGGCTTCGTCTAAAACCAGCACTTTAACCGTTGCAAGATCAACAGCATTTTGGTGGACTAAATCGAGTAACCGTCCGGGTGTCGCGATCAGAATATCCACACCACCACGCAACTTCATCATTTGGGGATTAATGCTTACGCCACCAAAAACAACTAATGAACGAATTGCTAAATGACGGCTGTAATCACGAATGTTTTCACCAATTTGCGCAGCAAGTTCACGAGTTGGCGCTAAAATTAACGCATAAAGGGGGCGTTTCTTCTTTTTTGTTTCGGGGCGATTTGCCGTTTTGGCTTGTTGTTCAATCAGCTTTTGCAAAATTGGCAAACCAAAACCTGCGGTTTTACCAGTGCCCGTTTGTGCACTTGCCATAAGGTCTTTTCCCGATAAGATTACCGGAATGGCTTGCTGTTGAATGGGTGTAGGCTGAGTGTAGTGTTGTTCTTGTAGTGCTTTTAAAATCTTGGCATCTAAACCAAGAGAGTCAAATGACATGAAATGTTTCCTAAATAAACAAAAATTAAATTTTCGTTAGTTATTATAAAGCAATTCTATTACTTTTGTTTGATTATTTATTATCCCTGTTAATTAGATTGCGATGAAATCGTTCTGTTAAGATTTGTTTTAACAAAATTTCGTAAGTTTTTTGCTAAAAAATAGACTAGATGATATTTATTATCATTTGCATCTGTGCTACTATTCTTGCGCTAAAAATCGTTGTATTTACGACATTTTTGACACTATTTCCATCAATGATTTTTTTTAAAAACTTTTGCATAACGGATTGCCCATGATAGTACATTTCAACCGCACCAAAAAATGGTTAATGGTTTTCGCATTAGCCTCAGCTAGCCTTAATTGTTTCGCTAAAGATGATATCACTTTTGCTAATTTTCGCGATATTCGTGATCTAAACCCTCACCTCTATTCTGGTGAGATGTGGGCTCAAAATATGCTGTATGAATCTTTAGTCCATTATAACGAAGATGGCTCCTTTTCACCTTGGCTTGCGGAAAGCTGGACAATCAGTAATGAAGGAAAAACCTATACGTTCAAACTTCGACAAGATGTGACATTTAGCGACGGTACTAAATTCGATGCGCATAGCGCTAAATTAAATTGGGATGCCGTACTTTCAAATAAAGATCGTCATACTTGGCTTGAAATGGTGCGTTTAATTACCGATATTAAAGCGCTTGATGATTATACCCTACAAGTCAATCTGTCTGAACCTTACTATCCATTTTTGATTGAGATTGCCGTTACCCGCCCTATGCGTTTTATATCGCCTAATGCCATGAAAAATGGTGAAACCAAAAATGGCGTTAATTCTTATATTGGTACGGGGCCTTATGTGTTAAGTGAACATAAGAAAGATCAGTATGCTATTTTTACAGCCAATCCCACTTATTGGGGAAATAAACCACAACTTAAAACCGTAACTATGAAGGTGATTGCGGATAATCAAAGCCGTTTGATGGCACTTGAAAAAGGTGAAATCGATCTGATTTATGGCAAAAATATGGTAGATGCCGATTCTTTCGAGCGTTTTTCGAAAATGGATAAGTTTCAGACATTGATGTCTAAACCTGTTTCAAGCCGTATCGTGTTGATGAATACGACTCGCCCGGCATTGAGTGATGTTACTGTGCGTCAGGCAATTGAGCATATTATTAATAAAAATGATATTTCAGAAGGAATTTTTAATCACAGTGAAGCACCGGCTGATACCCTAATGGCGACTAATATCCCTTATGCCAATATTGGATTAAAACCTTATCAATACGATACTAAATTAGCACAACAACTTTTGGATAAAACAGGTTGGACAAAAGCCAACGGTCAACAATACCGCCAAAAAGACGGCAAACCGTTCGAAATCACCCTGTATTATGATAGTAATACTGCTTCACAAAAAACCATCGCCCAATATATGCAAGACGAATTTGAACAAGTTGGATTAAAACTGAATATTCATGGTGAAGAAGAACAAGGCTATCGTGACCGCCAAAAAGCGGGTGATTTTGATATGGTATTCGATATTTCTTGGGGTACGCCTTATGATCCGCAATCCTTTTTATCCGGTATGAAATTACCAGTATATGGGGATTATATGGCTCAACAAGGCTTAAAAGAAAAGCCTCAAATTGATGCCAGCATTAGCAAAGCATTGATTTCAACAGACGAGCAAGAACGCCAAGCCCTATATCGTTATGTGCTTGAGACATTGCATAAACAAGCGGTCTATATTCCTTTAACTTATGAACGCAATCGAGCTATTGCTATTAAATCTCTTAAAGGCATTGAGTTTGCTCCATCACAATTTGATATTCCTTTTGAGAAAATGCACTATTAATTGCGTTATAGTTAGTTAGTCATAATGTTACATTATATTTTTAAACGTTTATTGATGATGATACCGATTTTGATCGGTATCTCGTTTATTGCCTTTTTGCTGATCAACCTTGCCCCTTCTGATCCTGCTGAAGTTGCTTTACGCTTAAATGAGATTATGCCAACGCCTGTAGCCATCGAAAGTATGCGCCAAGAGTTGGGATTAAATGAGCCCTTTTGGTCTCGATATTTTAGTTGGTTATATCATGCTTTTCATCTGGATTTTGGACGTTCATTCGTTCATCGGGATCGATTAGTTTGGGATGAAATGATTCGTTGTTTAACCCCAACTTTACTTTTGGCTGTGTCATCATTTGTTCTTACTTTATTCGTTAGCTTAGTGCTAGGCGTGTTATGTGCTATTTTTGCTAACTCAGTCTTCGATCATGTTGTTCGAATCCTCATTTTTATTGGTACCGCCATGCCTAGTTATTGGCTTGGTTTGCTGTGTATTTGGTTTTTTGCTAATTATTTAGATCTGTTACCAACAAATGGTTATGGCACATGGCAAAATCTTATTCTACCAACAATAACTTTATCTTTTGTTTATATTGCTACTTATATTCGCTTTATTCGTAATAATATGCTGGAAAATATGCAGAATTACTTTGTATTTTATGCACGTAGTCGAGGATTAAAGGAACGGGCGATTATTTTAAAACATGTCTTAGTTAATTCATTACATACCACCATTACCGCACTGGGTATGACAATTCCACAATTGATTGCCGGTTCGTTTGTTGTGGAATATATCTTTTCATGGCCGGGACTTGGGCGCTTATGTATAGCCGCTATCATGAATCGAGACTATCCTGTTATTCAAGCTTATATTTTAGTTATGGCGATTTTATTTGTCGTGTGTAATTTTATTGTTGATGTGGTGCATCAATGGCTGGATCCTCGATTACAAAATAGTGGGGATTTAGCATGAGTTTAGCAAGACAGTTGATGAAAAATAAAATGGCATTATGCTGTTTGATGATTATCACCATCATCATTCTATTGGGTATTTTTGCGCCCTATATTGCCCCATTTGATCCAAATAAAGTTCGTATTGTCCGCAAATATGCCAGTATCTCAACTGAACATTGGCTAGGCTGTGATCATTTAGGTCGAGATATCTTTTCTCGTTTACTTTATGGAATCCGTTCGACCCTCTTTTTATCCTTACTAACCATGACAATTACCATTATCGTCGGTTCAATCATCGGGCTAATTTCAGGCTACCAACGAGGCAAACTTGATGAAGTTATTATGCGCCTTTGCGATATTATGCTCTCCTTCCCTAGTCAAGTCATGATTTTAGCGATTGTCGGAGTGCTAGGTGTGGGGATTGAAAACGTGATTATTGCTAATATCGTGGTGAAATGGGCATGGTACAGCCGAATGATCCGCAGTTCAGTTATTAAATACAGTCGAAAAAATTATATTTTATTTTCACGTGCCATTGGTGCACCACACAGCTTTATTATTCGCCGTCATTTGTTACCTAATATTATGTCGGAATTGGTGGTGTTAGCCACGCTCGATACAGGCTGGGTCATTTTGAATATTTCGGCGCTCTCTTTTATTGGATTGGGCGTGCAAGCACCGACTGCCGAATGGGGATTAATGCTTAGTGAAGCCAAGAATGTAATGATTCAACATCCAATGCAAATGGTCTATCCGGGGATAGCTATTTTAGTCGTCGTGGCGGCTTTTAATCTATTAGGTGACTGTTTGCGAGATATTTTAGATCCGAAGGAAAAAACACATGTGTAACCCCCTGTTAGAGGTTAAAAATCTCACGGTTAACCTTGATAATGGTCAAACGTTATTGGATAACATTTCGTTTAATGTTGAACATCACCAATGTGTAGGCATTGTCGGCGAAAGTGGTAGTGGTAAAAGTTTAACCAGTAAAGCGATCATGGGGTTATTAGAACCCTATTTTAAAGTCGAAGGTCAAATTCTTTTTAATCCTAGACAACCTCAGTTAAATCGACAAGTGAAAGGCGATCTTTTAACCCAATCAGCTGACACACTGCGTCAGATTCGGGGTAACACTATCGCGATCATTTTACAGCATCCAATGAGTGCTTTCGATCCGCTTTATCGTATCGGCAAACAAGTCATCGAAACATTACAAGCACACCTTCCCTTAAGCAAAAAAGATGCCGTTGCCAAAACACTAACTATGATTAAAGAAATCGGTTTAACTGATCCCAAACAGATTTATAATAAGTATCCTCATCAATTGAGTGGTGGAATGTTACAAAGAATCATGATCGGTATTGCATTAATGCTAAAACCCGAATTGATCATTGCTGATGAACCAACAACCGCTTTAGATTCGATTAGTCAGTTCCATATTCTGAAAATGTTTGAACAAATCAAGCAGCAATCAACTACCGCCATGATTTTTATTTCACACGATTTAGGCGTGATACATCATATTGCCGATCATATTGTCGTCATGCAACAAGGTAAAATTGTTGAACAAGGCTGTCGAGATCAAATCTTTTATCATGCTGAAAATGATTACACCCGTTATCTAATCAGCGCGCGCAAACAGTTATTAGCTAAATTTGATTCGGTGGTTTATCCTAAAATGTTTATTCCGACGTTGGAGAGTGCTTAAATGTCTGCATTATTGCAAGTTGAACAGGTAAGCAAATCCTTTTTACAACCTCATCAAGGTCTGTTTAGTCGCAAGAAGAACAAGGTCATTAATGATGTTTCTTTCTCGTTAAAACAGGGCGAATGTCTGGGTATTATTGGCGAAAGTGGCAGTGGCAAAAGCACACTTGGAAAGCTTATTTTAGGTTTAGAAAAACCCGATACGGGTAAGATCCTATTTAATGGGCAAGATATTGCGAAACGAGCATGGAAATGCTCATCACAGCGACGTAATATTAGCGCTGTGTTTCAAGATTATAACGCTTCGGTGAATCCTTATTTCACGGCTGCTAATATTATTGCTGAACCCCTTGATATTTACGAAAAGTTATCATCGACAGCACGAAAAAAACGAATAGATCAATTACTGGAACAAGTTGGATTAGATCATTCATTCTGTCAGCGGTTTGCTCATGAAATGAGTGGCGGTCAATTGCAACGAATTTGCATAGCCAGAGCGATCGCCTGTCATCCGCAATTTATTTTGTTTGATGAAGCAGTCAGTTCGTTAGATATTTCTGTTCAAACGCAGATTTTATCGTTATTGGCTGATTTACAAAAACAGTTAAATTTAACCAGTATTTTTATTACTCATGATTTAACCACGATTACGTATTTGTGTAATCGAGTGATGTTTTTTTATCAAGGAAGAATTGTAGAACAGGTTGACGATATTGCCCAATTGAGTAATGTCCGTCATGATTATTCCAAACAGCTTCTTGACTCTATATTAGGTTTTTAATCTATGACAACACAATCCGCCGTTAATAAACGTTATCGTTTTAACGATTATTTAGCATTGGTTATCCCTTTTATTATTTCCACTATTACAACCCCATTATTGGGCGTGGTTGATACTGCGTTGGTCGGTCATCTACCCAATCCTGCTTTTATTGCAGGCATTGCCGTTGGTGCGGTGATCTTTAATACTATTTATTGGTTATTTGGTTTTTTACGTGTGAGTACCACCGGATTTGCGGCACAAGCATTAGATGATCCTCTATTACTGCGTTCTTCGTTAATTCGCCCCCTGTTTATTGCGATTGTTTTAGGCATTTTATTTATTGTTTTTCAGCAATTTATTTTTGGTGCTTCAATGCAAATCATCAAGCCGAATCAAGAAGTTAGGCATTACGCAGATATCTATTTTTCGATCTTAATTTGGGGAGCCCCGTTTGTACTGATTAACTATGTGCTGGTTGGTTGGTTAATGGGGATGTCCAAAATAAAAGCCGTGCTGTTTTTGCAAGTGTTGATTAATTTACTCAATATTATTATGGCAGTCATTTTTGTTTGGGGTTTTCATTGGGATATTCAAGGCGTGGCATTTGCAACACTCAGTGCGCAAGTGATTTGTACGTTGTTAGGGATCGGGTTTATTGGTCGCTATTTACCCCAATCACAACAAAAAACGGATTTGAAATCGATCCTTTCTTGGCAGTCATTGAAAGGGGTAATTTTAGTTAATACTAATTTAATGATTCGAACTATTTGCCTGCTAGTTGTAACGAATCATTTTATTTCGATTGGTTCAAGTTTTAGTACTGAAGTATTGGCGGCCAATGCGGTACTGTTTCAAATCCATTACTTAATGGCGTATTTATTTGATGGTTTTGCTAATGCGTCAAGTGTATTTAGTGGTAAAGCTAAAGGCACCCAAAATATGGCGTTATACCAACAAACCTTGCGTTGGTCACTGCAAGCGTGTGTGATTTGTCCGGTGATATTAATTGCAATCTGGTTTGCTTTTGACACCACGATAATCCGATTATTAACCAATCAAAATGACATCATTAATCTTTGTCTACAATACCATTATTGGTTAGTTATTTTTCCGGTTGTGGTTGCTGGTGGATTGATCTATTACGGGGTGTTTTCAGGCATCAGTTATACATCTTCTATTCGTGATTCTATGATCCTTGCCCTTTTACTTTGGTTAATCGCTCAATCTATTTTTGTACCAATATGGGGCAATAACGGGTTGTGGTTTTCCTATATTTTATTTAGTTTAGGACGCACACTCTTTTTAGTGATTTGGATTAATCGATCGAAACAATATCTTATGCGTTGATTTAATCAAATCAGCAGTAAATAGAATTCATTCTGTTTGCTGTTTGTTGTTTGCTAAAGAATTTTGTCAATTAATTTACTTTTTGCAATCGAATTTCTATTTCAATTCAACTCTTATATAATTATTTGTATTTTTAAAGACAAAACAGGAATAAAATTCGATGAATAAAGGAAACAAAACCGTTATTGTGACTGGTGCTTCAAGTGGAATTGGTTTTGCGATAGCGAAAGCCTATCTTGAGCGAGGTTTCAATGTCGTTGCCAATGGTCGAGATAAAGCTCGTTTAGAACAAGCAGCGATTAAATTAGGCGAACCTGATAATTTATTACTTGTAGCTGGGGACATTGCAAAGCCGCAAACGGCAGAATTGCTTTTTTTACACGCTATTGCAAGATTTGGTAAAGTCGATATTTTAGTGAATAATGCAGGCATATTTATATCTAAACCCGCCGTTGAGTATACGCAAGATGATCTAAACACTCTAATTGATACCAACCTTAAAGGGTTTTTCTACCCTGCTCAGACAGCGGCTAAACATATGATAGCCAATCAGTCAGGACATATCATTAATATTACTGCTGCCATTGCTATGCAACCTAATTTGACTATACCAGCTTTATTACCGATTATGATCAAAGGCGGTATTAATAGTGCCATTAAAGGTTTAGCATTAGAATTAGCATCAAGCCATGTTATGGTTAACGGTATTGCACCTGGCATTATTGAGACCCCAATGCATCCTACCGATCCCGAAGTTCAAGCAGTGTTAAAATCTATGGCTCCTGTCAATCGGATTGGACAGGTTCAAGATATTATCAATGCCGTCATGTATTTAACAGATTCTAATTTTGTTACCGGTACAATTATGGTCGTTGACGGTGGCTCAACGGCAGGCAAATGGTAGATAGATTCAGCACTGATGACTTATTGAAACTGCCAGTAAACTGGCAGTATTCACATTTAAATGAAGTTTAGAATCGGTATGAAACACTTGCTTTAAAGTTTCGGGCGAGTCCATAAGTGTTTTCGCCTAAATAAAGTCGATAATCTTTATTAAATAGATTATCAATGGTTAGCTTAATTTCGGCTTTAGGCAGAAAAGTCGGTTGCCAACTCGCAAAAAGATTGTGTATTGAATACCCCGACGATCGCCCTAATCCATAAGCGCCCAGATCATTTAATCCGTCATGATTTCTATCTTCTAATCCTGTGCGATCTTGTTTTCGTACAAATTGGGCATTCCACCCTGCTCTCACATTCCAGTCCGGAATTTTAAACCCCGTTGTTAATGTTGCGGTGCGTGGTGCAATCGTTGCGACATAGGTCTTATGATGCATCCATGGTGCTTGTGGTGCTGTATCTCGTTCGCCTTTTTGAATTGAGTAAGTGGCACTTGCAAACCAATATTTACTGTCATAAAACGTTTCAAGTTCAAAACCTTTGACAATCATTTTACCTGGAATATTACGATAATTTGCCTGCCCAAGCGGACACGCTTTGCCTGGACCGCATATTGATCCATTGAATCCTCGAGTAACAAAAATCTCATCGGTGACACGCTGTCTAAATAACGTGCTACGAACTTGTAACTTATCATTTTCGAGTATTAAATTATTAAAATCGAGAATATTCCCAATTCGAATTGATAAATTCCGCTCTTTTTTCAAATGACGGCTGGTTGCCGAAATTTTACCGCTTCCTCCATTTTTAGGAGTGAACTGGACTTCATAGCTTTCATCAATTGTTGGTGCTTGCCATGCATAACTGATATCCCCAAAAAATCCGACATTTTGGGTGGTTTGCCAATAGGATCCAAAGCGTGGTGTCCAACCTGAATAGGTCACGGGTGAATAGTCATGACCATAACGAGGATCGGGATCGTTATACGCTGAAGCATAATTCTTTTTACCGTGATTTCGGACATAATCGTATCGAAGGCTGGGTGATAAGACAAAATCACTAATCGAAAGTTCATCTTGAATATAAAAACTATAAGTTTGCTGTTTACCAGAAGGCATGTAAGCCGGTTGGAAATAACCATTGTGATAATTTGGCTTTTTAGCATAGTTTTTGTAATACATTAACGTATCACGATCATGTAGATGTGCTTGTAATCCAATTTTTAATGCATTATCGATAGCGCCGGTGTTAAAAATACTGACATTTTCAAGCTCGATAGTTTTATCGGTATAGCTAACCCAACTTTCGTTACCCATTGTCCCTAATGAAGCCACCGGATTGTATTTATTAGGACGAGTATCATGTTGTTTGGTTTTGGAATAAGTGGTGTGTAACGTCAAATTAATTAACGGATTATAAGTTGGCTGATAATTCCATTTAAATTGGGCGGATTCATCTTGTTGATCACGTTTTACCAATTTTCTTAACCAAGCTGCTTTATATCCATATTTTTTAATTTGTGCAGCGGTTGGAGGTGTCATTTTTTCGACATATTTGGCAGCCCAAGGTTGCCATGAATCCCGTTTTGAACGTATACCTGATAGAGTGAAAGTGTGTTCTTCATTGGGTCTAAAATTGAGTTTCGCCATGTAGGAATCCATGTCATCTTCTGAAAACTCAAATCTCGAGCCATCAGGGCGTTTAAAATTACCGCTGTCTCGGTTGGTGTAATAAATAAGACCATCAAACATGTCATCTTGTGTTCGACCATAAACTGCACCAGTCACCATATTTTGATGATTGTTTGAATGAAAACTGTATTTGATTAATGCGCCAAGGTATTGATTGGGGTCAAGCAGATCAATCGCGTCTTTAGTCTCCATTTTTATCACGCCACCAAAGCCGCCATTTCCAAACTTCACATCGTGTGGACCTTTGTTAACTTCAACTTGTTTAAGAAGTTCTGGTTCAACAAAAATCGATCCTTGTTGATATTTTTGGAATCCTTTTTGTGCACCATCTACAATAATTTTGACATCTTCAACTTTACCAAAACCCCATATATTTAAGGTTTGCCCCCCTGGCCTAACTGAACCAGCAGCACTCACACCGGGTAAAGTATTGAGCAATTCGGCAACATTATCGGACTGTTTTTGTTCTATTAGCCCTGATGAAAGTGTTGATCGTCCCGCAATAACACTATTTATTTTTTTTAATTCATCTTGCGTTGATGAGCCGGCAATGACAGTAATCACATCGTCTATATCGTCACGATTGACCATATTGTTCTTCGTTAATGGTTTATTCGGTTTATCAATATTTTGCTTTGTATCTTTATCTTCAAGCACAGACTCAGCTTGTGAAGAAAAACTCATAAAGAGTAATAAGATACTTACCTTTTTATAACTCATGTTTCATTCCTTCATAAAAAACAATTAAATCATTTAACACATCTCTAAATTTAACCTTACAAATAATAATGATAATCATTATCAAATATAGGTTTGGCAAGTATATTGGGTTTGTCAAAAAATAGACAGAAAAATATGTATAAATTTTGGTTGAAAACGTTAACAAAATTATTTTTATTTAACGGTTAAAACAACCTAGTGTTTTCATGTTTATTATCAAAATAAAGCAACGAAATGGAGAGTGATGTTAAAAACGTCGTATCGATTTGATGTTAATTTTCAGGTTCCCTATCAGATAAGCAGGAAACCTGAATGAAAAAATTATATCAGTTCAACATGAGCTTTTTTACTATTGTAAATAGTTTCATTAGATTATTTTTTTCCATTCGTTTTAAGCCCGTTTTAAACTTTGACATTTCAAACGACTATTTTGAGCCTAATTTTATGCCTTGTATTTGCAGACAAGGCATATTGTAATTATTGTGGAATTAGCGACATGACAACTGTTTCGAAAGGCTCAAGAGTGATTAATGCCGTTTTTTCCACACTCGTTGGTTTTTGCGCATAAGCTTCACTGTGATAATCAATGTTGATTTTAAAATGTGAACTTGCCTTTGCCGGCAACTCTAAATCATTTTGTAAATCCAGATAATAAATTTGCGGTTTATCTGACGGATTGCGTAAAGTAATGATGGATTTATCTTGCGTCCATCCCGCCCAACCATATACCCCTAATTTTGTGGGATCTTTACCAATCCAATGAGTGTCGAATAAGACGTTTTGGTTATCTCTTGCCCAATTAGCAGCCGATGCTAACGTATCCCAATTGTTTGTTGTCATCAGTTCAGGCGTAATGTACATTTCTTGTAATTGCGTTCCTGTTGCAAAGTAACTCCAAACTTGATCAGCAAAGTCATTTTCGGTTTCTTGTTGCAAATGTTTTGCTTGTTTAGCGTATACAATACCATGCAGCATAAGTGAATTTAATGGAAACAAGGGACCTTTTAAAACAATAGAACGATAGGTTTCCGCATCACGATAAGTTAACCACTGTTGAACTTTACTACCGGGTCCATAATAATTGACATCATCGCCACCTCGCCAGATAGAGTCGGCATAAAATAACCAAGACGGCGTCGCTTGTGTACCAGTTGTTAGATTAATATATAAATGATCATTAGCTTTACGCATATCTTGGATCAAATGAATCGCAGCATCAAAATCACTGGTAAATTGGCTGCCGGCGATCACTTTATCTGCATTACCTGTTCCATCGAGTTTGAACATGGTAATGTTCTGATTTTGGATTAATTCTAAAATTCGTTTATGAAAATTAGCATAGTATTTAGGGCCTGATAAGGCGAGTTTGCCATCCATGGTTTCATAACCCAGTTTTAATGCATTGGCAACACGAGTATCACGTGGTTTATTGTATCCACCCCAAGGTGACAACCAAATACCCAGCGCGGCGTGATATTTTTCTGATGCGGTTTTTAATTTTTTAAATTCACTCGGAAAATTATCACCAAATCCCCAGTTACCCGTTAAATTATCCCAACCATCATCAAACAGATAACCATCTAGGGTAACATGACGTTTTTCAACTAATTCTTGACCATATTGTTCGATTCGTAACAGTGCTTCTTTTTCAGTATAGGGATTAAAAAATCCGATATCTAGCCAAGAATTATAATGTAAGTACGGGCTATATGGTCGCAGGCGAACTTGATTAATAAATTCATTTACATGGCGTCTTAATTGCCCTTTTTCATAAGTGCCAATATAGGTTTTGTAACTCAAGGTGTGATTGACTTGTAACGGGATAGCTTGCGGAATTTTTTGCAACACACCACCTTCATAGGCAACGGTATTGGTTAATGGATTTTCGGGAATGATAAAAAAGGTATCACTAATAATCGGCGAACTGACAACGGAGCCGTAAACAAATGGCGCTTGAGAATGAAACGGCATTATAGAAACGTCTGACATTGAAAGTGCCTGTTTTTTAGGGGTGATTTGCAGTTCATAACTGGCAAAATGTTTATCATCATTGAGAATCAATAGGGTTTGAATCGCAATATCATGACCACTGAAATTTAAATAAATTTGATTGTCTTTTTGTTGTAAATTATCTAAGTGAAAATCTTTATCGGTCAATTTTTGCCCCGAATTTAGCGTGATCTCAAATAGCGTATTAACAGTGATTGAATCATTAGTTACGGGATTAGTAATATTAAACGATGTGACGCTTTGTTGATTGCCACTATCAGATAGCGTGATTTGGGTATACTGCCCTGTTAATTGATATTCTTTAGCCCACACCGCATCAACAGATAAACCAAATGCGCTGAGTAACCCAATTGTGATCCATTTTTTGACATACGTTTTCATTACGACCTCCTGATTGATAAAAATTCGACAAAAGAATTGACCGAAATATAAATATCAGTATAGGTATTTGAATGATGATAAATTGTGATCTTGGTTACAGATTACAGGTCGATTGAAATTGTTAAAAAAAGCTTTTATTTGTCTCAAAATGAAAAGCTAATTTGGCTTCATATTGAAATACAATGCTATTTTTTCCCTAAAATAGAGATATGATTGTTTGTACCGAGTTCAACAATGAAAGATCGTTGATAATTAGACAGCGAATTTGCTTTTATTATCTGATGTGACAAAGATCGCATTTTTGATAAATGCTTGCCAATTTGAATGCGTAGTTCAACAAAAATTCAGTTGTTGTCAATGCTATAATGATTTTAAGTGATAAATTTAAGCAAAATAGTGATATGGATAATAAATCCAAGGTATTTTCCATTTAGATGCTGTCAATAAATGAGCTATTTGAACTAAATAATTAATCGAATAATTTGAATTGAATCGAAATACAATGATAACTGTTTGTATCTATTGGCATGAATATTACATTCTTTGAATTTGTTGATTTCTGATATGCTATCTGTTCGTTATTGCCTAATGAATAATGACACTATGCAACAAATCAAAGATAACTTAGAAAAAAATCAGATAGCTATTTATTTTTCTGTGGTAATGATAGCTATTGGTCTGGTATTTTGTTTAGACAACACCTCAATATTCGACATGTTTATCAATCCAGTATTAGCATTCATGTTATTTGTCACTTTTTTACAAGTTCCTGTGACTGAGATTAAACCGTTTTGGTCTTATAAGCGATTTATATTGGCATTACTTATAACAAATTTTGTTATTATACCTGTTGGGGTTGGATTATTAGCGCTATTTCTACCTTCCGAGCCTTTCATTAGACTGGGCGTATTACTTGTGTTACTTGCCCCTTGTATTGATTATGTTGTCACTTTTTCTCATCTTGGACGTGCAGATGCCCGTTTATTATTGATGGCAACACCTTTATTATTGTTGTTACAAATGTTTTTACTGCCTGTATACTTAACTTTTATGATTGGCGAACAGGTCAACCAGCTCATTCACCTCCAACCCTTTATCCATGCTTTTATTTGGTTAATGGTCATTCCTTTCTGTTTAGCGACCTTAATGCAAGTCTGGGCTGTACGAAATCACACAGGCAAAAAAATGATATATGGGTTAAATATGTTACCCGTTCCAGCCACGGCATTAACGCTTTTTATCATTATTTTGGCAGTTCTACCTCAGCTGAAGGGTAATTTATCAGTCGTAGTATCCGTTATTCCATTTTATATAATTTTTGCTATTGTCGCCCCTTTAGTTGGATGGTTTATTGGTCGTTGTTTTCATGTTTCCGTCGCAGGAAGTCGAGCGATAGCTTTTAGTGCCGGTACTCGAAATGCGCTAGTCATTTTACCTTTAGCGTTAGCCATACCTAATGCAATACCCATTTTACCGGCAATCATCGTAACACAAACACTTATCGAATTAATCAGCGAGCTAGTTTATATTTATGTTATTGCTAAACTAAAATGAATGCTAAAAGACAATGGGCTATATGCCCATTTCCTTTTTTTATTGCTCAATCAATTTTAATTTAGCAATCACTGGGATATGGTCGCTTACAAGTGGCCATTTGATACCATTCCACTCATTGCCATCATTGGGAATAATGAATTGCTCAACTTGCCATATTTGATTTCGACTTGTAAAAATATGATCTAAATCTAATCCAGGATTTCCTGCTGGCCAAGTGCGAGTATCGACATTTTCTTGTTTTACCAATGTCCAGTATTTTTCAAGCTCTTTAATGACTCTATCATTTTTAACAGAATTAAAATCGCCTAATAAGACCATAATTCCAGATACTAAATTTGGAAATTCATCATCTAAGTCCTGATCATCAAACACAATACTATTAATAAAACGTGCTTGTGACATTCTTACCTCATCTTCTTCATGCCAATCAAAATGAGTATTAAACACATAAATTGGCGAATCAAAACCCGGCACATTAATTTGACTTAACATCAGGGATCGTTGTTCAAAATCACCAGAGGGTAACAAAAAAGTTTTACTTTTTACTATTGGATATTTAGACAATATGGCATTACCGTAATTACCGCCTTTCATGTCCGTTGCTTTGCCAAACAGATAGTACATGCCCGTTTTTTCTGCTATTACTTTTGCTTGATCTAAGCCATCACTACGTGTGGTATTTTGATCGACTTCTTCAAGAGTTATGATATCCGCATCCATTGCTTTAATCGCGTTAGCAACTAAATCTAAATTAACCTTATGCTTTCTAAGCCCGCCTGCAATGTTGAAATTTGCAATGGTAATTTCTGGTTGATCTTTACCGGTATACACTTTATTCGGCGAATGTTGATATTGTGATATCACTAAATCTTCTGTTGCCAATGCATATGAAAATAACGAAAACAAACCCACTATAATCAGTACTAAACAATTTTTCTTCATATTTTTATCCTACAGCTTTTTTGATTTCATCAATTCGAGTTAGATTATTCGATGCTCTTTTTGATATTAATTGAATTTAAATGGACATGTTGCGATCACAATCACAACTTGATGATTATCATTGGAAAATACTGTCATATAAAAATGACTGATAAAAGCCATGCAGTGATACATGGCTTTCACTATTATGGTTGTGATGATTTATTTTTAATGATCATTTGTACAGGATAATGATCAGAGTAATTATCCGTAAAATCGTCTTTTAAGACTTTAACCTCAATAACGTCGTTTTTTAATGGGGGGGACACATAAATATAATCATAACGCAGCGGTGTTGAAGCTTGATCGTAAAATACTTTGGTTGGCGCTGTCGCAATAAATTCTTTATTTTTAATTTTCAACGCATCAATAAACCCTGCATCCAATAAATTTTGTTGAACGGTATAACTTAATTGTCCATTAACAAGATTTTCTAATATCGGTCTTTTTTTCTGTTTTTCTTTGATATCGTTTAACAAATTACTTTTATCGTAGGTTTCTTTATCCGCAGGTGAAAAAGAGTTTAAATCACCAGCAATAATCCATTTACCATTTGGATCACGGCTATATTTGATTGAATCGATAATTAAGTTCATTTCATCAATTCTTTTTTCTGTCCAAAATGGATTCATATGGGTAATAACAAAATGATAGTTGCCAATATCAGCATACAGCGCACCATGCCATAGATTATCCACGACTTTATCAACATTGACTATAGGATATTTTGACGTTATGGCGACAGGGAAAAAAGCGGCATCATCAGGTTTTTCTTTCAATAATACCGCATATTTATGTCCATAACTTGCGGCAAATTTTTCAAGCTTTTCACGAGTAAAAAAATTCATTTCTTGCCAAGCAATAATATCGGCATCTTGTGCTTTTGCCCATTCGATAAATTTCTGTTTTCCGTCTGTTTCGTCTAATTTCATACCATTATAGACATTGTAACTAATGATTTTAAGGTCTTTCACATCGTCAATTGAAGCAAAAACAGTTGAAGTACTTAGGATAAAACTACTGATAATGGCTGCTAATTTTAATTTCCTTTTAATCATAATGATATACCTTTCTTTAATTAAGATTGGTTATTAGTATGAGGTTGATTGAGGTTTAAAAAAATATTTTTTTCTGATTTTTGTGATGTATATCAATATATTTTTATCTAGGTTAGTGTTTTTTATGACGAATCAGTCAGCAATCAACGAAGTATTCCTTATAAAAATAGATTTTTTATTGATTATTGTTTGAAAATTAAGACATAAAATGAGTAAAATTATTTTATGCCTTAACACAAAAAAGACGAAGTTTAATGCTTATATCAACACTTCAATTCCTTTTATTCTTGCAAGATAACAAAATTCAAATCGCTAATTGATTCGAGTGCATCAGCAATATCATTTAGTGCTTCACTATAACCATCACAATTTTTGAAAGCTTCGGTGTTGGCATCGATTATTGTTGATTTAAAATCTTTATAACCTTCACTAAAATCACTTCCTGTTAAGGTTAAAATTTGCTGCCAATTATTGAGTTTTGCTTGAATATCATTACGTCCTTGTTCACAAGCGATAGAATTTAAAGCAATATCAGGAATAGAAAACGTCGGTAATTTGTTTAATTCAGGTGTACGTTCAACAAAACGTACTCTATCTAAAGGTATATCATAATCATCTAATTCTTCTACATATTCTGGCGCAATTTTCCAAAACTCCGCTTCCCGGTATATTTTTTTTATCGTCGAGAATTTGGTAGAGTCCCTGATCGTTATTTTCTCTGGTACAGGTTTGTCAAGATCATATTTCCACCAATATTCGCTTTGATCAATAAATAAGTCATTTGTCACACTAAGAGGTAACTCTATTTCCTTTACCTTTCCATCATACATTATTGATACAGTGGTCATACTTGATTTTTTGGACATTAGTAGCATACCATAATCAGCAGGTTTCATTTTTTCGTCGATAAAATAGAAGTTCATTATTACGTAATTATTTAATGTTGGATTAATGATATTAAGTTCATTCTTTCGATTGGGTTTTACCAGAATATTTAAAGTTTCTTGGTTATAAACTAGAGTATGTTTACCAAATTCAAAAGAGTAAGCGATCTTTGAAACTGGAGGAATAACGTGTTCAGTTCCATCAATGGTTACGTTTATTTCGTTCGAAGTTGGATTATCGATCATAGTTTGAATTTTACTTGGTACAAAACAGCCGACTAAAGCCAAACTGCAAACAACAATTAAAAAATATTTAATTTTAGTCATTACTTTTATTTCATTTTATCTTTTTTGGGGATTGCGATTTTACCACAATCATATATAAACACCACGCAAAAATTACAAATATTTCATTTATAATCAATAAGATAAATAAATTAAAAAAAAGAAAAAATTGTAAATATTGGAATAAATATTCTTAATAAAAAATTAAAAAAATTTTTTAGATTTAAATAATGTTAAGTGAAAAAAATAACGATTTGTTTAATAGAACCTAATGTTACTTTATAACCCTAAAAAACTTAACATAGCATGATTAGCTGTTATTTAATGGGTTGAAAATAACTTTAAAGCAAAATGGAGCGAAGGTAAATTTCAAATGCTGATAAGATTAAATGATTAGATTTGATAATAAAACCAATATCTTTTATCCACCTAAAGATATTGGTTGTTTTTTAACTATCCTATTTTGGCCAAATAAATCGACCTTTAGCGTCCGGATCTTCTTCAATAAATTTTTTAAGTTTATCGGATTGGTAAAGTTGCTTAACGTCATTTGCCCATGCCGTGTTGAGATCTTCTTTTTTAACGACAACCATTAGCTCTAAATTGGGCGATAATTCTTCTTGAATTAATATATTATCAGCTGGCACTTTACTCAACCATGCCACACCCCCTGGCATAATTGCGTAATCAACTTCGCCAAGTACTCGCGGAATAATTTCTGATAAAAGCGTTTTAAATTTTAAATTATAGCTGTTTTCTATAATATCATTTAAGGTGATTATGCCTGATTGTGTGTCTGGTTTAAGCTTGATCCAACCTATTTTTTGTAACAACAATAATGATCGAGAAGTGTTGGAGGGATCATTCGGGATAGCAATGATTTGATTGGATGCAATATCATTGATTGAATGATGTTTCTGTGAAAATAGAGCGGCAGATATGGAAGGAATGTGTACTAATGAGACAAGGTCGTTATGGGTCTCTTTGTTATAGACGTCAAGATAATCTTGATGCTGTGCAGCATTCATATCAATACTCCCTTCAACCAGCGCGGTATTGGCATCCCGCAAAGAACTAAAATTGACCAGTTTGACGCTGTAGCCTTTTTTTTCTAATTCGGGCTTAACCACTCGCTCCATTAAAATGTTGTGCATACTAGGGGGTAATCCAACTATGATCTCTTTTTTGTCTGATTGTTTTATGTCCTTGCTTTTGTCTGTGTCACAACCTATCAACACGAGCCCCAATAATATTAAGGTAGGTAAATATAAATATTTTTTCATTATCATTCCTTCTGGATTGTGTTTGCAATATTTACAAAATATAACTCTTTGTTAATGTGTGTTATTTTTATAACGATAGGATATTTAGGATTATAATTATCAAGCTTTCATTTTGATAATACTTAAAGTTTATATCATTATTCGATTAAGATATATAAATTTTCTGTTTAATCGCTGATCTATTTGTGGTTAAATATATTCGTCATTCAGGACGTTCAAATAAATATAAAGGATTAAAAAGCATGAAAATAAATATAATCCCCCTCATCTATAGTTGCTTACTATTGACTTTGTTAGGATGTGATAATAAGCAAAGCGATTCTAAAATTATCATCAATAATTATATTAATAATGGTCAATATGATGTTGCTCCTCACTCAAAACTGATTAAAAAGCAGCGGTTTGAAGGAAGTTATTTTGGTACGATTGAAACGAACGCAGATGGTTTGATCACCTTTTACAATTTGAACGATAAAAAAGTCTATTTTGATTATCAGCAGTCACAATATATGATCAAAAATCAGGAACTTTCAAAATACAAAATTAATGTTGATGATAAACAAAATATTGTTTCGATAACTGACTCATCCGGCAACGAAGTTATCCGCTCAACCTATGACGAACAAGGACGAGTTGTGAAACTTGAAAACAGCATTATTGGTGGTTCAAATTATCTATTTATTAATCAAATTACTTATAAAAATGAATTAGTTGTTGAAAGAGACTATGAAATTTTTGATAAAACAGATGAAGCAAATATCGTTCCACTTTACCTCAATAAAAAGCAATACTTTTATAATACAGAAAAGCAGCTCATTAATAGCGTCGAACATGCTTTTATTGCTCAAAATGGTCAATATGAAAGCAATGAACACAATCAATTAATCCCCACAGAGCAATTAAACTGCGTTTACGATGATCCTAACCAGTATGGTGATTGGACAAAATTATATTGTTTAAACGAACAAGAAGAAACAAAGCGATTTATTTTACGCTCTTTCGAATACTATGACTAATGAAGGAAACAGCAATGAAAAGGATCATTTTCGTATGTGGTTTATCAATCATTCTATTTGGTTGTAATAAAAATGAAAAACTGAGTAATGTTGAGCTCACTAACAACTATTTATTGTTTAGTAGTGTTGAGAATATTCCGTATTCAAAACTGATTAAGCAACAAAAGATTATTGGCAGCGATCGCCAACAATATCTATCAGATGATAGAGGTTTCATTGTCTCAGTTGATATTGATCATGTGAAGATCACAAACGACTATGCGACGAAAAAAAGCCATTTTTCGATAGATAATCAATATGATTTGGATTTAAATATGGAATTGGATGATAAGCAGAATCTTTTGCATTTAGAAGATTTAGCCAAAAAGATCGAATGGTCTTCAACTTATGATGATCAAAATAGAATAATAAAAATCGAGCGTATTTCCAATCCATCGACAATCAGTGATATTCAGTATGAAAATGGAAATATTTCTCGAATTGTTAATACTTATATCTTAAAAATGGATTTAGCCAATATTTACACGTCAAGCGAAGAAAAGATATTTTTATATAACGATAAAAATCAATTAGATAAAGTTATCATTAAATTTTTTGATGACAAAGAGTCCAAACCAACAGAGACAAAAAGATGTTCCTTTTATGGATATAATGAACAAGGTGATTGGACGAAGTCATATTGTTTAAAAATGAATGAGAATTTTACTTATTTTAATTCACGAAAAATTGACTATTAAAAGTGTGCAAATAAGCTAATTTAATATGATTCTCCCTAATACTGGATAATGCTATTAAGGAGAATTGACCTACTTGCTCACTTATAATGCGCCTACAATTCGATGAGGAATATATAACTCTTCAAGATAAGTGATATCCTCTGGGGTTAACAAGACGTTTAACGACCCAACTGCATCATCTAAGTACTTCGTTTTTGTCGCACCAATAATCGGTGAGGTAACACCTTTCGCAAACTGCCATGCTAATGCTATTTGAGTCATTGTTACGCCATATTTTTCAGCAAGTTCATGTACTCTTTTTACTATATTAGTATCGGTTTGTTGGGTACTATCATATTTTTCGATAGCGGTTTTATCTGTTTTACTACGTAACGTATCAGTCGTCCACTCTAATCGAGCAAGACGACCAGCAGCTAAAGGACTATAAGGTGTTAATGAAACATTAAATTGTTTACAAATTGGAATTAATTCTCTTTCATCTTCACGATACAATAAATTATAGTGATTTTGCATCGAGACAAATTTCGTCCAACCGTTTTGCTCAGCAGCAAGTTGCATGTTATAAAATTGGTAGCCATACATCGCAGAAGCACCTAGTGCTCGAACTTTTCCAATTTGAACCAACTTATGTAATGCTTCCATTGTTTCTGTAATTGGTGTGGTATAGTCAAAACGATGTATAATATATAAATCGATGTAATCCGTACCTAACCGTTTAAGTGATCCGTCTATCTCTTTTTCAATTGCCCCTTTTGATAAGTGACCGTCATTAAAATAGACTTTGGTGGCTAAAATAACTTTATCACGAGCAATATTTTTTTTGATTGCTTGACCTAAATACGTTTCACTGGTTCCTGCTGAATAAATATTGGCTGTATCAATAAAATTGATACCCAAATTTAACGCATGCTGAATGATCGCTTCACTCTCACTTGGATTAAGTGTCCATGCATGCATTTTACTGGCAGGATCGCCAAAACTCATACAGCCCAAACAAAATCGTGACACTTCAATATCGGTATTGCCTAGTTTTACATATTCCATCATATCCCCTCTTTTTCCCAACCTAGTTGTAATAGTGAGCATTGAACATTGTTAAATTTATTCTAAAACGAAATGTCATTGAGATAAACCAGCGATTCTTTTATAGTATCATGAATTAAATTCATCAATACGGTCAATATGCATAACTTTAATGAGCTAAATTATTTTATTATTATCGCTGAAGCAAAGAGTTTTGTTAAAGCGGCTAAATCGTTAGGTGTTTCATCCTCAGCACTCAGTCATAGTATGCGAAATTTAGAAACACGCCTTAATTTAAGACTTTTTAATCGTACCACGCGCAGTATGTCTCTTACGGAAGCTGGTGAGCAGCTTTACAAACAATTAGCTCCATTATATCAATCAATTAATGACGAAGTCAGCGCATTAGGACAGTTTCTTAATACACCTTCCGGAACAATTCGAATCAATGCCGCGAGCCTTGCGGTTGAAAGTATTATTTATCCTAAATTGATACCTTTATTAAAAAATTATCCTCAAGTAAAAATAGAAATTGTTTGCGATAACAATTGGGTTGATATTGTTAAGCAGGGATTTGATATGGGTTGTCGTATTGGTGATGATCTTCCTAAAGAAATGATTGCGGTAAAAATTTCAGAACCTTTAACAATGGCTTTAGTAGCAAGTCCCAATTATCTTAAAAATAGAATGATTCCTAAATGTATTAAAGATTTGGATCAGCATCAACTAATTGGTTTTCGCATTTCAGCCCAGCACGCAACAGAATTAACATGGGAATTTACAGATCAAGGACACATCATTAAGTACCAACCTTCATCCCAATTTGCGATTAACAATCATTTACGCAAACAGGCTGCATTAGATGGTTTAGGCATTACCTGGATAGGTAGACCCAATGTTGAAAAACAACTAGCTGAAGGTAGTTTGATAGAATTATTAACAGAATTTGCTATTACTTACGAACCCTTTTACATTTATTACCCTAGCCGAAAAGGACATTCAAATGTATTTAAATTAGTGTTAAATGCATTGAAATACGAATGATTCAATGAGTTGTGGTATCCAATCCCATAATGCATCTTGTACCCATTTGTTGTCCTATTTAAGTCATAAACATATTACGTCAATAGACTAATGATAAAATAAGCGTCAGTTTAAAATGCTCAACCTTATTGATCAGATCAATATATAATCAAAAACAACTCATTTTTTAGTAATGTAATGATCATTATTGCACATTTTATGCACTTTCTTTACTTATTTATGTCATTTGCTTAATTAAATTTAATCAATTAAATTTAATTAGTTAATCATTAATTTCACTATACAGACTACTTTTTCAACTGAATTCAACTCATGCAAACATGATTATTTATCATTTGTCAGCCGTGAGTGCATAAAATCTAATATCCCCCCTACTTTTTAATTGAACAGGAGCTCTTGATGGATTCACAAATATGGGTTTTAGGTGTGTTGATTAGTAGTATTTTGTTAATAGTTATCAGTATTGTAAAATTGAAGCTTCATCCTTTTTTAGCCCTGCTATTATCGAGTTTTTATGTGGGCATATTAATGGGCATGAAACCATTAACAATGATAAGTGCAATTGAAGATGGTATCGGTGGAACACTTGGTTTTTTGGCTGCCGTAATTGGTTTAGGTACGATTCTAGGCAAAATGATGGAAGTATCCGGTGCAGCAGAACGCATTGGGATAACTTTGCAAAAATGTCGTTGGTTATCTCCCGAAGTCATCATGGTATTAGTGGGTTTAATTTGTGGTATTACCCTATTTGTTGAAGTAGGCGTAGTGCTTCTTATTCCTTTAGCTTTTTCAATAGCCAAAAAAACGCAGACTTCGCTATTAATGTTAGCTATTCCATTATGTACCGCTTTAATGGCCGTGCATTGTATTGTTCCTCCTCATCCCGCCGCATTATATGTTACTAATGCTTTAGGGGCAGATATTGGTAGTGTGATTTTATATGGCTTATTAATTGGACTTATTGCCTCATTAGTGGGAGGGCCCATTTTTTTACGAATCATTAAAAATAAGATGCCATTTAAAAAAGTCCCTGAAGAGTTTTCTGATTTAAAAGTGCGTACCGAAGACGAATTACCTTCCTTAGCTGCCACGCTGTTTACAGTATTATTACCCATAATATTAATGCTGATCAAAACCACAGCAGAGTTAAATATTGATAAGACTACGTCCTTGTATGCAGCGCTGGAATTTATTGGAAACCCTATTACTGCAATGTTTATTGGTGCATTTGTCGCTTATTATGTATTAGGTCTTAGACGCAATATAGGGATGAGTAAATTATTAAATCATACCGAAAATTGCTTTTCATCTATTGCTAATATTCTGCTAATCATCGGAGCTGGAGGCGCATTTAACAGTATTTTAAAAACCAGTGGATTAAGTGATAGTTTAGCCAATATATTATCGCAATTAGATATGCATCCGATCTTATTAGCTTGGCTCGTCGCCATTATTTTGCATGCTGCGGTCGGTTCTGCAACGGTTGCTATGATGGGAGCCACAGCGATCGTATCACCTATGCTTAGCATGTATCCTAATGTCAGTCCCGAAATTATCACATTAGCAATTGGCTCAGGTGCAATTGGTTGTACAATTGTGACCGATTCATTATTTTGGCTGGTTAAACAATATTGTGGCGCAACAATGACCGAAATCTTCAAATATTATACCAGTGCTACTTTTATCGCTTCCGTCGTTGCGTTACTTTGCACATTTTTATTATCAGGTATGATTTAATCATTCAACATAAGGAGTCAAAATGAATCAAATCGAAATTGAATGTCTTATCAAAGATAATCCTTTAGTTGATAAACTGATTAAACTTGAACCCTGTTACTGGTTTAATCCTAATATTACAACATTAGAAATAGGATTAAATTATGTGGGACTTGATCAACAAGATATTGCCGAGGCAAGCAATCGCTTAAAACGATTTGCCCCTTATTTAGCCATTGCTTTTCCAGAAACTTTAGCAACAAAAGGCATTATTGAATCTGATGTAGTTGAAATAGATCATATGAAAACAGCCTTAGAAGCACGTTACAATCAAAATATTGCTGGTAAATTACTGTTGAAAAAAGATAGCCACTTACCTATTTCCGGCTCAATAAAAGCACGCGGAGGTATTTACGAGGTTTTAACGCATGCAGAAAAATTAGCCATTGAGCAAGGTTTATTATCTTATGAAGATAACTACAGCAAACTGTTTTCTGATGAATTTAAACAGTTTTTCAACCAATATAGTATTGCGGTAGGATCAACGGGTAATCTTGGCTTATCGATTGGTATCATGAGCGCCAAATTGGGTTTTAATGTTAGTGTTCATATGTCAGCTGATGCAAGAGAATGGAAAAAACAGAAGTTACGTTCTCATGGTGTAAATGTGATCGAATATGAAGATGACTACAGCGTCGCTGTCGAGCAAGGTCGCAAAGCCGCTGAGTCGGATCCTAGCTGTTTTTTTATCGATGATGAAAATTCTAAAACCCTTTTTTTGGGTTATTCCGTTGCTGGCGAACGTCTAAAACAACAATTTGACCAAATGGGCATTGTCGTTAACCGTGAAAATCCCTTATTTGTTTATTTACCTTGTGGTGTAGGCGGCGGACCTGGCGGTGTAGCTTTTGGTTTAAAAATGGCGTTTGGTGATCATGTCCATTGTATCTTTGCTGAACCCACCCACTCACCTTGTATGTTTTTAGGTGTTTATACCGGCTTACACGATAAGATTTCAGTGCAAGATATCGGTATTGATAATCTAACCGCGGCAGATGGTCTGGCGGTAGGACGCGCATCAGGCTTTGTCGGTCGTGCAATGGAACGTTTGTTAGACGGTTATTATACGTTGTCAGACCAAGAGATGTATGATTTATTATCTTTACTCAATCAAACCGAAAATATTCAATTAGAACCTTCGGCTCTTGCTGGTATGAAAGGCGCTATCATAGTAAATCACGATTTACAGTATCAGCAACGTCTGCAATTAACACCGCAACAACTACAACATGCTACTCATCTGGTTTGGGCAACAGGTGGCGGAATGGTACCAGCTGAGGAGATGCAAAAATATCTTAATGCCGGCGCCAACTAACTAACCATGGCAGATAAATATCAAATGATGATATTTATCTGTCATGAAACGCATGCTTATTATTCTTTAACACATCAACATTATTTTATTCACAGTAAAATAAAACGAGAGCCTAGCGACTTAATCTAAGCGATGATAACAGATAACAGAGTTTAATAAACGCAAATAAGCTGACATTGTGGCACGATATTCTGGATTTGGTGATAGATCGGCATGATAAAATAAAATCCAAATCACTTAGATATTCCTTATCATGTGTGCGAATAAAGATATAAGAAGAGAATATAAGGATAAGTCGACGATATTTAAAAAGTATGATTAACTTTTTAGGAAAGTATTACTTTCAAATTAAATGAATTATTTTTGTAATATTTGCTTATTTTTTAAAACGCTGTCAAAGTCAGCTGCAAATATTTATCGCAGGAACTGTTATCGTCAAAACTGTTGTAGCAAGAACGAGTTTATGGATTGAATTGGTGCCAGTGGTCGGACTCGAACCGACACGCTTTTAAGGGCGGCGGATTTTGAATACTGAAATCAACCATTAAAAAACAACAACATACAAATAAAACAAACACTTAAAAACATAATAAACACGAATAAACAGCAATATAAGCTAGCTCCACCGCCATTTTACCGCCATTTATTTAATATTAATTAACGGGTTTAGTGTTGTAGCTTCTTCTAGGTGATCGGGCGCTAGATGGGCATAGCGCATGGTTGTTTTAATATCTGTATGACCAAGTATTTTTTGCAATACTAATATGTTACCGCTATTCATCATAAAATGACTGGCAAAAGTATGACGTAATACGTGCGTTAATTGTCCGTTCGGTAGTTCAATTCCAGCCCTTTCAATAGCTCTTTCAAAGGCTCGCTCATGACTGCCGTTAAATACTTTATTTTTATCTTTTGGAATCAGTTCGTAAAGCTCTTTTGTGATTGGAACGGTTCGATTGCGTCGCCCTTTCGTTTTTGTATAAGTTATCTTATAAGGTGTTATCTGTGATAGTTTTAGGTTAGCTATTTCTGACCACCTTGCTCCTGTAGATAATCCAATTTTCACCATTAGCAGCAGGTTGCTAACGTTGCTGTTTTCACATTCATCTAGTAAGGATTTTATTTGTTCATTAGATAAAAATGTCATTTCTGATTCATCAGTTTTAAACTGTTTGATATTTTTAACAGGATTAGGGCGATCCCACTCTCCTAGCCTTGACAATTCATTAAACATCGCACGAAGATAAACCAATTCAAGGTTTAATGTGCGTAATGATACCGTCTTTACTGAATCCGTTCTGTAAATTTCTCCATTCATGCGCTTTTTACGGTAATCTGTAAATGTTTTAGTAGTAAAATCATCGACCAATGGATCACAGGTTGATTGGCAAATAAACTCAAGTATCTTTTTTACTCGCTCACCGTCTTTTAATGTTTGCCCGTGGGACTGGTACCAAATATTAACCAAGTCAGACATGCAACGCCTGTCTTGCTTTTCTGCAACCCATGGTTTAGTTGCTGCTTGTTCTTCAATATAGCTTTCATACGCCAGCGCTTCCCCTTTGGTAGCGAACGTTTTACGAATTCGTCGCCCTCCCTCTAAATATTTTTCAAACATCCATTTGCCGCTGCTTTGTTTGCGAACGCTCATCGATTAATCCTTTCTGTATCTGCTATTTACTTAAAATACTATTTTTTAACAACACATATTCATCATCAGTAATAGCACCGCTACTTTTTAATGCTGCG
>NZ_JAFNNQ010000019.1:0-1149 GCF_026536675.1 Gilliamella sp. B2717 | reverse complement strand
ACGCCTCGATCGAAACGTCAATTGATTTTTTTTCTGTATTGATTCCGTCAATACCTGACTCACCTTCTCCAGTGCAAAGCCAGCTTAGATCTGCACCTGTATCCAACATGCATTTAATTACATAATCAGCCGGGAAAGTCTGCCTTTGGATTCTGCTTGCTATAACGCCAGGAGTTATCCCCCATTTCAAGCAAAGAGCTTTAACAGTTTTCAATTTATATGCCGAAAGAATCCTTTTTACTATATTTTTAGTATTGTCAAATTGAATCATGTTACCCCAATAAATGCCGAAAGATAAATTTTAATTGTTAAAAATACTTTTTTTCAACAACAGGTATTCGTTTTCAGTGATTAAATTATCCTTTTTTAGCGCCCCCAGTCTTTCCAATTTTTCTAATGCCTCGGTCGAGACGTCAATTGATTTTTTTTCCACTTGCAATCCTTCGACGCAAGGATCGCCCTCTCCAGTACATAACCATAATAGATTGGCTCCCGTATCCAGTGCGCATTGAATGATATATTCCGCTGGTATAGTGTTTCTTACTACTCTATTAGAAAGAACGCTTATACCGACCCCAAAATATTCACATAACGCCTTCATTGTCTTTAATTTGTAAGCGCTAATCATTCTGTTAATTATATTTTTAGCGCTATCAAATTGAATCATCTCAGTTCCCCCTAAAATACCAAAAAGAAAAATAATACCTAAAAGGTATTGACACAAACCTAAAAGGTATATCATAATAAAAAATACCAATTCGGTTATTAATTTACCCTAATAACCATTAATAAACATTAAATANAGGAATGATGCACCATGACAATACAAATTGCAATAGCTATCCCAACACCATTTGTCACGGCTCAACAATTCGCTGATTTGGCGAAAATGCCTGTGGCAACCGTTAAAAACAAAATCCAACGCGGAGAATTCCCAATCCGAAAAAAACGTAGTAACGCTGGTTCATCCAGTCGTGAAACGCCTTTAATTAACATGGTCGCACTCACATTGGAGGGTGCAGCAGGTTATCAGGGGAATTTAACCGTTCACATTGAGGGGGCTGAATAATGAGCCACGCAATCTATTTGAGCTCTAAATCGTCTAATACGCCTACTGTGATCTACGTTCGCGTAAATCAACATAATTCG
>NZ_JAFNNQ010000018.1:0-8844 GCF_026536675.1 Gilliamella sp. B2717 | reverse complement strand
GCGAACAAGAATCAATAAAACAAGGCTTAGAACAACAAAGAAGAGATTATCAACGTTTTCCCCCTGATTATAAAGATGCACCCGACAAGAAATTAACACAAGAACAACTTAAATTATTGGGTTATATAAATCAGTTAGAAGAGAAGTATAAATTATGGGAAAAAACCAAAGAAAAAGCGACAAAAATGCTCTGGTGGGATAATGTAGCCAAAGGTTTAGCAAAGCAAAATAAGCATACACAACAAAGTGATGCGACCACTGAAAACGGTAGCCGCGTCAACTAAACAACCCCAAACTTCATCAACGCCTGCCACCTTAAGTCAATTAGCCGTTTTTCTAATGGTAGGTAAGATTATGCTTGTAACGTTAATGTACTAGAAAATGCATTTATTGTTATTTTAATAAACATGATTGAATTTTATTGATTTCTTTATTTAGTGCATCGATAACTAAGTCAGGATGTGATCGTTGTAAAGTTTTAACGTTTTCAAAACCATCATTTACTGTCGAACCCGTATATTGTTGAGCCTGTTTAATGTTGCTAAATAGATAATGAATATTGTTTTGATGGTGAGTAGCCGTTAAAGTATAACTGACAAAATATTTAGCGTTATAATGATAGTCGGTTATGGCATTGGCAACAACATGATTTCCTTCAACTAGCTTAATCGTTTGCCCCCCATTTATTGTGATCGATTGTTGATTAGGGATGTTGTATGAATACCACCAAGGTGATCCAAAATAACTTTCATTTGTTAGCACAACTGGTCCATTATTGAGTTCTTGTGCAATACACAGCGACAAGGAAGAATGAAGATTTTGGGTTGGTATTGTTTTGCTATATTTATTGAGAATATCATCGCCCGATGCGTTTTGTGATATTTCGACGCCTTGGGTTTGATAAATCGACGCCATTTTGGGCGATGTACAGCCCGTTAGCACAGCAACAAGAGTGAATAAAATTATAAACGCTTTCATGGCTAGCTCCTCATAGGTGTTAAATGGTTTATTGATTAGTTTACTCATATCGATAAACATTAACCATAAATTGATATTTAAAATTGAATGAAAAGAACCAATGTTAAAAATGTGGAAATCAATAACAATTTTAGACGTTATGCGAGTGAGGTAAATAATTACCTCACATCATTAAGATAATATTAAACCTTTTTACCACGAATTTTTCGTGATAATCGTTTAAATCCATGGGTAAATTTTTTAATTGCCATTGCCATAGCCGGAACTTTAATCTTAATATTAAATCGTTCTTGCAGTTCTATGGCATCGTTAGCTTTGGTTAGCCAAATAAACCCTGAATTTGTTAAATCGATAGCTTTAATTTTACCATCTGGCGTTAAAATAAAATTACCGCCATGCACATCGTTAGAGACTAAATTATAATGATGAAGTTTTTCGATACAATTTTTGACTTGTTCGCCATGTAATTTCATTTCGTCCCTTGTTAATGAACGACCTTCGATAAAATTAAAAATCATATAGTGGCGTTTAGTTTTTTTATCGAATGCGACTAAATAAAGCTCATAAGCTATGTCGCATTTATCCTGCGAAATTTTAGCTAATTTGTGGATTAAATTGAAATAAAAATCACCGGTTATTTTGGCAATCAGTCGACGTTCCAAACGATTTTCAACGCCACCATCAATTTTAAAAATAAATTTGCTTTGATTATGATTAATTAAATAAGTATATCTTTCAATACGATCACTAGGATCCAGTAATTCATGGTGACCTTCCTCTGCCAGAAAGTGATCAAACAGTTCAAGATAGTCAATTTCATCATTTTGGACGTAAGCGAACTTCATATCACCACGTTCAGTTTCAATTATATTTGCAAAGTTATTCAAATTACTTGGCTCCAACATACAACAACACAATTGGTTTATCTTAAACACTATCTATCTTAAAGTAAATGAAACGATGATAATTATAACGTTTACATAACCTAATTATAATCATCAAAATTTTGCGCTGATTAAAATGTTTTCTTATAATTGAAAATTATTGATAAATACGTTAACTGCTATTGTTTACTATGCTAAATAAGTCATCAGTTTGGTTTCTCTATATTATTAAAACGGCTAATCAAACATTCTATACCGGTATTACTACAGATATAAGTCGACGTTTACATCAACATCAAACTGGTCAAGGAGCTAAATATTTGAAAGGTCATCAAGATCTTACGCTTGTCTATCAAGTTTATGTTGGGGATAAATCCACAGCTTTAAAGCTTGAGTATCGTATCAAACAACTTTCTAAGACTCATAAAGAAAAACTTATTGCACAATCTCCTAACTTAACAGAATTATTGGCAAGATTCATTGCTAACTAATTTATTTTTAGATGAGTTTATAATTCAAAATGCCGACATCAATGCTAAAGGTAGTGAGTAAATTGCTTTAGTTTGCTGTTCAAATTCCTTGAGTTGTTGATACCAAAAATCAACATCTGTGATCCAAGGAAAAGCAGCAGTAAAAGCTGGGTCTTGCCAACGTGTAATAATCCAAGCCAGATAATGAACCATTCTCATTGCTCTTAATGGCTCAATTAATTTAATTTGTTGACTATCAAAATCGTTAAACTCTTGATACATTTCTATTAACGCATCAAGTTGTAGACGTTGTTCTTGCCGATTACCATTCAGTAACATCCATAAATCTTGAATTGCAGGGCCATTACGTGCATCATCAAAATCGACAAGTATGGCTTGGTCTCGCCATAATATATTACCAATATGACAATCACCATGTAAACGGATGCATTGCCAATCATTATGCCAATGTTGTTCAACGGCTTTAATTAGGTGTGTCAGGTTTGTTCTAAGCGCTGAATGAATATTTTTAGGAATAAACTGACAAGATAAAAGTACCTCTTGAGGCTGATAAAGGTACTCTTCAAGACCGATTGTCGGTCGGTGTATAAAGTTTTTTTGAGCGCCAATTTGATGCATTCGTCCTAATAACAGTGAGACTGACTCCATTTGTTCAATGTTATCAGATTCATATTGTCTGCCGCCTATACTTGGAAAAAGCGAGAACAAATAACCTTGATATTCATGCAGAGTGTTGTTATTGACTATTATAGGCGTAACAACAGGGATTTCAGCATCAAATAATGCTTGGGTAAATTGATGCTCCTCAAGAATTTGCTCTCGATTCCAGCGATGTGGACGGTAAAACTTAGCAACATAACGTATTCGCTCTTCATCCATAAATTGGTAGACACGATTTTCATAGCTATTTAATGCTATTAAACCCGAATCAACACGTATCCCGATAGACAATAAACAATCAAGAATAAATTCAGGGGATAGCGCTTGGAATGAAAAAGCAGGATGATGCATTAATTTTCTCTTTTATTGTTGGTTAAACCATTCGTTTAATTGCCATTTTAATGGTTCAAGACCAATACGTTTTGGTGATGAGAAAGGGGATACTGTAATATCACCTTGAAAAGGTAAGATGGCTTCTTTGACCATATTTACTTGTTTTTTGAGCGCTCCAGACGCCAGCTTATCTGCTTTGGTCAATAACAACATGACGGGAATGTTCACCGATACCGCCCATTCAATCATCTGTTGATCTAAATCTTTTAAAGGATGTCTTATATCCATTAATATCACTAAACCTTTAAGGCTTTCACGTTTTTGTAGGTATTCCCCTAATGACTTCTGCCATTTTCGCTTGATTGTTTCTGGCACTTGCGCATAACCATATCCTGGCAAGTCAACCAACCGACAATTAGGCTCGACTTCAAAAAGATTAATAAGCTGAGTCCGCCCCGGTGTTTTACTGGTTCTGGCCAACCCTTTTTGGTTAGTCAGCGTATTAAGCGCACTCGATTTTCCTGCATTTGAGCGACCGGCAAATGCGACTTCTACACCACCGTCAAAGGGCAAATGTGAAATATCTGGTGCACTTAATATAAATTTAGTTTTTGCATAATTTAATGGTCGAATATCGTACATAAATAAGTATCCTATAAATGCGTAGACAGCATTTAATCGATTAAAATGCTGTTACTGTATAGAAAAACTTAAGCATTGACAACTTTTTCAACGGCTTTTGCAAATCGGTTCATCCCTTCTTGGATTTCATCTTCTGATATAATCAGTGAAGGTGTAAAACGTAATACATTTGAACCGGCATTTAAAATCATTACTTTATATTCTGTTGCGACGTTCAAAAAATCGCGAGCTTTGTCATGAAACTCAGGTTGTAATTCAGCGCCAATAAGTAACCCTTTTCCTCGATATTCTCTAAACACATTGAATTTGTCATTAATTTCTTCCAGTTTAGCAATAAATATTGCTCGACGCTTTTCGATCCCTGAAAGCACGTCTGGTGAATTGATAATATCAAACGCTTCACAGCCTACTGCACAAGCAAGAGGATTACCACCATAAGTGGTACCATGTACACCAACATGCATCACAGAGGATACTTGATCGGTGGTTAACATTGCACTAATCGGGAATCCGCCACCCAATGCTTTAGCGGAGGTTAAAATATCCGGTATCACATTGTATTGTTGATAGGTGTATAAACTGCCTGTTCGTCCCATGCCACATTGAACTTCATCAAATATTAGCAAGGCATTATATTCATCACAAAGCAACCTAACACCATTCAAAAATTCAGGTGTAGCCGATGCTAAGCCGCCTTCCCCTTGTACCGGTTCAAGGACGACCGCACAAGTATGATCATCCATGACCGCTTTAACAGCATTAAGATCATTAAACGGAACATGAACGATATCAGCTGGCTTAGGGCCAAATCCATCGGAATATTTTGCTTGACCCCCAACAGAAACAGTGAAAAAAGTGCGTCCATGAAAAGATTGGTAAAAAGAAATAATTTTAGTTTTATAAGGATGAAAATTTTTTGTGGCATAATAGCGAGCAAGTTTGAACGCTGCTTCATTGGCTTCCGCCCCTGAATTGGCAAAAAATACGCGATCAGCAAAAGTATGGTCAATCAGTTTTTGAGCAAGCATTAATGCCGGTTCATTAGTAAACACATTGCTGACATGCCACAATTTTTGACTTTGTTCTTGTAATGCTTTGATTAATCTTGGGTGGCAATGCCCTAAAGCGTTGACTGCAATGCCACCAGCAAAATCGATGTACTCTACGCCATTTTGATCCCAAATCCGGCTACCTTCACCTTTAACGGGGATAAATTGTGCGGGTGAATAAACGGGTAAAATGACTTTATCAAACAGTTCTCGAGAAACGTTATGTTGCATTGTTACATCCTTACCTATATTGACATGTTGTAATCTATTTTATGCCAAATAGAGGTTTAGTAAAGTAAATAATTATTCATTTAATTTGAATTAAAATTCAGTTTGAAAGTTTTGCGCAGGATAGCGACCGAATAATTTTCTTCTTTTACATAATTGTTTTCAGTTATAATTGGACACTATTTTTAATTGTATTTGGAAAAAGATTAATATGAGCCGCATTATATTTTGCCATTATTTACAAGAAGAATCGGAAGGTTTGGATTTTCAGCTATATCCGGGAGAGCTTGGCAAGCGTATATATAACGAAATTTCAAAACTAGCTTGGCAAGAATGGCTTAAAAAACAAACCATGTTAATCAACGAAAATAAACTCAATATGATGAATCCTGAACATCGAAAAAAAATTGAAGATGAAATGGTTAAATTTTTATTTGATGGTGAAGATATCATTATTGATGGCTATAAACCACAAAATTGAGAAATCACATGAAAAATAACATAAAAATTATTACATTATTTGTTACTGCAAGTTTTTTAGCGGGTTGTCCTAGTAAAAATGCAAATTTCGATAATGAAGATTATTATGTTAAAGATACCAATGCATTTAATATTTTAATCAGCCAATATGCTAATAATATTGAACAAATATGGGGGCCCAAAGAGGTGCTTATTGCGGGACCTAAAGATTATGTTCAATATGAGGATAATTTAGAAACGCGAGTTCATATTAACTTTGTTTCTGGGGTGATTACGATAGAAACATTGTCTGATATGCCCATAATCAGTTTAAAAGATGCTATTGTTTCAACGCTACTAATGCCAGAACCAGATGATATTATTCGTCATGGTAAAATGGGGCAGGATCAGTCACAAGAGCCTTTTTTGTATAATCAGGTGCTTGACCAAGAAATGCAACCTATTCGTTGGAGTGGTAGAGCCAATAACTTTGCTGACTATGTTCTTGCTCATAATATGCAAGTTCGCACATCGGGTTCTCATCAAATTACTTATGTTGAAATTAAACTTGTTCCTAATCATATCAATCAGCGCGCCAGAAAATTTTTACCGTTAGTGATTGAAGCATCAAATCGTTACCTTATAGATGAACGATTAATTTTAGCGATTATGGAAGTTGAATCGGCATTTAACCCCTATGCTGTGAGCCGTAGTGATGCACTTGGATTAATGCAAGTTCAACAACATACTGCTGGACGCGATATTTTTTCATTAAGGGGAAAATCAGGGGAACCTAGCAGGCAATTTTTACTCGATCCTAAAAATAATGTTGATATGGGTACCGCTTATTTATCACTATTAAAAACAAAATATCTAGCTGGGATTAATAATCCTATTTCTTTGAGATACGCAATGATAACATCTTATAATGGTGGTGCAGGTAGTGTACTTCGTACCTTCTCTAGTGATCGTAACGAAGCGATTAACATTATCAATTCTATGACCCCACAGCAAGTATATCGAAAATTGGTTACTTCCCATGTTTCACAAGAGTCTCGCAACTATCTTATCAAAGTCAGTAGTATATTAGACAATAGGTAGGATATAAAATAGTCGTGCCATCATATTATATTGATTTATTTATATTATGATGGTCTTTGTTAAAGAAACAATAGTTATTTAATTAATCCCGATTTGTTAATTTTAAATTTCACTTCTTAAAAAAAGCTTACCGTGAAGGTAATTGAAATTGATAATAATCTGTTTTATTTGCTGTTTAACCGCTTACAACTCTTAGCAAATAAGGAGTTGATGCGGTTTCAACCTAAACTTAGAATAAGTGAAAATAATAGTAAAGTTTTAGCCATTAAATTTTTAGTAAATTTTATCTTTTCTTTATATCGTTTAAGGTCATCAACCTAAATTTAATAACAGAGTTGCAATAAAATGAAAGGAAATTCTAATTCATGAATAAATGTAAACGGTTCCGTATTTTTTCTGATCTGGTAATAGGTTTGTTGATTTTGCTTGGATCAATTTTTGCTTTCGCTAAAACAATGACTAATTTAATCATGCTTAGATCTATTGATGATGAATTAAATACAACAGAAAAATTGAACTCAGGCATCTACCATTCTGGACTCTCCTTACAAAAGTTATTTCTTGCTTCTTTGGGATTTTATAAAGATACAAATTATCCGTTTAAAAATGTCGGATCTCACAATGAGATATATCAGCAACCTAATTTAGATAATCACTGTCAATTAGAAACATTGTTTTTCAGTCATAGCCATTTTGTTACAGCGCTATTTGAAAAGACTGTTACTGTTATAAAAGAACTATTATCAATAGACAATAAATACAGTGTAATCTCGGCTGCTCAATACGGACTTTTCAAAAACAATGTTAATGCGGCATCCTTTCAGATTTTAGGTCAATGTGTTGTGCAAGATAGCAATTTGCTAACTAATTTATTTCAACGAAAAGATAGAGCGTATAAAAAATACACATAAAGATATTAACTTGATGATATCTTGATAGTTTAAGACAAATATTTATTATTTATTGATCGTTTTATTCGATCAATATGTTATGTCAGCTCAAAAAGTCTCAAACTAAAATGTTATTTAAATCATTAATTATTAATTAAATTTTAACTTAAAACGATAATCGGTATAGATGTTAATAAAAGACATTTAACTGAACTAACAATAAATAAAAATAATAGCTATTAAAAGAAAGGAAATAAATTAGATGAAAAAACATAACTGGACCCGACATCCGCTTTGTTTGGGGATAAGTGTTGCTTTTTTACTCGGCTCAAATGGTGTTTATGCCGGTACGGATAACGTGCCCAAATTGAATATTATCCGGGATGAGTTTAATGCAAAAGAAAAGCTTAATTTAAGTATCTATAATCCTAAAGTGAAGTTAACTTCACAAGGATTATTTACAACACCAATGGGGCTTTATGTTTATACCAACTATCCAACCAAAATTGCGGAATACCAAATCACCATTTACCGACAATCTGATTTAGATAACCAATATCCCTTAAAGACTTTCCGTTTTAGTGATATCAGCCCTTATGAAGCGGTATTATGGAATGGCGATACGGATAATGGTGAGCCATTATCGATTGATAGCGAGTATAAAGCGATTTTAACCACCACCAGTTATGACGGTTTGAAAGACAATGTTTATGCGACATTTTTTAAGACATTAGGTTATGGCAGTGCACAAACCGACAGTGATTTTATTTCCTATAGCAAATCTAACCTCCAATCTACCTCGTCGAATTTATTATTTGGCCAATTAAAATCAGACAGCACGATACCGGGCTTTGGTGAAAGCCGAATAAACCATCAGGGCATCGTCACCAGTGCACAAGACCGTAAAGTGGTCATTCAAATGGCGGGANCTGGAAGATAAAAAAGCAGTGATGCTTAATGGTGAACGCTTAGTGGTGGACGACAATGGTCGAGCCATGCGCGAGATAATTTTATCCCCGGGTGAGTATCAGTTTGATTTAAGCTGGCAGGATGAGCAGGGTCAGACCCACACACAGCAGGAAAAGCTGGTGGTGGAGCAGGAAGATGACCTTTTCTATGTGGGCATAGT
>NZ_JAFNNQ010000017.1:0-4932 GCF_026536675.1 Gilliamella sp. B2717 | reverse complement strand
AATCCGCATCAATCGCTGAGTGGGTTCGGCTGTTGTCTATATCAATGCTGACATGACCTTTAATCATGGCAATATATTTATACGCTGAATTTTTGTCTAACTCATTTTGTGTTAACGGGTTAAACACAAAGTTATCGNNNNTTCCGGCTATGACACTGTCCGCAATTAATTCCGTTCCTTCCGGTGTGCTAACCTTAATTTGGTAGTTACCGCCTTTCGGTAATTTTTCAAACTGATAGTAACCTTGTTTGCCATTCACCGTTTTGGTGTCAACTTTTTTAAGTTCAACATAATCCGTTGCACCCGGTGCCTGATAATTAAGGGTCACATTGATGCCATTACGCCCTTCGTTATCCTGTCTGTCTTTGCTGTCATTTTCATCAATCCAGACGACACCATCGATTTTTTGTTTTCCTACCAACAGATAATTATTATCCAGTGAGCCTTGTTTTGGTAAACTCGCAACCGGAATAACAATATGTTTCGGATCTTTACCGGCTGAGCTTTGTTTAAACTCATGGTCGGCATTAGCGCCTAATTTCAGCACCACAGAATAGTTAGCACTATTACCAAACATCAAATTAGGGAATTGATACTCACCATCCACGGTTTGTTGGGTCATTAATAACTTACCAGTACCATCTAAACCGTCATGCAATTCAACGGTATACGAGATCGCACTATCAAGTAAATAGGTAAACGCCTTTGTAGGATCTAAATCGTTATTATTATCGGCATAATCGACGAAGATTTTCCCTTGAATACCGTTAGCACTTGCTTCTTTATAATAGAAACTATTACCAAAGACACCAGTATTGGTTATTTGAATATTGGATAAAGTACTGATTGGTTGAGTTGAACCTTCACTATTTTTAACTAATGAATAACCATCCGGCGAGGTTACAACATTAATACTGTACTTACCGGAAGGTAAGTTATAGAAATGATATTCACCTTTATCATTGGTATATTGACGAGCGATCTCTGTTCCGTTTGAATCAACTAGGCCAATCAATACATGATCAATTGGTAATTCAGGTGATGTGCCGTCAATAATAGTTTTACCCGCAATACCACTATTGATTGCTTGATTACTGCTTATACC
Organism: Gilliamella sp. B2717; assembly: GCF_026536675.1. NCBI lineage: Bacteria > Pseudomonadati > Pseudomonadota > Gammaproteobacteria > Orbales > Orbaceae > Gilliamella > Gilliamella sp. B2717. Next base: position 3,827 of record NZ_JAFNNQ010000017.1, on the reverse strand, counting down.
TGCCGCCGGTGAACTGTTTGAACTACCAGCTAATAGGAAGGATTGGTTTTGTACAGTTCGTCCAATATCTTTAAAGGTTATTGTGTCTAAAGTTGCACTAGCTTTTTGATTAGCATTTGAAATAACGCCATAATTGCTTGTAGGAACAACTTGAACTACGTAGTCCGTATTAAGATCAATTCCAGTGAAACTATAATAGCCTTTCTCATTAGTAGTACTTTCAAGATAGTTAATAAGAGAATTATTTAATTTTTTAAATAATTTAACCTTAACATTCGATACAGGAAGATCACCTGTTTTATCAAAACTAATATCCGTTCTACCATTGTTGTTAATATCAACCATTACATAACCTGCAATAGCTGCATCACCATTTTTCTTATAGATGAAATCTAAATTACCACCTGATACTTTTGGTGTTTGTGATGTAATTTTAATATTTGGTACAGTATCAAACTCTGATTTTAGTTCATAAACGCTTACATCCAAGCCTTCTTCTGTAACTTTAATGGTATAAGTATCATTAAATAAATTTTGGAAAGTGTATATACCAGATTTATCGGTTTTAGTTTTAACATAGAATTTTCCATCACGATATAATTCAACCGTTACTCCGGCAAGTGGCACATCACTTTTACTAGCATTGAAGTTACCATCCTCATCATAGTCAAAATAAAGTCGACCACTGATTTCGGTAGGTTGTTTCAGTTTTACTATCCAATACTGATCAGTTGCACCAGCAGATGGAATAGGGGCAACTTGTAAAAACTCTGGTTTTTTCAGCTCACTAGGAATAAGACTGCCTTGAGGTTCATTACCACTAGCAACTAATTCAAATTGTTGTGAATCTAGTCCACGTAATCTAAGAATTATATTAGTTAAATACAAATTACCACGAGGTGAATTAGTGTCATTATAAACAAATTCACCCGTATATTTTACATTGTTATCGACAAAGTCAGATTGATTTAAAATAGCGCTAATATTTCCATTATTGTATCCTTTATAGAAACGAGGCGTAAAAAAGCCTTCTACTCTAAGCGCATCTTTATTATATCTCATTAACTCTTGACTTGTTAATAAAACCGCATCTTCTATTTTTTTGGAACCTGTAATATCTAGGTAAAGATTTCCTGATATTCCTTTAGATGCTTTTGATGCTTGCATAATATATTGACTAGATTCAACATTATTAGCTAAAGTACCATCGGCCAAGACTTCTATGTCAAAAATACCTACAGCTGTGGCAGGATCTTTGTCGGCAATATCAATATAACTATAATTAGTATTATCTGGATCATGTATAATGCGATATTTACCTTTTGGTAAACGGTAAAGAATTAAATTCTGATAAAAATCTCCGCCCGTCATCCATTCTTGGTAAGTACTTCCATCCCAATAAAGAACTTTAAATTTACCATAACCTTGTTCTTTGGAACCATTACCTTCATACTTACCATTCCCATCTAAATCATTGATAGGAATAAAGGTAATTGCATCACTTTTACCTTGCATTAAAAAGTTATGGATAATAGGTAAATCTATTTTATCAAAACGAATCGTTTGCAACTGAGCAAGACCTTGTTTTGGATCTGTTACTGCCTCAGTATCTGAGCGAACAACTTTTACGATAAAATCTTTCCCACTCGTCAGTCCATCATTTCCAGTAAACTCATAACGTCCTGTTTTATCGGTTTTTTGTGAAGCTAATACACTTTTACCTGAGCGTGAAGTACAATCATTATTATCTTTACATAATAAAACTGTCGCATCAAACAATGGTTTATCAAAGGCATCAGCCGTCCCACCTACAGTAAGTATACCCTCTCCTCTGTAAGTATCCAAATAAACTGTACCTTTAGCAACATAATCTCGTTGTTTTAATTTAAACCAGAAATTAGTATCTTTAGTATAGTTTTGACCGCCTTTTACTTTTACAATAATGCTAGAAGTTTCATTAACAATAGTATCGTTTTGATCATTACGTTCTAATTCAATAGCATTTTTATCTGCATTACTGCCAGCGCCGAAAGTTGATTGAACAACCACTCGATATTCACCATCAGGTAACTTGGTAAAGTTATACCAACCATCATTGTTTGTTCCCATAATAGCAATATCATCACGTTCCCAATTGCCAGTAGATACTTGTTTATGTTGTAAAACGACACGAGTGTATCTAATAGGCGTATCTAACTTAGGATCATAACTACCGGTGGTACCAACATGGCTATTATTTAAGTAAACATAGCCCGAAATACTGTTAGGCGTTTTACCTCTAAAATATACAATAGAAAAACCACCCAATCTTTCGGTAGCACTTGCATTATTTGCAACTGATCTTACTCGATATTCTTGTGTAACAGCTTGGATATCTAAATAATTAGAATCATATCCAATAATTTTGTAAGTATAAATTCCACCATGATCAGAATTAACCCTAGCTCGTTGAGCACGCGAATAATCATCTGGACCTTTTAGATATTTAGCATATAAACGTGTCCCATCTAATTTGGTCGCAGGCGTGACACCATCTTCTTCAAAAAAAGCAACCTCTAGATAAGGTGCGGTACTTAATTCACTAATACCATTTTGTATACCACCCCAGTTTCCGTGGTTATTTGTAGACTGTAAGCTACTTTCTACAGCTAATAGACTTGGTGCAATGATTGAATACCAAAAGTTTTGGTTTGACTTAGTACCGCCATTTAAATTGGGAATAATAATCTCTTTCGGAGCAATTTTGTCTTGCTTACCATTGCTGAGTTTTACTTTACCTTTATGAGTACTTTTTGATTCAGATGAGGTACTGGTTGATTTACCATCTGTATCGCCAATAAAGAAATATTTGGTCGTATCAATACCAGATTCATCTAAAACGACTTTATAATCTTTATTCGCTCTTAGTCCTCCAAATTTATAAGCCCCCGCTTTATTAGTGGTCTGTTTAGCAATTAATATCCAACTATTACCATCATGTTGATAAAGATTGACTGGCGTGTTAAGAAAGGTACTACCATCCTTAGGTAAAGTATTTCCTGTTTTACCCCCATCTGGGCCGTCTTCAGGGAATTGTTCTGAACCTAATGCAAATACCGAACCTGATATACCTGCTAAAGTTGTATCGTTCGGATCAATATTTAACAAAAATGTCGGGCCACTTGTTTGACCGATTGCATCAGTTATTTTAACAGTTTGTTCGGTTTTATTCTGTGGAATATAAGGTGCTTTTACATTGGTTACTTTTATGTCATAACTTGCAACAGCTAGATCTCTAAAACGATAACGGCCATTATCAGTTGTAGTTATTGTTCCTGTACCTAGTACTTTGGTTGTCGTGCCGGGATAGTAAAGCTCGACATTCATATCAATCGCACCGGTATCAGAGCCTACTGTATAGATCCCATCACCATTTTGATCAATAGCGACAACTCCGTCAATACCCCATTCATTACGTGGTTTAACATTAAATTGACCTTTTTGATTTTTACCCGCCATATTAAAGCTAATTTTATTAACGTAGGCGTTTTTACTGTCTGGTAATGTTGCATCCCATAAAGCATATTTGATTTTATTACTTGAGTCAGCAACAAAATCTGCTGTATCAACCGTCATGTCATACAGATGCCCTTTTAAGGTATTTTTAAGTTCAACTACACCATCATTATTGGTTGCAAAAACAATTTGCCTTGAAGAAGAGGTATGAATCAACCTAACAGGAATATTCTTTGCACCATTTCCTTTGTCGTCTTTTATCGCTAAGTTGATATCACCGCCTTGCCCTTTGATAAATAAGTTCTGAGCAGACGCACCGGTATCAACGATAA
>NZ_JAFNNQ010000001.1:247-1548 GCF_026536675.1 Gilliamella sp. B2717 | reverse complement strand
TTCATTAAAAGACATCATAACAATATCATATTCCTTTCCTTTTTCATCATACGAATCCGCCCAAAAGACAAGCTTATAATAATACGGCATGGCATTTTTGNNCCATTGCCAAGCATGTTTAACCAGCTTGACTAATTTTTCAGGATTAGTTACACCAAAAAATGTACCATCCTCAAATGAGGAACGATAAAGCTCCTCAGCTTCGTGGATGCGTAATAATTGATTTTCAGGAATGGTTGAGGGGTAAATTGTAAGGTCCATAATAACATTATCCGATTGATTAAAGTCGTGGTTTAGATTGTTTGAATTTTCTGTACATAAATAATTGAGACCTAAACCGATAACAAAACAAAGCATAACTACAAATGCGATTAATTTTTTCGATATCAATTGAGTTAATTGAGTAAAATAATTCATTAAAGATATTCCAAATCATTTAAATTAAAAAAATCTACTTCAACAATACGCTCTTCTAACTTACCTTTATTAAATACACGGCAGGGTAAGATTTGATTTTTATCCGCCAGTTTGCTCATTTCCTCATAAATGGGATATAACTTGGGTAAATCAGTTGAATTTTGTATTTCTTTATTGGTCTCATAATTTGTTTTGAGCTTTAATGTTTTCTTCCCTGTATCATTTGTTAATAGCGCATACCCCCATAAAATAACAGGTTTTTTTATAAAATTTCTAGTGTAATTAAGCCTATAATTAGATCTGTATTTTGCTTCTTTTATAATATCAGCTTCCCATTTTGCTCTTGAATATAGCACCGTCATTCGAGAACTTAACGGTGTACTCACATTATTCTTATTTATTGGATAATCTATTACGCTAAGCGCATTATTATTCCCATAAGTCACTTGTCCTAAACAACGAGTTTTTTGTAATTCTGAAATGGTTTTTGCTAAACAGGTTTGATTTTTTATTTTTTTTTCATCACAGGTATCTTCATATGCAGCACCCCGACAGGAGTGTAAAACAAAAATGCCCTCATTTGGATGCCAGGGTAAACGCTCCATATTATCATTTTCGTCAAAGTAAATTTTATTGCCTTCCCTAAAAGCCAAATGTTCTTCACCACCATGACCAAAATAATGAACTTGCCATAATGCGTATTTATTTGCTGTTTCAGGGTTGGTAAGTTCGTTATATAACTTTGTCCATTCCTCTTTAAATTGTGGTGGATGCTCGAAACCTTTTATAATTCTAACTTCAGCATCGGGGTGTTTAAACTTTAATCGTTTTTCTTTAAATTCTGCAGCTCTTAAAAAGTCCGGCGCTCCCCCACCACCATAAGA
>NZ_JAFNNQ010000001.1:0-221 GCF_026536675.1 Gilliamella sp. B2717 | reverse complement strand
CATTTTTTAGCACGACTTCTTGAACAGCAATATTTCCACCTTCAGGTTTTGTTGTTTGGGCGGTAAATACAGCCCCACTTTCCGATTTTCCATTGTCATTAGCCATAATTAACTACCTGCTTATCATTTCTATGGTTATTGTTTCGTTTTCATTTATAGAATGAAAGGCTTTTGTATATCCTTTTTCATCTGTTTTACCTTGCACTTTTCTACCGTCAGGC
>NZ_JAFNNQ010000016.1:118499-119111 GCF_026536675.1 Gilliamella sp. B2717 | reverse complement strand
GCTAACAGACTTTCGGGGGCTTTCTTTTGTAGTGCCAGCCACTCTTTTTGAGTAATCAATTTATAACATTTCATACAGCTTGTTGTTCTCTATCCCTTATATACCAAATCCGTAATGCATAAGCTTAAACTGACGATTTAAAGCTAACATTTTGCATTTTATGGTTTTATTTTGCATTTTTATATAAAACCATTTTTTTAGGATAGANTTATTTTTTGACAGGCGACAAGCTTTTTTTTCTTTTTTTGGAAACAAATACGCAATTTATTGGAAATGATTACTCGTTATTTTTTTAATTTCAACAAACAAATTCTAATTATAAATCATTAATCAAATGGTATTGCACAAGCAATAACTGATAAAAGTCAGAATAATGAATTTATTTCTGGCTCTTTGAATCTGGATATAATTTCTTTATGTTCGGTTTAATCATCAATTGTTAATTTTTAAACGATTGAAAATATAGCGCCCGTGTATTTAGTTGCTAAAGTACAACCCCTTCATCCGTAAAATTATTGAACATACTTTTAAACACTAACTGATTATTTATCGCTTAGATTTGCTAAGTGAATTAATGGGATAGCCCATTAGTTAAGTAAAAATAAGGCAAGA
>NZ_JAFNNQ010000016.1:37734-118374 GCF_026536675.1 Gilliamella sp. B2717 | reverse complement strand
GTTGTAAAAAGATGAAATGCCTAAAATAACATTTGGAAAGTAACTAACTATATGATAAATAATAAATTCTATTTTAGAAGGCTAACAAAGCAGATCGCCTAAAAAAACAACAAAAAAGTTGGTGGAATTTTACACNNNNTATTTTAATTAATAAACAATAGGTTATAATTAGTGTTCCCTGTATACACAGGGATAAACCGTAAAATTTACGTTTGACAAACTCGATACATCAGTGTTCCCTGTATACACAGGGATAAACCGAACATGTGGAATAAGGGTTTAGAAGATGCAATGTGTTCCCTGTATACACAGGGATAAACCGCGCAATATTCAGCAACCAGCTTAATCTTGCCAGTGTTCCCTGTATACACAGGGATAAACCGACTACTGGGCTAAAGGTTTGTCATTTTCACAAGTGTTCCCTGTATACACAGGGATAAACCATTTTACGAAAATAAGTTATACAAGATAGATTAGCATTAACTGTTAGAGCTGATATTGCTTGGATTGGACTTGGTGATGTTATCGGTTACGGTTTTTTTATATTAATGGTCAACCTGTAGACACTGTGATGAACCATTGTGTTATTGTTTAATTATTGAAAAATTAGACAATATTTTTTGTATAATTGCTATACTTCTAAAAATACTAAGATAACAGCCGTTTTAGACGCATTGTGCTTAGAGCGATTGATATTTTTGCAATTAGTGCTTCAAATGGCCGAACGGTTTTAAGTTTGCAAAAAAATAGCCCTGAATAAATATTATTTCGTTAAATTTTTAAAGCTATAGAGATTAAATTTGACTAAGAACAGTTGTTACTATCTTTAATAACTAGTCAATTTTATTCTCTATAGCTTATTTTAGTTGACGATTTACTAACAGCCTATCATTTATTTTCGTTTCATAATAAGCGTTTTATAATCCGATCAACACGTATGCGGGTTAATCTTTTAATTAACTTATGTACGTGAGGTGGATAAAACTGGCTGGCTTGAATTTGTTGAAAATGTGTCACCAATGTGGTTTTTTCTCTGATTGTATCAAGTTCTTTATCAAACTGATCTTGCAATTCTTGTTTAGGATCATGAATTAAAATACCATTTTCAAGATCTAATCGCCATGCCCTTGGGTTAAGATTATTACCCGTAATTAATACCCATTTTTTATCAACCCAAATACCTTTAAGGTGATAAGTTTGTTCGCCATCTTTCCATAATCGAATAATGAGTTGTTCTTTATCAATAAAAGGTTGCATTCGTTCGATAAATTTTCTTAAGTTAATTTCATATAAATAAGGTAACCCACCTGAAATATTGAAAGGTTTATCTTCTGGAATATAGAAATCATTGGCGATTTTGTCACCGATTATAATTTCTACTTGTTTACCTTTGCGCAATAAGCGAATAATGTCACGAACTAAAATATTAGGTAAGTTGAAATAAGGGGTACAAAAGATAATTTTTTGCTGAGTAATATTAATTAGGTGATGTATCGTTCTATTTAATGAGTTATTACGGCCTAAACCTGAAATAGGGGATACTGAAAGGGATTGATTATCGGCATCGCCCGTATAATGATATTTTGCATTCATTAAATGTTGACGAAGGGCTTTAATCTCAGCTTTTAGTTGTTTTCTGGTTTTATGGTTTTCACCATCCAGCCGTTGTAATCCGCTAAAAGGTAAAAAATTGTCATTAATATAGTTCACCATACTATCGGCGAGTACTTTATTAGTAATAAAGTGGTAGCGGTCGTAGCGATATTTATCCAGCTTATGTAAATAGACGTTATTTATACTTGCACCGCTATAAATCACGGTATCATCGATAATAAACCCTTTAAGGTGAAGAACGCCCAGCACTTCACGGCGATTAACAGGCACACCATAAATAGGAATATCAACTTGAGGATTTTCTTGTTTTAATTGGTAATAATATTTTGCATTAGTTTGACTTTTGTCTTCACCAATCCTACCGCGTTGTGCTCGATGCCAATCGACAAAGATTTTTATATCTAAATTGGGATTTTGTTGCTTAACATTATATAATTCTTTAAGAAATTCTTTTCCTGCTTCATCTTGCTCTAAATATAACGCAACAATATAGATGCGTTCCTTGGCATGTTTAATTGCATCAAGCAAAGCAAGCCGATAGTCTGTAGGATTATATATGATACGGTATTGATCGGCATGTTGAGAAATTTTTGCTAATTCATCAAGCTGTTTTTGGTGATTATATTTTATAAATGGTATTCGCATGATTTCTATATCATTTTAACTGACGCATATCGTTGAGTAATACGAATTATATCAGAAAATAATTCTCCTTTTTATACAACATTTGTTAATGTATTTAGTCACAACGTTATAAAATCTTATTTTCGGGATGATAATAAATTGTTTAAGATTGTTCATCAACCCATGTCTGAATAATTTTATAGGTTAAGGCTAATACGACTGGTCCGATGAATAATCCCATAATACCAAATCCGAGTAATCCACCAATAACACCAAATAGAATAAGTAAAAAAGGTAAATCAGCGCCTTTTTTGATTAAATAAGCACGCATAACACTATCAAGTGTCGTCAGTATTACTGCGACGACAATTAAGATAATACCTGAAGCCGTATGACCACTCCAAAATTGCCAAATTATACAACCTAGCATGACGACAACTGGCCCAATTTGGGCAACACAACAAATAAATAGTACTAGAGTTAATAGACCCGCTAACGGCATATTCGTTAACACAAAGCTTAAACCACCAATTAAAGCTAAAGTAATGGCGGTTACCACTACGCCTAATGCGACTGCACGAATTGATTGGCCTGCTAAGGTGACGGTTGTTTCGCCATATTGTTTAGAGAGTCGATTAGCAAATACATAAACATATTTGGTAATACTTTCACCTTTTAAGAAAAGTAACAGGCTAAAAATAATCATGACACCAGCATGGAAAATGAAAATACCTAAATTAGTTACTTGCTCGATCAACCACTTAATCATAGTGCCAATATAGGGTTGAACATTGCTCATTAAATCTGAACCATCGGTTTTGATCAGCTCTAACCATTTTTGATGTAATTCCTCACCAAACATAGGAATGCTATTTAGCCAATCAAGAGTGGGTAACTCGTGATGAGATAGTGATTTTGCCCATTCAATCAGATAGTGTCCATTTTGTGCTACACTACTAATAATGAGAAGAAAAGGAATGACACAAACAAAGGCTAAAATTAATGCCATAACCAACAAAGATAACCAGCGTTTATGGAAAAGTTTGTTTTGAATTTTGATCATAAGTGGCCAAGTTGCAATCACGACCATGACCGCCCAGAAGAATCCAAACAAAAAAGGTTCAACAATCCGATAAGTAATGATGATAAATAATCCAATTAATAGCAGATTAAGAATTAATTTTAATAAATCATTAGTATTTTTTTCTTTAGGCATTTTATAACCATAGTAAATAGTAAATATAATGCTATTATACGCATTATCATTTAAAAAGCATATCATGCAATATTAATGAACCTATTTTTACAGGAGACAAAAAAATGAAAAAAATAATATTGGTAGCCTTAATGGGCGTATCTTTATTTGCTTGTGCTGAAAAAACTAAATTGCCAGAAACAGTGCAAAATGTGAATGACATTGCACCTTATCCTGAAGCGAAAGCTGGTTACACCCGTTTTGCAATAAATCTACCTGCATTGCCTGATGAGAATAATGCTCGTATTGAATTACTAATTGGCAAAGAAATGAATGTTGATTGTAATTCTCAACGTTTGGCAGGGACAGTTAAAGAGGAAGAATTAAAAGGTTGGGGTTATTCTTATTATGTTGTAGAAGCCGGTAACGGTGTTCTATCAACCATGATGGCTTGCCCGGCAGGTTCTAATAAAAATCAGTTTGTTACTCTTCATCATAATTTGGGTTGGTTAGACTATAATAGTCGCTTACCAATTGTCATTTATGCACCAAATGATTTCCAAATTAAGTATCGTGTTTGGCAACCTGATGCCAAAATTCTACCAGCCAAAGCTGAATAAAATTGGAAAGGACGCTATTGGCGTTATCTATTTTTAGTATCGTTAAAAAAGGTTGAGTGAACAAAATATCGTCACTCAATCTCAAATCTTAAGTTATTTTACATTTTATGTAGACTTCTTTGAAAAAAAAGGTATTTTATGCCACGTAATGCAAAGCTAACCATTTATTTTTATCAATATAATAATAAATAATTTGCTTGCTTACCTCGGTTTCGCCAGACTATGTTTTTTAACAGGTTTTTGGTAAAATTTGGGGGTCCATTGTTTTGATTCAGTGGGCTTGTGTTTAACATGTAATATCCCTATTACTAGAGGAGAAGTGGTGAGCATGTTTACTCAACGTAAAACAATTCTTTCAATTCTTGCTGGTGTCACACTAGCGTTATCTCAATCTGCTATTGCTAAAGATCGTGTCGTACATTTTTATAATTGGGCAGGTCAAATTGGTCATGAAACCATTAATGATTTTGAAAAATCAACAGGAATTAAACTTGTTTATGATGTTTATGACTCTAATGAAGCACTTGAAGGAAAACTCATGGCGGGGCATTCCGGCTTTGATGTTGTTTCACCTTCTGATAGCTTTTTAGCAAGACAGATTAAGTCAGGTATTTATCTTCCATTAGATAAAAGTAAATTACCGAATTGGAAAAATCTTGATCCTAACTTAATGAAACTAATGGCGACTCATGACCCAGATAATACTTATGCTATTCCTTATGTCTGGATGACAACGGGTATCGGTTATAATATCGATAAAGTCAAAGAGCGTTTAGGTGAAGATGCCCCAGTTAATAGTTGGGATTTAGTCTTTAAACCTGAAAACATGGAAAAACTTAAAGATTGTGGTGTTGCATTTTTAGATGCGCCTACTGAAATTTTTGCCAGTGCGTTACAATATTTAGGTAAAGATCCTAATAGCACTGATGCCAAAGATTATACTGGTGCAGCTTATGATCTTTTAGCAAAAGTAAGACCGAATATTCGTTATTTTCATTCATCTCAATATATAACCGACCTTGCTAATGGTGATATTTGTGTCATTTTAGGTTGGTCTGGCGATATTTTACAAGCACGAGATCGCGCAAATGAGGCTAAAAATGGTGTCCATATCGGTTATCAAATACCTAAAGAAGGGGCATTAGTCTTTTTTGATACTTTTGCGATTCCAAAAGATGCGGCTAATGTTGATGAAGCCCATGAATTTTTAAACTTTATCATGAAGCCAGAAATCGCTGCACAAGTGACGAATGATGTTAATTTTGCGAGTGCCAATAAAGTCGCAAATGACAATTTTGTTAAACCGGAAATTAAAAACGATCCTGCGGTTTATCCATCACCTGAAGTCATGGAAAAATTGTTTACATTAAAAGTTAAAGAACCTAAACTTGAACGCGTGATTACTCGTACGTGGACAAAACTTAAAACTGGTCGATAAAGTTTTAACAAATAATTGATTATTAAGTGTTATTTATTATAGACGGAGAGATTGATTTAATCTTTCCGTTTCGTTTTTTATGGCTTGTTGTTATGAGGAAAAAAGAGTGAATAATAAAACAACAATTCAGGTTCAGCCTAAAAAAAAGATGGTTACGCCATTATTGGAGATCAAAAATTTAACCAAAGTGTTTAATGATGATTATTATGCTGTTGATGATATTAATCTCACTATCTACACCGGTGAAATTTTTGCTTTGCTTGGTGCTTCAGGTAGTGGTAAATCGACCCTATTACGAATGTTAGCAGGATTTGAACAACCAACATCTGGGCAAATTATTTTAGATGGTAAAGATTTGTCGCAAGTTCCGCCTTATAATCGCCCAATCAATATGATGTTTCAATCGTATGCTCTCTTTCCTCACATGACGGTTGAGCAAAATATTGCTTTTGGTTTAAAGCAAGATAGATTAGACAATAAAGAGATCAAACACCGTGTTGAAGAAATGCTTGCGCTTGTGCATATGGAACAATTTGGAAAACGTAAGCCACATCAATTATCTGGTGGTCAAAGACAACGCGTAGCGTTAGCACGTAGTTTAGCAAAACGTCCAAAATTATTGCTTCTTGACGAACCGATGGGAGCGTTAGATAAGCAACTGCGTGATCGTATGCAACTTGAAGTTGTCAGTATTTTAGAACAAGTAGGGGCAACTTGTGTTATGGTTACCCATGATCAAGAAGAAGCCATGACCATGGCTGGTCGTATTGCCATTATGAATAAAGGTCAATTTGTTCAAATTGGTGAGCCTGAAGAAATTTATGAACATCCAAACAGTCGTTATAGTGCTGAGTTTATTGGATCGGTAAATGTGTTTGATGGCATTTTACAAGAAACACTTGAAGACGGATTGATTATTAGCTGTCCAATGATAAAACATCCAATAAAAGTTGATTATGATTCACCAGCGGTTGAAGGTGTGCCAATTCAAGTTGCGCTTCGACCGGAAAAAATCAAATTATGTGACGACATTCCAGAAGACGGTTATAACGTTGCAACAGGTGAAGTAGTTGAAATTGCCTATTTAGGTGATTTATCAATATATCATGTTAAGTTATCAAGTGGGCAAATTATCATTGCACAACTACAAAATGAGCACCGTTATCGAAAAGGAATGCCTACTTGGGGAGATATAGTTAACCTAAGTTGGGAAGTTGATAGCTGTGTGGTACTTACCGAATAAACAAAAGAGGATATAACGATGCGTTCCATTTTTTGGAGTGTAGTATTAAATGCATTTGTCTTGCTCTGTGTTTATTGGCGTTTTGTCACCACAGATGCATTTGATAACTTATTTTTAGATGCGCTATTTACTGCATTAGTATTAAGTTTTTTAATGTCATGTTTTGGTTTGTTTTTAGCAAATTACAAGCCTTCTAGACTTGCTTATCGAATGATTATTGCTGGCAGTATTCTATTTATACCTGCTGGTTTAGTTGCTATTTATTTTGCAATTAAGAAAATTAAAAAACAGCCTGATGATACAGATTTGATGACGCTTTATGGTCGTTTAACAGTCATTGCTATTCCATATTTATGGATGCTGCTACTGTTTTTATTACCATTTTTAATTGTTTTTAGGATCAGTTTTTCCGAAATAGCATCCGCTGTTCCGCCGTATACGGATTTATTTAGCTTTGACGATGGATTGCTCAATATAACCTTAAATTTTGGTAATTATCTCAATTTATTGAGTGATACCATCTATTTTGATTCTTATTTGCAATCATTAAAAATTGCGGCTATATCAACTTTATTATGTATTTTAATTGGTTACCCACTAGCTTGGGCTATTTCGCAATGTAAACCGTCAACGCGAAATATTTTGCTTTTACTGATTATTTTACCGTCATGGACATCCTTTTTGATTCGTGTTTATGCGTGGATAGGTATTTTAAATCCTAATGGGCTTTTAAATCATTTTTTAATGTGGTTAGGCGTTATCGATCAGCCGTTAATCATTATGAAAACCTATTTCGCTGTGTATATAGGAATTGTGTATTCTTATTTGCCTTTTGTCGTTTTACCGATTTATACATCGTTAATCAAAGTTGATTCAACGCTAATTGAAGCGTCATTAGATTTAGGCTGTAAACCGATTAAAACGTTCTTTCAAATCATTGTACCATTGACAAAAAATGGAGTAATTGCAGGGGGAATGTTAGTGTTTATTCCTGCCGTTGGTGAATATGTTATTCCTGAATTATTGGGGCCGTCAGAAGGAATCATGATAGGTACTCAGTTATGGACAGAATTCTTTAATAATCATGATTGGCCTGCTGCTTCAGCGGTTGCATCGGTGATGTTGTTAATATTGATTGTGCCGATTTATTATTTCAACAAATTCCAAAATCGACAAATGGGAGGTAAATAGATGAACAATTTACCAATTATCCTACGTTCAGCTTTGATTGTCTTTGTGTCATTGTTGATCGGTTCATTTATATTAACGCTTTTAATTTCATCATCGGGATTTGAACTTATTACAAATGGCAGTGTTTACGTGGGCTGTTTTGTTTTTAGTCTGATTGTCACGTTAATTATTACATTAGCGTTAGCTTGCCGATGTTTAAAAGGGCTTATATTATTGGCGGTATTCTCTTTTTTATATATCCCAATGATTATTTTGATTGTTTATTCATTTAATAGTTCACGTTTGGTGACTGTTTGGGCAGAATTTTCAACCAAATGGTACGTTGAATTGATTCATAATCAAACTTTACTCAAGGCGGTTGGTTTAAGTTTAACTATCGCAGCTTGTGCAGCAACATTTGCGATTGTACTTGGTACTTTAGCTGCTTTTGCCATTATCCGTTTTAGGCGTTTTCGTGGGTCAAATCTGTTTTCTTTTATGACAACAGCACCTTTGGTTATGCCTGATGTAATAACGGGTTTAGCTTTGCTATTGCTCTTTGTTGGAATGGGGCAGGTACTGGGTTGGCCAAAAGATCGGGGGGCGATCACGATTTGGATGGCTCATACTACATTTTGTACAGCTTATGTCACCGTCGTTATTAGCGCACGGTTACGAGAGTTGGATAAATCCATTGAAGAAGCTGCATTAGATTTAGGCGCAAATCCATTAAAAGTCTTTTTCGTGATTACTTTACCAATGATTGCGCCGGCATTAGTGTCAGGGTGGTTGCTTGCATTCACATTATCACTTGACGATGTGGTTATTGCTAATTTTGTGACCGGCCCAGGTGCGATGACATTACCTAAACTGATCTTCTCCAAAGTTCGCTTAGGTGTGGATCCTCAAGTTAATGCACTTGCCACAATTATTTTGTTAATTGTTGGCATCATTGGATTTATTTCGTGGTTATGGATGCGTAAATCTGAACGTCGTCGATTGCGTGAAACTCGCCTGCATTAAATCTTTTTAAAACTTAATATTGCCGCACAATGCGGCAATATTTTCCTTTCAAAATATCCGTGTCTTTTTACTATATTTATATTATAGTGTTGAGTGTTAGTTTACTAACAAAATTCTCAGGGCGGGGTGCAAGTCCCCACCGGTGGTATAGCCCACAAGCGCTTAATATTTTAGTCAGTCAATATTTCAAATAGCTAAAATCAATTTCATTGTTGTGCAAAATGATTTGAAGTGAATTTGAAGATGATTAATAGGTATTAAGGTCTAGCAGATTTGGTGAAATTCCAAAGCCGACAGTGAAAGTCTGGATATAAGAGAGTTGCTTATCTTTTCTTAATTTGCTATTAGTTGCATAGTTTACTTTTTAGCAATATCACTATGGTCAAGCACAGCCCTGATTCTGGTATTAAGTTTATTTTTAATTAAATTAGCTTGGCAATGCATAAAATACGATTGATGAGTATTAATTTGGAATACCAAGATAATTTAGAAAAATAATAAATATATTAAAAAAGGACCTAGGTATTTACCATGAATCAGTTTAATTTAAATGAATTTGGAACCCCATCAGAACGTGTCAAAAAAGCGATTGCATCGATTCAAGCAGGGCAAGGCGTGTTAGTTTTAGATGATGAAGATCGGGAAAATGAAGGTGATATTATTTGGGCTGCGCAAACCATAACGACAGAACAAATGGCACTGACAATTCGTTATGGAAGTGGAATCGTTTGCTTATGTATGCCAAAAGAACAATGTGAAAAATTGAATCTTCCCATGATGGTGGCAAACAATACCAGTAAAAATCATACTGCCTTTACTATTTCAATTGAAGCGGCAAAGGGTGTGTCAACTGGCGTATCAGCGGCAGATCGCGTTACCACGATTAAAGCTGCCGTAGCCGATGAAGCTAAACCCAGTGACTTAAATCATCCTGGTCATGTTTTTCCACTGGTAGCAAAAGAAGGTGGAGTACTTGCTCGTCGAGGACACACCGAAGCATCGGTTGATCTGGTCAAGCTAGCTGGATTGAAACCTGCCGCTGTGATTTGCGAATTAACGAATGATGATGGTTCAATGGCAAGAGCGCCCCAAGTGGTTGAGTTCGCTAAAAAGCATCAATTGCCTGTGGTGACAATAGAAGATATAGCAAACTATTTACAGTCTTTATAATCATTACGTTAGAAGTTTACTTCCTTTTATATAGGGAAGTAAATTTACGTGTAATTGTGTGCTTAAACATTTATTCATATCTGTTTAAACCGTTTCAATCAACTTATCTTCAATTTTTTAATGAAACACTGAAATATAGCGAATAATCAGGGTTAGCCTTGCCAATTTTGTATCTTCATTATAGAATTGAATAAGAATAAGCTAAGTAAACTAGTAATGATATATCAAAATGTTTTAGTGCGACTTAAGTTAGTTTAATCTTAAACCACGTAGTTTTTCTGCATTAACATGTTGATCTTTCGGTGGCAAACCTTCATGTTTGCGAACCATCTTATTTTTCAACGATATAAACATCGGTAGAAAAAGCAAAATCAAGCAATAAGTAAAATGATAGCAGCGAGGTAGCTATGTTTAGCATTAATAAAGAGTGGGGATTTGTTATATTGACCTGCTTTTTTGAATTATGTTGGATTTTAGGATTTAGTGTTGCAACGGAGTATTGGCATTGGATGATTATTATCACATTAATTATTGTCGATTTTACATTTTTAACTAATGCCTGTAAGACCATTCCAACAGGCACTGTTTATGCCATATTTTCCGGCGTTGGTGCCGTTGGGGCAACGATTATTGATATGGTGCTTTTTGGTAAAGAAATCAAAATGATGCAACTCTTTTTTGTAGCATTAATCATAATTGGCGTTGTGCAACTTAAACGTACAGATAGTTAATCGACAAAGATCAGATTGAGGATTTTATTATGGGATGGCTTTTAATATTAACAGCATCATTTTTTGAAGTGATAGGGGCAATAGGATTGAAGCTCTATGCTGAACAAAAAAAAATAATAAGATTAGTTTTATATTGGGGCGGATTTTTTGTTTCTTTTGTTCTTTTTTATTTCTCCCTTCATTATCTTGAACTGAGTATTGTTTACCCCGTATGGGTTGGACTTGGCACATCCGGAGCAGTATTTGCCAATATGTTTTTATTCAATGAGCCTAAAAATTTACCGCGTTTATTGGGATTGGTCATTATTATTGTTGGCGTGGTTGGACTGCATATGACAATGTAAAACGAAGTGTTAAATTATTTTCCATTATTGTTTTTAATCGTTCGCAAACTATTTTCAACTGGATAACTCAATTTGATAAAGTATTTTTATTGATAAAAGATCCGTTTCAAGTCACAGAATTTATCTAAATAGACATTCATTTCAATCTTTTCATCTTCTAGTTAATGTACACAAAACTATTGAATGAATTTATTCAAAGTAAAAAGGGAATTAAGAAAACAATTAAGAATAAAAAAAACCGGAGAACATCTCCGGTTTAACAAAGTAACTTGAATTGAAAGTTAATCTTTTCAATAAGTTATTCAGTATAGAGTAGAATATTAAAGTTCGTTAGCGTGTTGTTTTAAGTAGCTTGCAACACCATTAGGATTGCCTTGCATACCTTGTTTACCTTTAGTCCATTGTGCAGGGCAAACTTCACCGTGTTCTTCATGGAATTGGAAAGCATCAACAATACGGATCATTTCATCAATATTACGCCCAATAGGTAAATCATTGATAGTCTCGTGACGAACAATTCCATTTTTATCAATAAAGAATGATGCACGAAGCGCTACACCTGCTTCAGGATGTTCAACACCATAAGCTTGCATAATAGTGTGCTTGATATCGGCAACAATTGGGAATTTAACTTCGCCAATTCCACCTTTATCTTGCGGAGTGTTTCGCCATGCGTTATGAACATATTCTGAGTCCATTGAAACACCAATAACTTCAACACCACGTTTTTTGAATTCTTCAAGACGATGATCGAAAGCAATAATTTCTGATGGACAAACAAAAGTAAAATCCATTGGCCAAAAGAATACAACGGCATATTTACCTTGAATATGCTGAGCTAAATTAAAGTTATTTACAATTTCACCAGAACCTAAAACTGCTGATGAAGTAAAATCAGGTGCTTTTCGCGTGACTAATGTCATGTGTTTCTCCTTGTATAAAACCAAAAATATTGTAAACCTTGATGGAATGTATTATAGCAACTGATAAAAATTGTCCAAGTTGTTATTAACAATCGCTTTCATAAGCTCTGACTATGTCAAACTTTTGAATTATTCGATTCGCTTAATTTGTGTTTAGGTTTACCTTTATTTTTGGTGTCACGTAAACGGACTTTAACTTTTTTCTTTGCTGTGTCATCCTGTTTTTTTGCACCACGCTTCAATTTTGATTTATTTGACGGTTTTTTCTTGCAAGTCGGTTTTGGTGCTTTAGTTTTAGGACGTAATCCTTCAATCGTTCTCAATTTTATGGGTTCTTGAATATAGCGTTCAATTTTCAGTAATAGATCATTGTCATGCGCTTCAACTAACATGATAGCCGTACCTTTTTTACCTGCTCTTGCTGTACGACCAATACGGTGTAGATAAACATCTGCTGTTTTTGGCGCATCAAAATTGATCACGTGCGTAACATCATCAATATCGATTCCCCGAGCAGCCACATCAGTAGCCACTAAGACGTTTACGGTGTTGTTACTGATTCTTTTTATTGCTTCATTGCGTTTTGCTTGTACCATTTCGCCTTCTAAATAACAACTTTTTATACCTGCTTGATGTAACCAAGTTACCAGTTCGTGTACCCGTTCACGTTTTCGAACAAATACAATTGTTTTTTGAAATTCATCTTGCTTGAGAAGATGGGTTAATAAAGCAACTTTATGATTGAGATCATCAGCACGATAATAAAATTGGATGATTTTTTTACGCTCTTTACGGGACGGAGTCGCATTAATTTCAACAGGCTGATCGAGAATTCGACTGGCAAAATTGAATAAACCTTCACCTTCCAGTGTCGCTGAAAAAAGTAAGGTTTGTTTGCGCCAACGGGTTTCGGCAGAAATTGTTTCCACATCTTGTGAAAAGCCCATGTCTAACATGCGATCGGCTTCATCTAATATCAACATTTCCACCGCTCGGCAGTCGAAGTTTTCTTCTTTAATATACTGCAATAGTCGTCCGGTTGTGGCAATGACAATGTCTTGGTTTTTACTAAATACTTCTGCATGATTCATATAAGCGACACCACCAGTAATTGTCGCAATACTCAGATGCGTTGATTGCGTTAAGTTTTTTGCCTGTTCTGCAATTTGCATTGCAAGCTCACGCGTTGGCGTTAAAATTAAAATTCTTGGTGGCCCCGGTTTTCGACGCGGAAAGTCTAAAAGATGTTGTACCGCTGGGATTAAAAAAGCAAGTGTTTTACCGGTACCAGTTGGTGCCGATCCTAAGATATCTTTGCCATCTAAAGCTACAGGGATCGTTTGTGCTTGAATTACGGTAGGGGTAATAATATTTTGGGCTTTAAGATTGTTAATTAATACATCATCTATTTGTAAATCGGAAAAAGTTTGCGTTGTCATAATGACCTTTATAACGAGAAATTTAAAACACATTATAACGGCAATCAATATAACTACAATATTATCACACCAATGATTGTCTATGGTGATACCAACATTTCAACCAAATGAAAGCTTAATGCGCTAATTTTAGTAAATCCCCAGATAATTAATGTCAATGAATGAAAATAACTTATTTATGTGAATGTAATATTCATTAAGAAAAAACGTCAATTCTGACCAACTGCATAAATTGAATTTCATGATGCAAATTTGATGACAAGTGACTTAAAGTTAACGTTGGGTGGTATCAGGCTTACCATTGATAGTGGTTTATGATAACATAGATAAAATAATGGGGCTAAAATCTTTGTGATATACTAAGCGAAAATCAATTTTTATATCTCTGTTTAGTCTATAGCATTAAATCAAATTGACTAATTTTTTATAACCACTTTTTAATAATCTGATAATTAAAATGGCAGAATGTTTCTCTAACGAAAAATATCAACAACAGCTTGAAAATAAAGTCACGAATTTAAAAGCGCTTTTATCACATTTTTCACTACCTGATTTAACCGTTTATTCGTCTCCAATCAGTCATTATCGTATGCGTGCAGAATTTAGAATATGGCATGATAAAGATGACCTTTATCATATCATGTACGATAAAAATACAAAAAAGCGAATAAAAGTAGAAACTTTCCCGATTGCAACAGCACTTGTTAATGATGCTATGCAAAAAATTATTCCACTTTTAAAACCTAATTATTTGCTTCGCCATATGCTTTTTCAAATCGATTATTTTTCGACATTAAGTGGTGAACTGCTTATTACACTTTTATATCATAAAAAATTATCCGATGAATGGCGGGTAGAAGCTGAAAAATTAAAGCAACAGTTAGCCGAACAAGGTGTTAACTGCCATATTATCGGTCGAGCAAGTAATCAAAAAATTGTTATTGATGTTGATTATGTTGATGAAGTTTTACCAGTTATGGGTAACAATTTGATTTATCGGCAAGTTGAAAATAGTTTTACGCAGCCTAATGCAGCCGTCAATATTAAAATGCTTGAGTGGGCTACTTCGGTCACCCAAGGTTTATCCGGTGATCTGCTAGAGTTTTATTGTGGAAATGGTAATTTTTCAATTGCGTTGGCTCGAAATTTCCGAAAGGTATTAGCCACTGAAATTGCCAAAGCTTCGGTCTATTCGGCACAACATAATATTGCGGTCAATCATATTAATAATCTGATTATTGCTCGATTATCGGCTGAGGAGTTTACGTCAGCTATAAGAAAAGAACGAGAATTTAATCGATTGAAAGGAATTAATTTAGATGACTATCAGTGTGATACGGTACTTGTTGATCCTCCTCGTGCAGGATTAGACATAGAAACATTAAATAATTTAAAAAGTTATAAAACCATTATTTATATTTCTTGTAACCCTCATACATTGCGTGAAAATTTACAGCAACTGACAGAAACGCACTCGATTAAACATTTTGCTCTGTTTGATCAGTTTCCTTATACAGAACACATCGAAACAGGCGTAGTTTTGCATAAAAATAACTGAATTTGATATTCAGATTCAGTTATTTTTGTTAGAATGCCGAGATTTTAAAGTCAATCATTTATTGTTTCAGAGATTAATTCGAGCTTATCGTGATTTATAAGCAAAAAAAAACCCTAGATAAACTAGGGCTGCATTAAATTGCAAGGAATGGATGAAAGGAAATAAAACAATGAAACAATAATGTCTAGCCTCATGAATCATTGTGTGGATACTATAACAAACACATTCAAACGGATTAATGACAAGTAGATTACAAAATAGTCATGGAAATATCATGAATGTTTTTGAACTTTTCATATATCATAGGAACAGTATTATGTAAGTTAGATAACCTGATACTTTGGCAAAGGAAATATTTAAAATGAAATTGTTAGTTGTTGAAGATGAACAGAAAACAGGTGAATACCTTCGTCAAGGATTAATTGAATCAGGCTTTATTGTTGACCTAACCAAAAATGGTTTAGATGGCTATCATCGGGCAATGACAGAAGATTATGATTTAATTATCCTGGATGTAATGTTACCGGATATTGTTGGTTGGAAAATTGTTCAGTCATTGCGTGAAGCGGGTAAAGACACCCAAATTATATTGCTGACAGCAATGGGAAGTGTTGAAGATAAAGTTAAAGGATTAAATTTAGGTGCCGACGATTATTTAGTGAAGCCTTTTTCATTCGCTGAATTATTAGCGAGAGTTAAATCGTTATTAAGACGAAATGTGCCGCAAGTAAACAATTATCAATTAAGTATTGCTGATTTAGTCATGGATTTGCCAAAGCGAACAGTGACGCGTTCAGATAAACGTATCGATCTCACCAATAAAGAGTTTTTATTACTTGAATACTTCTTACGTTATCCGGGTGAAGTGTTACCGCGATCGTTAATTGCTTCACAAGTTTGGGATATGAATTTTGATAGCGATACTAATGTGATTGATGTAGCCATAAGACGGTTACGTAACAAAATAGATGCAGGATTCGAACCTAAACTTATTCATACTGTGCGTGGAATGGGTTATAAAATAGATGTATTAGATGAAACAGAGTAAATTAATTTCCGTTCGGTTACCCATTATTGTTTGTCTGATAACATGTGGACTACTTTATTGTTTCAGTTATTTGATCGAGCGGTCTTTTGAAAAATTTTCAATCAGACAAAATGTGACCGAATTAAATTCGGTTATTACCTCTATAGAAAGAGAACTAACTTATTATTCTCCGAATGATAATCGTGATGAATTTATCCAAAATTTATTGCTAATTCTCACCGGGCATCATCACTTATTTGTTTATATCATTGATGATATGGGCAAAATAGTCTATCGCACTCGAGGCCCCAACTTAGCGATAGCACTAAAATCACAAGAGTTAGAACGGATTATTGAAAATGACAGTACTTCTATTGAGACGATAGATAAATCATCTTATCGAATTGCGGCATCAAGGGTGATAGGGGAAGACGGTAAACGATTCACTACGATTGTTGCCGTTCGTCGTGATGTGCAACTTGAATTTATTAATCGATTAAGAAACGGATTAGGTCTGCTAATTATTATTTCTTGTGTGTTAGCATTAATCGGTTCATTCATCAGTATTTACTATACTCAAAAACCAATCAATCGCTTAATCAAGAAGATTGAAAGAATTAGTTTAAATAATTTAAATTATCGTATTCCAACCTCGTCAGTACCGGTTAAATATGTAAGCTTGGTCAGAGCATTTAATAACATGCTTAATCGTATGGAAGATGTTTTTACTCGTCAGCATAATTTTACTGCCGATATTGCACATGAAATGCGTACACCGATTACTAATCTTACCACGCAAACGCAAATTGTACTCAATAACGCTCGTACGACAAATGAGTACCGTGAAATTTTATATTCTAATTTAGAAGAATATGAAAAAATGTCACAAATGATTTCTGATATGTTATTTTTGGCGCAGGCAGACAATCGCCAGCTTGTGCCTAATTTGATTGACATTGATCTTACTAACATGGTTATGATGATGTGTGATTATTTTGAGCCTCTCACCGATGAAAAAAATATTACTTTCCAACTCGACGGTCACTGTTCTCACATACAAGGTGATAAAATGATGTTAGGGCGTGCAATTGGTAATATTTTGTCTAATGCGATTCGTTATACACCGAATAACGAGGTCATAACTATCACGTTAAGTCAAATGAGTGAAAAACGGGTTAAGATTATTATCTCTAATCCGGGCAAAAAAATTGATAAAAAACATTTACCACATCTTTTTGACCGATTCTATCGTGTCGATGAATCACGTCATCGTAATGACAGTTCCGGCGCAGGTATTGGGCTAGCCATTGTTAAATCCATTATTGAAACCCATAAGGGATCAATTTATGTAGAATCAGATGATAAATCGACACGTTTTATTATCAATTTACCAACAGCTATTTAATGTCATAGTCACTCATTAATAAGTTAGCTGCTGCATAAGCAGCTTTCTCTCTAAGTTCAGCAGGTACTTGTTTATCAGCTGCAACTTCATTTAAAACCAACATAACGGCTCCTAAAGCATCTTCAACATAGCCTAATTCATTACTGCCGATTTGAGCATATTTTTCCCGAATGAGCTCACAATATTTATTCATTAGTTCGATTCCTTTAATCTTTTTCAATAACGTTATTTCAATTCTATCCTGTTTTACAAAAAACGGGCTAATTGCTCATATACCTTCGTTGCTGAGATAGTTTGCATTTTTTGATCTGGAGAGACAAGACTAAATTGATTTTTACCATAACCGCCTATTAATTTCGGATCGGTTTGACCAAATAAAGTTATGTTTGGGCGATCGAGTGCCGCAGTTAAATGACTTAATCCTGTATCGACTGAAACCACAGCTTTAGCCCCAGCAAGTTCAGTCGCCACTTGAGAAAGAGACAATTTTGGTAGCACTTCGACATGATTAAATCCTTGTGCTAAGCGTTGAGCGCTTTGCATTTCATTCGCCGTTCCCCAAGGTAATTTAATTTTTAAACCGGTTGGCGCTATCAATTGTATTAATTGACGCCAAGCGTCTTCTGTCCAATGTTTTTCATATCTGGTAGTGGCATGTAAAAATATCAAATATTGTCCATGGTCAGACGGTAATTCTGATAAAAAATGACTTGCAATTGCATAGTCACCCATGTCACCAGATAGGTCGTACCCAAGACTTTTTGCAAAGAGTTGTCGTACTCGTTCAATGGCATGCATTGATTTTGGAACAGAATGTTTAACATCATAAAACCAACTGGCAATCGGTTCTCTTATGCTATGACGATCTAAACCGTGCTTAATGCCTCTTGCTTTACGTGTGATAAAAAAAGCACTTTTTATTAATCCTTGCGCATCAATAATACAGTCATATTCCCGTTCAAGTAGTGATTGAATAAATTGGTGACGCTCTTGACGAATAGATTTACCGAACCAGTTTTTACGCCAGCGCCGAATGGCCACAGGGATCACTTTATCTACCGCAAAATGCCATGTTGGTATTTGCGCAAAATTTTCTTCAACCACCCAATCAAAAGTCATATTAGGTAAATGACGGGCAGCATCAGTTAACGCGGGTAAAGTATGAAGTACATCACCCATTGAAGATGTTTTAACAATAAGTACACGCATAATTAATGACTCTTTTCACAACGAGCAATAAGCTTCATTAAAGTTTCAAACACAGTTTCAGGTTTTATATCAATCAAACTTTGATGATAGCCTTGTTCTGCATCGCCTTTACGGACTTTATGATACCCTGTTATTAAGCGAATAACTTCAGCTTTATCAGAAAGGGGTGGGGTAAAGTCTGGACTACTTGGGCCATAAAGCGCAACCAAAGGGCGATCCAAAGCTGCGGCGACATGCATCAATCCTGAATCATTAGTCACAATTGCTTTACAAGCCGCAATTAAATTAACCGCTTGATCCAATTTTGTTTTACCGGCAAGATTAATACACTGATCGCCTTGTGTCATTTGTTCAATAATTTTTTTGCCAACTTGTCGATCATTATCAGAACCAAAAATAACAATTTTGGCATGTTGCTTTACAAGCATATCACCAAGAGCGGCATAATGATAATCCGGCCAACGTTTTGCTGGACCAAATTCAGCACCAGGACAAAAACCAATTAACGGCAAATTATCATTGATCTTAAACGTGTTAAGCGTGTCATTGATGTCTGTTTGACAAACTTCAAGTTTAGGCCAAAGTATGGGTTGTGGTATTTGCTCTGCTGTGTGGATCTGATCCTTAGGGTAGGCAAGGGCAACATAACGTTGAACCATTAATGGAAAGGCTTGTTTATTAAGTTTACGAAGATCGTTAATCAGTCCATAACGCATTTCACCTTTCCAACCTGTTCGCTGATGAATCCTAGCAAAAAAAGGGATTAAAGCTGATTTAAACGAATTAGGTAAAATTATCGCTTGGTCGTAATGATGATGACGGAGTGATTTGCCGAGTCGATAGCGTTGGGTTAAACCGAATTTACCATGACCAATTGGCATCTCAATAGCTCGATTCACTTCTGGCATTTTATTCAATAGTGCTTGGCACCATGCTGGTGCCATAACATCAATTTCAATATTAGGATGAAGTTGTTTTAACGTTCGATATAAACTTTGCGACATCATCATATCGCCAACCCATGAAGGACCAATAATTAGTGTTCTCATTTAATGTCCTTTTATAATCGTTGATGAACAAACATTGTGATGAAATATTGCTTTAATGTCTAACTGCTGATCGGCAACGATAGCCGTAGTAAAGTCATCTTTATCAATAAAATCAGCCATATTTAAATCAAGTAAATTGGCAAATTTTGTCTCATCAGTTAAATTATCAACGTCTAAAACATCTTTAATTTTTTGATTATTCAGACTATTAACAATATTACTTCCGATAGAAACAATACCATCAGATATGATGATTATCATTATTTTCCTTAATTAATTAAATTACGCTGTTTATCATACCGAGTTAAGCCAATATTTTCGAGTGAAGTTTAACTATTTCAAGCTTAGTATCAGTATGATGAAAATTGTTAGCCATTTTTTGCGGTAACTAAAATGTATCGAGCAAGACTAAGATACGGTTCCGCTTGGCAATACTGCTTTTCAAGTGCCAATAACTGATCAAACTGACTATTTATTTTTTCTTTATTATTCATATAATCATGAAATAGACGAATTCCCGTTTTTTTTATAATATGAAAATCAAGCGTGGCTAACCATTGATAGACATCATCTGGTATTCGAGGAAAATCGGGTGATAATGTTTTTTTCTTACGTTTTGCAAGCCCAGATTGAGTATAACCAAAATTACCAAGTGTCACCGTTTTAAAAAGAAGTGCATGATAATTATAGAACATCAAGGATAAATAACCTTCGGGTTTGAGGTGTTTTTTTAATGATTCAAGAACACTGATCGGATCGGCAACCCACTCTAATACTGCATGACAAATCACCATATCATATTGTTCATTAATGATATGATCAATATCTTGAATAGCACAACAATGACAATTAATATTTAACTTTTCTGCTTGGGCATTTTTTTGTGCCAGTTCTAGCATTTGCATAGAAATATCACATAATGTGACATGATGTCCTAATTTTGCCAATCGACAAGCCATTTGTCCTTGTCCACCACCTGCATCAAGAATTTTCAACGGTTTGGTTGTTGGAAATGTGGCTAATATATTTTCTAATTCTTGCCAGACAATGGCTTCACGAATTTTTCCTTTACTTGTGCCATAAATATTTTGTGCAAACTTATGACTGATATCATCAAAATTACGGTCTTGCATATTCATTAATTATTTTTTACTGTTTAGTTGCTTAACTTCATTGTTGATTTCAATTAATTTTTCAGTCATTTGTTGATAACATTGTTCCATTAATGTTCTGGCGTCTTCTTTACGTAACGATTTGGTGTCAATAGGATCCAACATTTCAACAATCATATGACCGTTATTTAAACGATTTAATTGAATGTTATTGGTATCAGAGACGCAAATAGGCACAATAGGAACACCTGCCGCAATTGCTGCTTTAAATGCGCCTGTTTTAAACGGTAATAATCCACGTCCTCGACTTCGTGTTCCTTCAGGAAACATCCAAATCGATATGCCACGTGTTTTAATTTCTTTAACAACTTGTCCAATGGTATCGTGGGCTTTTGATTTATTATTACGATCAATTAAAATATTACCGGTCAGATAGTATAATTGCCCAAAAAAAGGAATCCACGCTAAACTTTTTTTTCCGACAGTCACGGTTTTCGGTTGGACAACGTCTGCGGCAACAACCATATCAAAGTTGTTTTGATGATTAGCGATATAAACACAACTGCCTATTTTACTAATCTCAGGATAGAGACGAGTATCAACTTTAACGCCCAAAATAGGTTTAAAGAAAAAACTAAATAAATGTGCAAATCTGGCTACGTTTTTGGGATTCCGAGGATTGAATAGGCAAAATATAACGCCCAGTACACAAACTACAATACCTATCAACACAACTGTAATTAAGCGGAAAAGAAAAACCATAATTTACCTCATAAATTGATTTAGCGTATTATATACATAAACTGTGTCAATATACAGTTTGATCAACGATAACTGAGTAAAGAGGCGTCATGCAAAAATCAACAATTATTTGGAACGAAAATCAAGCCCCAGTTTCTGTCTATTTTGATGATATCTATTTCAACACACAAGGTGCAGTTGCTGAAACAAAATATGTTTTTATTGAAGGCAATCATCTACACCAACGTTTTATCCAACATGATAAAGATACTTTTATTATTGGTGAAACGGGTTTTGGTTCGGGGTTAAGTTTTCTTATAGCCTGGCAAACGTTTTTAGCTTTTAAAAAAGAATATCCCAATCATCAACTCCAGCAACTTAAATTTATCAGTATTGAAAAATATCCGTTATCAGTGACAGAAATGATGATGATGCATCAAACCGCCATAGAAGATGAATGCCAACTTCAACTATTAGCCAAGCAGTTATATACCTATCTAACGGGTAACACCTGTCATTTAGACAAGGTCAGTTTGGATGTACTTTATGATGACATTCAATATTTTCCGGAATTTTTGGCTAAACAAAATGGGTTGATTGATGCTTGGTTCTTTGATGGATTTTCACCCGCTAAAAATCCTGACATGTGGTCAGAATCCTTGTTTAAAAGCTGTTTTCAATATACGTCACAAAAGGGAACGTTTGCAACTTTTAGTGCGGCTGGATTTGTTCGGCGAAACTTAATCAATGCTGGATTCAATGTGATAAAACAAAAAGGTTTTGGCTTAAAAAGAGAAATGTTAATCGGCAGTAAAAATTAGCTAGCCTTAACCAAATAATTGATAAGGCTAACTCAATTATCCTAATAAGTGATTAAAATTCAAATTGGTAGATAAAATCTAACGTTTGTGCAAGTCCAGATGTTGCTTCTAAATAGAGTCTTGGCATCAATCGGTATCGTAAAGTAAATGTCGCCAGTGAATCAAAAATACCTACTCCATATTTCAGTTGTAAGTTAGGCAAAATATACCCACTAACAACTACTTTAGAGTTATTACCGGCTCCTTGCGTGTCTAAAGAAAGATTTTTTATTCCAAAGACATTACCAATATCACCAATATATTTACCTGTTTTTGCCGTACCGATACCAACGAGTAGGGCGGTCATCATATCATTATCGCTTTGGTCGGTGCTTTCAAGTCCTTGACCTCGTATTAGATAAGATAATGCTTCTTGCTGGGACATAGCAGGATCTGAAAATATTTCAATTTTGGGCTCTTCCGAAGATCCTGTTACACGAATACCCGCTGTAATACTACTGTTATCAATTGAGTCTGGATTACGAATAGCTTCAATATCTAACTTAGCTTGGTCAGTAGGGCCCGAAAAAGTGATAATACCTTTACGGATAACTAAATCTTGACCATAAGCGTGAAATCTTCCTGTTGGAATCAAAACTTGCCCATGCAGATCTAAGCCTTTGTTGGTTTGTGCCGCAAGGAGATTGCCTTTCAGTGATGCGTTTAACCCAAAAGCATCGACAGTCACATGTTCACCAATATCAATTTCAATATGGCTACTGATTTTTATGCCAAGTTTTTGTTTTTCGATTACTTGATAATTTTTATCTAACATAACTTCGTCAGGCGATACATCAACACTAGATGCCGGTAAAGATTCGACGGTAATCTTACCTTTAGGGATACTGACTTTTCCGGAAAGAATTATCTCATCTTGGGTCGCATCAATTCTAATATTCGGGATAATACTTAACACAACCATTGGCGGTACGGTAACTTCCATTGCTGCACCCGTGACAGAAAGATCCGCTTGCCATTTATCAAATGTATCCCAATTGGCGTGACCGTTAATATCAATATTACCAGACTTGGTGGTTAAAACTCCTTTTAAGGTGGAGGATTTACCATTGAAATTAAGATCTACCTTTGCTGATTTCAAATCAATTGGTAATTGACTGGATTTTATTTCACTGTGTTTTAAATCAATATTACCTGTTAAATAAGGATCCATTAACGACCCGGAAAAATTAACGTTGCCATTTATCGAGCCTTTAGCAAAATCATCTTTATCTAATAAAGGATTAATTATCGCTAAGGCAAGATGATCAATGTTTAATTTTCCATTTAATTTCTTTTGTTGAGTGGGATCGATAATAGTTAAATCACCGCTCATTTTACCTAATTGTTTTAAGCTAAATAACCAATCAAACTTTGCTTGTTGTTGATTAAATTCAGCATTAATAGTAAATATTTCAAATGGAATAGATAATGATTGGGATGTGATCATCTGTTGAATATAAACTTCATTCCCTTTGATATTGGCCTTGATATTCGGCATTTCACTATTTGCATTGAATTTTATATAAGCTTTACCATTAATCAAGCCAGCTAGTTTTGTTTCACCGTCGTTTGGAATAGGGAGTTTTGCCAGCTCAATATCTTTTAACGTGATACTTGTATTACTGTTAGCTGTTGGAGATAGTGCTTGATCTAAACAAATACTTGACCCTTGGTTTGACCAACAATGCGAGCCTATAGTGGGAACTTGATGAGTAACATCATAAGATAAAGGTAATGTTTTAACCAATTGCCAATGATTTTTATCACCTAAATTTAACACAGCGTGGGATAAATCCCCCGTCCATTTTGTTCGATCAGGATCTAATTTTCCATTGAGTGATGTTGTAAATGAGGCTGGTGTTCCTGTAAGATTGATATCTAAAACATGATGACTTTCATTACCTTTAAGCTCAATATTGGCATTTTTTATGCTTTGATTAGGAAGTTCTATATCGTGTCCTATGAGTTTTAAATGTCCACTAATTTGTTTTTTATATTCTACTTTTCCGGAAAGTTGGGCTGATGATATTGACATATTCATCAAACTTAATTGGTGAATATTGATATCGGTATCCACGTTTGGTTCATTAAAGCTGCCATTCATTTTCAAGGTGCCGACAATTGAACCTTGTAAGTCATCAGCCAATAATGATAAAGAGGATAACTCTAACTTAGCACTTAAATTTTCTTTATCTGAAGCGCCATTGATATTGATATGATTTTTGCCCCAATCCATAACAAAATTATTCGCACTGATTGATTGATGAGAATTAATTTGAATACTGCCATTAGTTGAAAAATCAGCGTGATTAATATTACCTTTTAATTGGATTTCGGAAAGATTCAATTGCCATTTATCACCTTCTAACTGACCATTGGTTTTAAGTTGACCATTTAATCGTATAGGATAGTTTGGTAAATCTTTGCTGGTATCAACATCAGTAAATTTAACTTTTGCATCCCAGTGTAAGGCTTTTTGCCAGTCGAAATTACCTGAAACATTGATTTCCCCTTGTGGTAGTTTCACTATTCCATGATCGAATATGGCTGATTGATTCGTTCCCTGGCCTATAACATCAAACGACGTATCGGGCAGATCGTCACCTTTAAATTTACCTTTAGCTGATAAGTCATACTGTTGGACGTTACCCCCTATTGAAAGATTAAAATTATTAACTTGATACTGCGCTTGTCCTTCAATTGGCCATTGAATGTGTTTACCCTTTAAGTCGGTCATCACCGGTAAATATTTTTCGATAAAATTGATTTTTGCATTAATTTTTGCTGAATTAAGTCCTTCAAGTACCGTATTAGTCGTCAATTCACCTAACAATTTACCTGAAAATTGGCTATGTAGTTGATTACTGGCTGTTTTTAATTGAATAAATGCCAAAACAGGCCAATCATTGCCTAATGTAATATCTCCTGAAACAAAAGCATGCCCATTAGCATAAGGAGTTGTCGCATCCGTATTCAACTGTTGAACGATAATATGATTATCGATGATATTAGTTTGAATAGTCACATTGTTAAATCGATAATCTTCTCCGCCAATATGTAAAAGCCAATTGTTACCCGTTAAGCGTCCGACATTGATATCGAGAGGAATAGTAACTTGGGGTAATGATTCGATTAACGGCTGATTGAATAATTGATTTATCTTTTCATTAAGAGGCAAATCATTCTGAACTGAATCTGTTGTTGATTTTACTTGTGGGTGATCAGCAAAAATAGCACTTAAATCCTGAGCCTCAGCAGGAAATACATAAATTTTTTCGTTTACCCAAGTCGCCTTACCCATAAAATCAGACAGACCAAATTGCATATCATCAATATCAACTTTCACATCTGATACATGTGCCGTTTTCAGTTCGATTGGTAATGGGGTTTTCAAAACAACCCGTTTATCAGGTATTGGCTTATTGGGGTCGGTAATAATCTGATCGGTGTTCAGTTTTACTTTAATACCCTTTGATTCAAACTGTTCGATACAGATTTTAGTTTCAAGCAAACATAACCCAGATAATTTTAACGATGCATTATCAACCTGAACATCAATACCCGGTAGTTGCAATGAAAGACCATTTACCTGTAAATCGCTTAATGTCCCTTCCACTTGTTCAATTTTCAATTCGGGTAGGGCTTTACCTAAGACATAAGTGGTCAACTTAACGCCTAAACTGGTATAAAGCAGTAAGATAATAAACACGACCAAAAACACGAAAATAGATAATACTACAATACTACGCTTTTTCCATTTTCGTATTCTTTTAATTTTTTTTAATTTTTTTTCTCTAATGGGATTTTTAGCCATATTATAATTCGGATCCTAAACCAATATATAGGTGAACTGAACCAGAGTCTCTTCGCGTTAACGGAGTTGCTAAATCGAATTTTATTGGTCCAACCGGAGAAGCCCAACGCACACCAATACCACTTCCTGTATAAAATTTAGTTTTATCGACTTTATCAATTGCTTCACCTGAATCAATAAAAACAGCACCCCACCAAGCACCTGTTAAATTAAATTGGTATTCAACTGAACCTGTGATGAGCTTTGACGCACCTTTTAATTTACCATTTTTATCTTTAGGCGAAATAGATTGGTAACTATAACCTCGTATACTACGGTCACCCCCTGCAAAGAATCGAAATGAAGGCGGAACACGATCAAAATTATTTGCCTGAATTATGCCGAAATTGCCCCGAAAAATAAATCGATGACTATCAAACAAGGATCGAATCCAAGTTTGTTGCGTTTGAAAACGAATAAGATTGAGATCGGATCCTAAAGAATTTGTAGCTGCCTCAACAGAATAGCGTTGTGAATCTCCCCACATTGGCATAAGATTGCCATCGCTACGAATTCGTGAAAGACTAATAGAAGGGTAGTACAAAAGGGTATTAAAACTTGAGTCACCTTGCGTAAAGTCATCATGTAAAAGATTTAAACCTAGCGCGCTTTGCCACCCTTCAAAATTGTCCCAATTTCGAACCACACCAAAGGTATAGGAACGTGATTTAGTATCGTTATTGTCGATTTTTTTATAGCCACCTTGAATAGTATAGTATTGTTCAAGGGGAGATTTTTTGAGTGGGATCTTATAGCTCATTGTAATGGATTGTTCGGGTGAAGAAAGTGATAAATTACTTTGTAAACTTTGTCCACGACTGTTAATCCACGGTTTATTCCAAGTTATTTTGCCATATACGCCATTGTCGGTTGAGTATCCAAGCCCTAAATCCATGCTATTTTTTTTTCGGGGAGAGGTGACAACATTGATTGGTAGTGATTTGTCTGCTGTAACATTTGGAAAATCAGGAACAACAACAATTGAACTAAACCAATTTGTAGAAGTTAATCGACGATTAAGAATGGAAAGTTTTTCGGCACTATAAGGTTCACCTTCTTTAAACGGTATAATATTTTTAAGATAATCATCTCTAATTTTGGTATTAGAAAATTTAACTTGACTGAATTTATAGCGCTGCCCGGTATTAAAATCGATATTCCAAAAAGCTTGATGATGATCCATGGACACCGCTAATTGGTGTTGCGTCATATTGGCATCAAAATAGCCTTTTTCTAACGCGAGATTTTTCAAACTTTTCTTGAAAGACTCATAAATGCCATGATTTAAAATATCACCCGTTTTAGGTAGGTTTTTTTCGAGTAAATGTTGGTAATCATTATCATGCTGGCCTTCACCTTCAATAATCACATTTAATTGTTCAATTTTAATCGGTTCACCAGCTGAAATCGTTACCGCTAATACTCTTGGATTTTGAGTGTTATATTGAAACACAGGAGCGTAATAACCCAAAGCTCGGAGCGCTTTTTTAACCTCGCTTTCAAAATACCGTTTAAAATTAGGCGTGTTATCGACTTTATCTGGAGTGATTAATGAAACACGAGCATCGACATTGTCAGCAAGTTCACCCGATAAACCTTTAATCGATAACTTCATATCAGCATAGCTTGATGTTGAAATGATTGTAAACATTAAAAGTAAACAAAACCTATAGGAAAATTGTGACACAAAGACCTCGAAGAAGTTTAAGTTAAAAAACGATCAATTGTTAATTTCTGGGCTAATCATGAACGTAAATTTAACATATTTAATATTTCATCGTCTATGATAAGCTAACTAAATCAGTTTTGATATCATCTTTTGTAAGGATCAATGTCTAATTTATTAATATTGAGTTTTAACATTTTAAGTTTAAGATTGTAAAGGTAACCCCTTGATCTTTGGGAAAAACCTTTTATAAGCAAATAAAATATTATAAATTACTATAAGCATTTAGTTTATTCTGAAGTGGGACTAAGATTTCTACTATTTCATTAATGTATAATATCAATGAAGCAAAGTAGGGACTAATTAATGGTATATTTACTTAATTTATGCAGATACCTTAAGTTAACATTATTAAAATGTAAAAAATATACTTAGCTGTTTTGATATAGGATCGATTGATAGACATCGATCCTTTTTTGTTTCAGAAATTTTAAAAAGGTTATTGATTGCGCTATAACGCAGTACTATAACTTTAAATGATTATGCAAACTACGATTTATTAACATTTGTTCAGTTTAATACTAAGGGCTTTTAATTAAGTCGTATCACAGATTTATTCTATTAATGACTAAATTTTCGACCAACATTTATTTAGGCTTCTAGCAGTGTAACCTGACCGATATAAGGTAAATGGCGATAATGTTGAGCATAATCAATTCCATAACCAACGACAAATTCATCAGGAATTGAAAAACCAATGTATTTTACTGGTACAGCCACTTCCCGACGTGATGGCTTATCTAAAAGCGTACAAATTTCGATACTACGAGGATGACGTAATTTTAAAATTGCCATGACTTTACTTAACGTATTACCAGTATCAATAATATCTTCAACAATTAGCACATCTTTATCACGAATATCTTCATCCAAATCTTTCAATATTTTGACATCTCGATTACTGACAACGGCATTACCATAACTTGATGCGGTCATAAAATCAACTTCATGCCCGACAGTAATAGCACGGCTTAAATCCGCCATAAAAATAAATGAACCACGTAGCAGACCGACTAAAATAAGTTCATTTTGGCTGTGTTTATAATCTTGACTAATTTGTTGCCCTAGTTCTTTGATACGTTTTTGAATATCATCCGTTGATATCATCATTTCTAAAGTGTGTTTCTTCATTACTAATACTCAAAAAATAAAATTTAAATTAGATTCTAACAATTTTCATAGATAAAAAGAATAACAAAGCTTATTTTAATCTGCTTAGCATAACATTTGATAACCCTATACTATTCATAGTATGTTCTTATCTATCATCTTGTTAGCATCGATCTTGGCTGCTCTTTTTTCTAAGCGACGTTTTTTGAAAAATTGACTGAGTAGCAAGCTGCACTCATCAGCTAATACGCCACCTTGCACTTGTGCAATGTGATTAATGCCTTGATAAGCTAGAATATTAATAAACGAGCCGGCAGCCCCTGTTTTATAATCGCTTGCTCCAAATACTACTCGTTTTATTCGACTATGTATAATGGCACCAGCACACATCATACACGGTTCAAGTGTGACAAAAAGGGTCGTATTAATTAAACGGTAATTATTGATACACTTACCCGCTTGCTCGATAGCAAGCATTTCAGCGTGAGCAGTTGGATTATGGGTAAGTATTGATTGGTTAAAACCTTCGCCAATGACTTGACTGTTTTCATCGATAATTACCGCTCCTACCGGAATTTCACCTAAGGATTCAGCACGTTTGGCAAGCGTTAATGCATATTGCATCCAATATTCATCTGACATTGCAATTATTTATAGATTATTCAAATTTAATACGTCTCGCATGTCATAAAGTCCGACAGGCTGTTTTGCAAGCCATAATGCAGCACGGACGGCGCCATTTGCAAATGTCATCCGACTAGACGCCTTATGACTAATTTCCACACGTTCGCCAATATCGGCAAAAATTGCCGTATGTTCGCCAACAATATCACCCGCTCGGATAGTTGAAAAACCAATTGCTCCTTTTGGTCTTTCACCGGTATGACCTTCACGACAATAAATCGCACGATCGTTCAAATTGAATTTTAAAGCTTCAGCTATCGATTCACCCATCGCAAGTGCAGTACCCGATGGGGCATCGACTTTATAACGATGATGAGCCTCAATAATTTCAATATCTGTATAATCTCCCATGATTTTTGCCGCTTTTTCAAGTAATTTAAGTACCAAATTTACACCTACACTAAAATTGGCAGCAAAAACAATAGCGATATTTTTTGCCGCATCCGTTATGGCTTGCTTACCTGTAGAATCAAAACCAGTGGTTCCTATAATCATCATTTTTTTATGTTCAACACAAAAATTCAAATGGGCAAGCGTACCTTCAGGTCGGGTAAAATCAATTAACAAATCAAATTGATCTTTGGCGAGTTCTAAATTATCCGTAATAGTGACACCACAAATGCCTATTCCAGCAAGTTCACCTGCATCGCTTCCAATGAGGGAAGAACCTTGTCTTTCAAATGCCGCACCTAAAGTTACTCCTTCGATTTGTGCAACAGATTGAATTAATTGACGTCCCATTTTTCCACCTGCGCCAGCAATAGCGATACGGATGAGGTTAGTTGACATAAAATTTTCCTTACCTATTTTCAAAATATTATCGAATATTATATCGGAAAACAAAAGACTTATACACCGTGCAAAATTAAAATGCTGTAATATAAGTGATGTATCGTAATTCTTTAAATGAACAATTTTATCTGTTGTTCTTGGTACATCGGAAAGGATGGTATTATCGGTGCTGATTTCGATTTTAATTGTCGTTAACTTTTAAACATCATTGTTATAGGCAGGTTATTTAGAGCTTATAGTTAGATTATAAAAAAAGGACGCTTAAATGCGTCCATTAGATTTATAAAACTTTCAATAATTCGACATCAAAAATTAATGTACTGTAGGGTGGAATTGAGCCTCCTGCACCTTGCGCTCCATAAGCAAGTTCTTGAGGAATATACAATCTCCA
Organism: Gilliamella sp. B2717; assembly: GCF_026536675.1. Classification (NCBI taxonomy): domain Bacteria; kingdom Pseudomonadati; phylum Pseudomonadota; class Gammaproteobacteria; order Orbales; family Orbaceae; genus Gilliamella; species Gilliamella sp. B2717. The sequence goes on along the minus strand of NZ_JAFNNQ010000016.1, from coordinate 87,323 downwards.
TTTTGAACCTTCAGGCATTAGCTGTAAAGCTTCAACCCAACCTTGAATAACGCCATTAACAGGAAACTCAGCTGGTTGTCCACGTTGTACAGAACTGTCAAAAATCGTACCATCAATTAATTGTCCCGTATAATGAACTTGAACACGGTCTGTTGATTTAGGTAAGGAACCTGTACCTTCGGTAATGACTTCATATTGCAAGCCGGATTCAGTTGATTTAATCCCATCTTTTTTAATATTTTCTGCTAAAAAATCTTTACCTGCTTGAGCAATTTTTTCAGCTTGTTTTGCTTTCTCTTGAGTGGCTTTTTCATGCATATGACGAAGCGCATCATGCAGTTCTTGTAATGGTAGAACAGGTTGATTATTTGCTAGAACGTCTTGCATAGCTAATTTTAATGCATCAAGATCTAGACCATTCAAACCTGACTCCTTTAATTGTTGTCCAATTTGTAATCCAATAGCATAACTCGCTTTTTGATCTATGGTTTCTAATTTCATTTTTTACCTTTTGTTTGTCGTTTATAAACAGTATTTGAGATCCATTAAGTTTGTGATCAACAGAATAAATATTAATTAATAAAATAGAATAACGCTTTTTTTATAAAATGCATAAAGAATTTATTAATTTGGCTAGCACTTAGTGCAAATATCAGCGATAATACACTTTATTATAATTTCAATATGGATTAAGTTAAATGCAGTTTCGTAAATTTACCTCGCTTGCAATTGTGGCTAGTATATTATTAACTGGTTGTTCAGTGGTAGACCGTTGGGTATATAGACCTGATATCAATCAAGGTAATTATGTAACACAAGATGCAATTGATTTATTGAAAGTTGGTCAAACAAAAGATCAGGTTATTTTTATAATGGGTTCACCTATGTTAACCTCGGTATTTGGTGATAACGTTTGGTATTATGTTTTTCGTCAACAACCACAACATAATGGTATAAGCCAAATTACTTATTCTATTTATTTTAACGAAATGGGCATAGTGACTGACATTAAAAACTCAACGCTTGATGGTTCCAAAACACTACAAGAAATGAATAAACAAATCATTTCTGATCCTATCGATGTAATTTCTGACAACAACGAAGATATAGAATAAAACTCATTCCAAAGTTGTTTTTCCCAAAAAATAAAAACCTCATTAATTAACGAGGTTTTTATTGTTATCTTTTATATTTAAAGCCTAAATTTAGGAACGATAACTCATTATTAATGATATTGATTATTCATTACACTAAAAATGTATAAAAAGATAAATATAATGTAAATAACCATCATTACAATAGAACAGATAAAAACAATAAGGTTGAATTTCCAATAACCATGTAAATTTTGAATAGCATAAATAATATCTTCTTCTCGTCCAAGAGTCGCTGTTTGATTAAATCCTTTTCCCGATTGAAACAGTTTGACCCCAGCTATAATTAACGGAACACCTACTATTGCTGTAATAATACCTAAACAAGTTAAAGAGCCACTAATGATTCCTAAAACCCCAAAAATTTGCTGCATCGTTCCCACAAATCTTAATTGTTTAAATAACAATTGGTTCATACTAAATGATATTATCTTATTTTCAGTTGTATTCATTTCTTTCCACTTTCTTTATTTATAGTTTGTATTTAAAAAGGAGCATAGAATATCAGTTTTATCATAGATGTCTAGGTGTTTTTCATCATAAATTACAAGGTTTAATTACTATTCATAATCGCGATAATATTTAAGATTTTTACATTTTAATCTTTATGTTTTGAGAGGCAAAATTAGGGAAAATACTTTTACATATAAAGAGTATTTAAATAATCACAATAAATAGTGTTTAAAGTTACTATATAAAATCTATGCGTTAAAGTGAGTGATTAGTATTGACCTTTTGTAGGTTATCGTTATAATATAAATCGTCATTTCTTTAGTTTTGAAATGATACGAACATAGCGTTACTATGCAATTAAAAAATGTTATTATCATGAAAAATGAACTTAAAAATTTTAAGTTAAAAGACCTAGGATGTGTCGCAGGATCATGTCTGTCAGGTCTCGAAATCAAAGTACTAGGCTATCGAGATCCTGAGACTAATTGTGAGTGTTATGGATTATTAGCTGAGTATTATTGTTTACCAATTCCTGGAACGCAAGTCTCAATTAGCGAAGAGACTTATAATGAAATTACCGGTCAATTTGAAAAGCCTGGATATGCTTTTACTAAAGCTGCCCAAATTTGTAAATTGAGTAAGCACGCAAAATTTGATATTCGTCCTTATAATCGATGATTTCATCCAATGAACCCCAGTTATTAATAACTGGGGTTTTTTATTGCATAATCAGAATGATAGACCTTATGAGGTTATGCTTAAATATTATAGGCTTTCTTAATTGTTTTTTTATAAATAATATTGACTTAAATCGATTATCTATATAATATAATCAGCAGTTAATTTTTAAAATTAACTAACTACAAAGTATAATTTACCTATGCCTTAATGAATTCAAATGTTTTATTAACTTTAAATTTTTAGTATTATGCAAACGTTAAGAACGCACATTCCAGAATTCAGAATCGGGGAAGTTCCTGGTTCAATTTTGAAAGACTTTCAAATTTTTGTTAGTCGAAGTCAAACAGCCGAAAAAGAAGTATGCTACAAATTGTGTGCTTATATCAACGGAATGCGCATTAAAGAAACAGAAACGATTATAACTGAACAAGTTTATCGGCAGAATTTTCAAAGTTATTTTGATTCTTCTATCCTGTTTTATAATGCGTTGGAGTTGATTGGATTCGACAAATTTGTTCTTGGAGGTTTGACAACGAATTAAATTTTAATTTAATTCACCCCCCAGTTATTTATTTAACTGGGGTTTTATTGCTTGATATAGGTGAAAATTATCAAAAAATTATTTAAATTGTCAGTTATATTTTATTCACTTAATCTAAAACTAATTTGATATAAAAATTATCTACAAGTTTTACGCAATTTACACCATTGCTCTTTCAATAAAAAAGCTATTTAATTACTGAAAATCTCTGATAACTTAATATCAAATCAAGCTAATAAACTAGCTATATAACCAGCACTAATGTTAATGACGTTTTGGCAGAAAGATAAATTAACCAAATAAAGGTATGATTAAGTATCGATCAATAAACTATGGAAGTTATATAAATAGTCATTACAAGATAAACAAAACAAAAAATGGCAAATTCTATCAAATCTTCTATTTTAATTTATTAAACAAAATTAGCATTCCCATAATTTTTATAACTGACAGTGGCGTTAGCGTTGCCTACTGTCTACATAAAACAGTTTTTGAGAAATAAATAATTTGAATTATATGAATTATCGGTATAATATAGATTCTGAGTTTTGTCAACTCCCATGTGAGGTGCACATATTAAACAAAAATAAAAATTTAAGAAATGAATGATTTACTATTTAAAGGCTTCTTATATGAAAGTCGTACAGGTGAAATCTCAGTAGCAGTTTATACAGATATAAATTCTACTTGTTATCGTATAGCCATAATAGGCTCGAAATCAGAACAAAGAGGTGAAAGCATTTTTGCCGACTATACTAAAGAAGAGTATGAGCAATTTATTTTATCTGTTTGTCGGAATAAATATCGATTATTAAAAGCTTATGAAGCTTCTGGTTATACATTAGATGTCGATGATATTAATAAGCTTATCCGAAAAATGGAAAAAAGGGCTGAAATAAAAAGATTGATAGTCAGATTCTCGATTATTGCTTTTAATGTTATTTGGATTTTATTGATAATTTTGTTATTGGGACTATTTTTTTCTTATATCTTTTAATTGTTCTAAACAGACCCCGGTAATTCAACTGGGGTTTTTTATTATAGTAAGCATGAATGATTTCAAGTGAGAAACATTTAACAAAATGTCACTTATATCAATCCAAACTAGTTAAGCGTAATCGAAAAAAATACTTTTCAAAAAAAGTGATTGATTATTCAACCGATTGAAAATAATGTTCAATCAAGACATATTTATTTAGTAGAAAGCAGGAATATTGTGATTTTCGTTATCAACTTTATGGGCTTTCTTAATAGATAATTTTTATGGATGTTATTGACTTAAGTCGATTATCAATATAATATAAAAAAGTTAATTATTAAAATTAACTGACTACAAAAGTATAATTTAACTATGCCTTAATGATTTTAAAATTTTTAAATAATAAAAAAATTAAATCATGCAAAAAAGAAGAAGTACAAAAAGAAGAGTTCGCGAAATCGAAATGCTTTCGAGTTCAATGTTCCTAGCGGTGACAATCTCAGTTAATCGAATTGAAGAAGACAATCAATACTCATTGATCCTTTGTAAGAATAGACAAATCATTGAAAGAACAGAGGTTATTATAAGTGAACAAGTTTTTAAAGAGAATGTCGATACTTATGATGATCAATATATAAGGTTTGTTAAAACCTTTAGGTTGTTTCCTTCTAATTCTGTTAAGATTGCCATCTTTATAGAAATATCTTCTAGACTCAGAAAATTAAATTAGTTTAATTTTATCTAACCTCAATTTATTAATTTAAATTGGGGTTTTATTGTTTGATATAAGTTGACATTGACATCAAATTATCAAAATTGCCAATCATATTGTATCTAATTAATCTAAAATAAAATTGATTTAAAACAGAGATTTATATATAAATTTTACGCAATTCACACCATTGCTCTTTTCAATAAAAAGTTATTTTTTTACTGAAAACCTCTGATAACTTAATATCAAATCGAGGTGATAACCCGCTAACATCAAACGTAATAACATTGATGACGTTTTGGCTGAAAGATAAATTAATCAAGTTAAAATGTGATTAAGTATTCAATAAACTAACCGATGAACAAATAATTTGGATAGTAGAATTGATTAAAATACATTAGGGATAAAAAAATATTGAAATTTATAATTATCGGTATAGTATAAAAACAGGTTGCTTTAATTCACAGTATTGAATTAAATACTACCTACTGGTGAGGTAATTCACAAAATTTAATTAATTAAAATCTTATTATGATGTTTAAAATTAACGGATTTCTATCCGAAAACAGTGAAAATGGAATATCGATAGCAATATTGATGAATCCAGATCGTTCGATGGTCAAATTAGTGGCAATGCGAAATGACGAAAAAATTGAAGGTACAACTGAAGTTGAATTAACTTCAGCGCGTTTTGATGAACTGATAGCTGATTATCCTGACATATCAAAACGTTTGTATCATGTCTTTGACATGTGTAAAGTGGACAAGGATTTTTTATCACCAAGTGTAATTGTTCGAACAATAGCTAGGACTGATTCAAAATCTAAGAAATATTTACTAAGTAAGGAAGATCGTTTACATTTCGAATTTATGCTGATAATTGCTTTATTTATGGCTTTGTTTTATTTGTTAGGTAAATGGCTTCATATTTTTTAGATAGAATTTCCTTTATCTGTCAAAAGTTTTTTAAGATCATCTTGAATTTAATTAATTGATCTAAATAAACCTCAGTTATTTAACTGGGGTTTTTTTATTACATGATTAAAACAAAAGTCTTGTTGAGGTCATACTTAGAATAAATTAAAGAGTTAATATGTGATCTAAAGCAATATTAAGGTAACTTAAGAATATTTCAAATCTAGTTTGTTTTAATGCTAATAGATGTTAATTAAAGGTTATGATTAATTGTTATTATTTGCAAATGAAAATGTATTTAGAATTTGTGTGTTATTATCAAAAAATCTTATTATAAGTTAAGAAAAATTGAAACATTTTTGTTATCGGTGTAATATAACTATTGAGTTTCTGTTAACTCCCAGGTGTGGTACACACAATTTTAATCATTAAAAAAATTAAAAAATGAAACATTATGATTTTAAAGGCTATTTATTCCTAGATAGTCAAAGTGAAATGTCATTAGGAATTTTTGCAAATGCAGATCTTACTATTTATCGCATAGTTTTGATGCGTGGAAATGAAATTGTTGAAGATTCACTTATTTTAGAAATGCCTAAAACGCTTTATGATGAGGCTGTTAGTAAGGATCCTCATATTGTAAGTCGTATTTTTCAACAGTTCTATTTGTGTAGATTTATGGAACATGTCAAATCTTTACACTTAGCAAAAAAGGGGATAAAGCCGTTTTTATCGTCTTTATTTAATGGGTTGAAAAGAGGTATGTTATTGATTATAGATTCTTTTAAAAGAAAAAATAAGAATCTATAGAAGAATCTACAAAAAGAGATTTAAATTTCAAACACGAATTTGAACAATTTGGCGAACAAAAAATGACTTCAGAGCAATCACGTTTAACGTTATTACTAGTGATGATTCTGATTATCATGATGGCTACCTTAGTTTATTTGGTTTCTAAATCGTGTTAATTTATTTTTAATACTTTTTATTGATCCAAAAGAACCCCAGTTATCTAACTGGGGTTTTTATTATATAAAGCATGGTGAGTTTGAGAAAGGAACATTAAACAAAATATTCCATATACCCATCGAAAGTAGTTAGTAACGATCCCTAAAAATACCTTTCAAAAAAGTAAATAATGATATAAACAAATAAAATGATATTTAATAAAGATATATCTATATTTATAGAAAGTAATAATATTATGAATTGGAATAACAATATTATAGACTTATTCAATTCATAATTTTTAATCTTTTTATTGATTTAAGTCGATTATCTATATAATATTAAATAGAATTAATTTTAAAAAAATTAATTTACTACAAAAGTATAATTTACCTATACCTTAATGAATTTAAATTAATAATTAATTTTAATTACAAATTTATGAATCAAAAAACAAACAACGACAAGAAATTAATCGAATTCGGATATATTCCTTGTCTAAATTTGCCAGAAAGAATTGACATCTTCATTTATGAAATCGAAGAAACTGAGATGTACTTATTGGTACTTCGTATTAATGGAAATCCCATTAAAACAACAGTAACGATAATAAGTCAACAAGTCCTTAATGACCATTTATCTGGTATTTCAGGTCTTGAATTGTTTGATGAAACAGTGAAGTTGTGTAATGTCTTTACACGCATAATAGTCTTTCTTAAAAAGTTATATTATGTTTAAAAATTAAATTTTAATTTAATTCACCCCCCAGTTGTCGATCTAACTGGGGTTTTTATTGCTTGACTTAAGTAAAAGTCGTCATGGAATAATTTAAATAGTCTATTATAAAATATCTCATCAATCCAAAGCTATCTTGATTTAAAACTGAAGAATTATTTAAAAGTTTATGAAACTCACAACTTACTTTTTAATAGAGAGCAAAAATATTATGAATTCAAATCTCAATATTATAGGCTTTATTAACTAATAACTTTTATAAGTGTTATTGACCTAATTTGATAATCTATATAGTATAGAATGGAATTAATTTTTAAAATTAATTTGCTACAAAAGTATAATTTATCTATACCTTAATGAATTTAAATTATTGTTAAATTTTAATATTAAACTCATGAAAAAAAGAAGTGACGACAAGAAATTAACCGAATTAGGTTATATTTCCTGTCCAAATTTGAAAGAAAGAATTGACATCTTTGTTTATCGAATTGAAGAAATTAAGAAGTTCTTATTGGTACTTCGTATTGATGGAAAAACAGTTAAATCAACAGAAACTACGATAAGTGAACAAGTCTTTATTGACAATCTAGCGGGTGATTTTACTCTTGAAACCTTGTTTGTTAACGCTGTGGGATTGTGTAATATCAATGCACGCATGATACTCTTTCTTATAAAATTTTCTTCTGTTCTCAAAAATTAAATTTTTAATTTATTTTACCCCTCAGTTATTGGTATAACTGGGGTTTTTATTGCATGATATAAACGAAAATCGTCATGAAATAGCTTGAATAATCAATTATAAAGCATTTAATCAATCCAGAGTCATCTTGATTTAAAACTAAAGAATTATTTAAAAGTTTATGAAACTCACAACTTCCTTATTAATAGAGAGCAAAAATATTATGAATTCAGATATCAATATTATAGACTTTCACAATTAATCACTTTTAGGAATGTAATTGACTTAATCCGATTATCTATATAATCTAATCTAGAATTAATTTTTAAAATTAATTTACTACAAAAGTATAATTTACCTATGCTTTAATGAATTTAAAAATTTTATTAACTAAAAAATATTTAAATCATGAAAAAAAGATTTAGACGTATGCCTAGAGGAAAATTTAATTATGGTTGTTTTTCTAGTGAAGAGGTAAAAGGATGTGAAATCTTAGTTTATACTTATTTCCCTTACTTAGAATACTCATTGGTTCTTCGCTTTGATGAAGATATCATTGTTAGTGAAACTGAAACTTTTATAAGTAAAAGTGATTATTTTGATAATTTCAAAGATTATTTTGATTCTTATACGAAGTTTCATATTGCATTGAAGTTGATGAAATTAGATTTAAATAAGATTCGCGATTTACATCAAACATGGTCTCAATCCAAAAAATAAATTAAATTTTTAATTTATTTTACCCCCCAGTTATTGATTTAACTGGGGTTTTTATTGAATGATATAAGGGTTCATTGCCTTGAAATTATCAATCATATTGCATCTAATTAACCCAAAGTTACCTTGATATAAAACTAAAATTATCTACAAATTTTACACAATTCTTTTCACTCCTCTTTCAATAAAAAAGCTATTTTATTAGCTGAAAACCTATGACTAATTAAAATCAATTGGGATGATAACTGGCTAATTCAGTTAATATTAACGCTGATTGCGTTTTGATTGAAAGCTAAATTGATTCAATATAGTTTAATAAACTAACTGAAGAAATAAAAAAATGATTACTGTAGAATTGAGTAAAAACCTTAGGTATTAAAAAATATTGAAATTTCAGAATTATTGGTTTAGTATAAAAGTAGGTTAGTCTAATTCACAATGTTGAGTTATATAACTACCTACTGGTGAAGTATTCACAAATTTAATTAATTTATTCCATTATGTCAAATTTTGTAATAATCGGATTTTTATCCGAACAAGAAGAAGAGGGAGTATCAATAGCAATATTGATGGAACCTGATCGTTCGATTGTTAAATTAGTAGCAATGCGAAACGGCAAGAAAATTGAAGGTACTATTGAAGTTAAATTAACCTCAAAGGATTTTGATAGACTGTTATATGATTATCCAGATCCAACAGAGCGTAAGTATTATGTCTATGGCTTGTGTAAAGTAAATAAAAATGTATTATATCCTAATACGTTTCGTACTGTACCGAGAAATCATAGAACGCTAGAACATGTATTTATACATATACTCTTCTTTATTTGTATATCTGGAATTCTGGCTTGTTTACTCTTTGGTTTAGGTAAATTTGTTCTATATATAGTAGAATTTTTTTCTTGGCCATAGTTTTGGAATTTTATTAATTCAACAAAATAAACCTCAGTTATTTAACTGAGGTTTATTATTAAAGTTTGGTCTTTCATGAATAGTTATCATTATTGCGCAACAAATTAAAATTCTATAGCAAATAAAGACTACGATGAATAAATAGGTTACTCGTATAAATATGATACTTTTAATAACTTTAAGACTTTTAACAGGTAATCTTTTAAAGATTTAACAAAACTATTGAATTAATTAAATAATATATCTTTATAAATTAAAATCCAATATAACAAGATAAAAAACAAGTTAAATTATGTACTTTTTATTGATACACTTCTAAATTAAACACAAAACCCTAACATCATTGTATTCTATGTTTCATGATAGAATATATGTTTAGTTATTTGCTTCATAATTTAATTACCGCTTTAAATCTGGTACATAAATGAAATCAACAAACAATAAATTTTCTGTAGCGCCCATGCTCGATTGGACCGATAAACATTGTCGGTATTTTCATCGGATATTGACCAAACAAACTTTACTGTATACCGAAATGGTAACAACAGGAGCAATCTTATTTGGTAAAGGGAATTACCTTGATTTTAACGTCGATGAACATCCTATTGCTTTACAACTTGGCGGAAGTGATCCCAATGCATTAGCACAGTGCGCTAAATTAGCTCAAAATCATGGTTATGATGAAGTAAATCTTAATGTTGGCTGCCCTTCAGATCGCGTTCAAAATGGGATGTTTGGTGCGTGCTTAATGGGAAATGCTGATTTAGTGGCTAAATGTATTGAGTCCATGCAAGAACAAATTGATATCCCCGTAACGGTTAAAACACGAATCGGGATCGATGATCTAGATAGCTACGCTTTTTTATGCCAATTTATTGAAACAGTTCTACCTTATACTAACACGTTTATTGTACATGCACGTAAAGCATGGTTATCCGGACTTAGCCCTAAAGAAAATCGTGAAGTTCCACCACTTGACTATGAACGAGTTTATCAACTCAAACGAGATTACCCTAACTTAACTATAGCCATCAATGGTGGTGTTAAAACGATCGACGAAATAAAACACCATTTAAATTATGTTGATGGCGTCATGGTGGGACGAGAAGCCTATCAGAATCCCATGTTATTAGCACAAATTGACTCCCAAATCTTTGGCTTAGATACGCAACCCATAGATCCAATAGCGGCAATACGATGTCTTTATCCTTATATCGAACAACAACTTTTACAAGGTGCTCAACTTAATCACATTATGCGTCATACATTGGGTATTTTTAATGGACAAAAAGGTGCAAAACAATGGCGACGCTATCTTAGCGAAAATGCACATAAAAAAGGGGCAGGGATTGAAGTTGTCGAACATGCTTTAAATTTTATTCAGTAACATTGCCAGCGTCATCCTGTTGTTATGGTTGTTTAAAAATTAAGCGTAATTGCAGGTGACAAGCAAATCGTTATATACTATTAAGCCATTTTCATAAAGGTCTAAATTCTGTGCGGTTAAATACAAGTCAGCAACAAGCTGTTGAATATGTTTCTGGCCCTTGCCTGGTCTTAGCCGGTGCAGGTTCGGGAAAAACACGGGTTATAATAAACAAAATTGCTTACTTAATTCGTGTTAAGGAATATTTGCCACGCCATATTGTTGCTGTGACTTTTACTAATAAAGCCGCGCGTGAAATGAAAGAGCGTATTGCTCAATCACTCAGCAAACAAGAGGCAAGAGGGCTTAAAATCTCGACTTTTCATACACTGGGTTTGGATATCGTTCGTCGAGAATATAAACATCTTGGCATCAAAGCTAACTTTTCTTTATTTGATGATCATGATCAAACTGCATTACTCAAAGAACTGACTCAACAATGGTTAGATGGCGATAAAGATCTCATTAATCAATTGCGTTCAACTATTTCGAATTGGAAAAATGATATTGTCGACTCAACAATAGCCATGGCTAGGGCACAAACCAATAAAGAAAAGTTATTTGCTCATTGTTATCAGCTTTATGAAAAACAATTAAAAGCTTGCAGTATATTGGATTTTGATGATCTTATCTTATTGCCTACCTTATTATTAAAAAATAATGAAGAAGTTCGAGAAAAATGGCAAAATCGAGTTCGTTATCTTCTCATTGATGAATATCAAGATACTAATACCAGTCAATATGAATTCATTAAATTATTAGTCGGTAATCGAGCCAAATTTACTGTTGTAGGCGATGATGATCAATCGATCTACTCATGGCGAGGAGCCCGCCCTAAAAATTTAGTTTTACTCCAACAAGATTTTCCTAATCTAGAAGTTATAAAACTCGAACAAAATTATCGATCTTCCGGGCGAATTTTAAAAGTTGCAAACATTTTAATTGAAAATAATCCCCATATATTTGAAAAAAAATTATTTTCAGAACTAGGTTATGGTGAACAGCTTAAAGTTATCTCTGCCGATAGTGAAGAGTCCGAAGCCGAAAAGGTGATCAATGATTTAATTGGTCATCGATTTGCGAATAATAGCCAATATGGTCAATATGCAATTTTATATCGTGGAAATCATCAAGCCAGATTGATCGAAAAAATGTTAATGCAATACCGGATCCCTTATCGAATTTCGGGGGGGACTTCCTTTTTTGCTCGAACTGAAATTAAAGATCTCATGGCCTACTTGCGATTATTGACCAATCCCGATGATGATAATGCGTTCATACGCATTATCAACACGCCAAAACGTGAAATAGGGCCAGTCACGATCCAAAAACTAGGGGAATGGGCAAATCATCGAGCTGTCAGTTTATATCAAGCAAGTCATGATATGGGACTTACGGAAGTATTATCTGGCAAACGAATGGAAACGCTACAACTCTTTATTCATTGGTTTGATTCACTAATTCAAAAATCCCATAATGAACCCATGGAAGCCATTCACGAGTTACTGCATGGAATCCATTATGAAAGTTGGATTTATGAAACATCGCCTTCACCAACCGCAGGACAAATGCGAATGCGCAATGTAGAGCAATTAATCAGTTGGTTAAATGATATGTTACAAGGTGATGACATTGACGAAGGCATGACACTTGAACAAGCCGTAGCAAGGTTTACCTTACGGGATATGCTAGAACGCAACGAATCCGAAGAAGAGCTCGATCAAGTTCAGCTTATGACGCTTCATGCATCTAAAGGATTAGAATTCCCTTATGTTTATTTGGTCGGCATGTCTGAAGGCGTTTTACCGCATCAAAACAGTATTGATGAGGACAATATAGAAGAGGAGCGTCGTCTTGCTTATGTTGGCATTACCCGTGCACAGCAAGAACTCACTTTTTCCTTTAGTCGTCAACGCAAACAATTTGGCGAAACAGTTTACGTAGAGCCAAGCCGTTTTTTGCTGGAACTTCCTCAAGATGATCTCAATTGGACAGATGAACGAACAAAATTATCCCCTGAAAAGAATATGCAACAAGGACAAAGCAGACTTGCTATGTTAAAAGCGCAGATAGCCAATGCTAAATAAATATCAATTACAATTAAACTTGATTCGAAAAAATTTAAAAACAGGCGGAAAAAAGCAGATAGAAATTTAAAATTAAAATTTCCAAATAGAAAATGTTTAAGTGATCGATAGAAGTTAAATAAAACCGATAAACAGGTAACCTAAAAATACCGTTATAACGATTAGCAAATATAGACAAATAAAACGATAAATTGATGATATTTTGATAATCTAAGCAGACAAACGACTAAAAATCATTGACGGATCGAAATAGCTTTATATAATACACAGCGTTAAATCAACAAATCAATGACAACATGTCTCCTTAGCTCAGCTGGATAGAGCAACGGCCTTCTAAGCCGTAGGTCACAGGTTCGAATCCTGTAGGGGACGCCATTTCATCAATGACTCACAATACCCGACCACGATTAAATCCCATTTAAACTTGATTTTTAGAATTTTTAACACGATCTAATATGATTCTATAGGATTGACAACGCCAATTTATTAACGGTGTCGTTACGGTATATTCTAATTCAGCAACAAAAAAATACTGTAAATAGGCTAATTGTAAAAGCCATTGAATCTGCAAAGCCAAGACAAACATCCAGTAGAACAAGCCAAATAATCTACCTAAATTCACCACGTATGTGCAAAGTAAGGTGAAAATTAATTTCGCAGTTTATTAACTCATAAACTTTCTAAAACCTATCTTTGATTTTCATATTAACAAAATTTTTTTAGTCATAATCATCTCTAAAAAAGCCCTCAAAAGAAGGCAAAGTATATAAGATGCTCGCCTTTTCGAGCTATCAGTATTCATAAATTCACCCGTAAATAATTTTGTGAATAATGTATTTGGCTGTATAGTGTGCTTTATTTATACACGAGAAACAGATATGAATATATTTAAGAGATTAGTGAAAGGTGATCTAGGCCTAGCTGTAACTTTTTGGGTGTTCGGTGTTTTATTTAGTGTGATTCTAATTGTAATTTATTTTGCAATGACTTTTATTTTCAACGCATATCACGTTCCAACATCGTTTAGAATTAGCGTAATTTTATTTATTTATTCAATTAATTTTTTAAATTCGATTCTGGTTCTTGTCGGTTTATTTAATCTATTAAAAAATGGTGGCATTACTTATTGGAGAGTGATAGCTTTGGTTGTCTGGTTATGCGCGACAGCATATTCAGTCTATGATGATAGCTGCGACATACTACATTTAGTTACGCAGTAGCCTTGCAACCGTTTACACCTGTATTTTTAACCTGTAAACACACTGAAGTGTTATAAATCGATACATACAATTACAAAAGTTCCCTAATTATTAGGTCATCCGTTAAGGTGGGGTGACCAACATCAATTCTGTTCAAATTAGATATTTTCACAGAAAAGCATTTAGATTGATTATATACCGCCTGTATGGAGTTATTGCCACAGTAGCGACGCATGGTTTAAATTTGCACCATTCGACTATCTAATCAAAACTGCTATACTTTCTTATGCCTAAGCTAGATACTTGAATCTTGTTAACTGATAAATAACTCGTAAAATTGTTCAGCTGTATTGTTGAGTTGGTATGTTTTGATAAAAATAACAAAACAGTTAAAATCATTTTTTATGAACCAATCAAATTTGATTTTGAAAATAATTGATTCAATGGAGTATTCTTTAATCAATCACGTTTTGTTGTGGCAAAATAATTGTATAAATTTTTGGCGTAAAAAAAGCCGCACAGAGCAGCTTAAATTATATAATGATTAAACTATATCTTTTGGTAATTCAGGTCTTGTCATGGATGTAAGTATTAATTCAGAACTTGATGGTGGTAACATACCATCTTTTTCTTTTCCTGACAGATATTTAGGAAAATATTTTGTTACGTAAGTGTCATAAAGCCAATGTCTAAATTCTCCAAGTGCTTCTATGGGGTATATCCATGCATCAATGCTTTTTGCACCCTGAGGATAAGATTCAGGATATTTGTGATAATATTTTAATCTTGGTTTGTATTTACTATCAAAGTTGTTAGAAAGCCAATACCTACCCCAAATTTGTCCAACACTAATATCAGGAACCGAAGAAGGATTGAATTCAAATTTGTTTTGTATTAAATGTACTACTATATCAACCATTTCTCTAAATATTGAAAAAAAACCCATTGGTATTTGATCATTGAGTATTATTCTATCTCTGAAATTTTTCCATGATTTAGGTATTAAATTAGATGGGTCATAGCCAGATCTATTATAGATAAATAATCTTAACGATGATCTTGCTAGTGTCCTGTAGTTTCTTAAAGCAGTTTCAATATTAGGGTTAGCCTCAAACGCATAATATTCTAATATTGCCATGCAGACACTGTCAGGATAAGCATTCTCTCCAGAAGATCTATTTTTTGTTGTTTTTACATACAGCCGATTTTGTTTATAACCTTGCTCTAAAAGAATTTGATTTATTTTTTTTCCTCTTGGCTTTGTTTTTTCTTCTTGCCAATTATAAGTTAGTGCATGTATGACTGATGGTGCTACCCCACAAATTGAAGCTAATCCTCTCATGGTAAGGTATGGTATGCCATCACTGAGAACTCCCATTTGAATGCCATCTACTTCAACTTCAACAACGGATGGTAAAGTTAATTCATATTGTTCATTAAAATTATTGTTTTTTTGTTCATCCATATAATTTTCCGTAATTTATGTTATTTTCCAAAATAGGTTAGAATTTAATCTAACTCTATTTGTATTATCTGTTCAGTTTAATAAAAAACCACCTAAGTGGATTTTATTTTCTTAAGCGGATTTAGCTAAACTTAATGCAAATTTATACCCATCTTCATACGCAGTGAATGCATCTTTATGTCGGACACTACCTGCTTGACTGTATGGGATTTTATCTAAAACAGAATCATCCACTGCTTTTGGTATTCCATTTATTGCATGAAAATAACCTAATTCAAATGCACAACCTGCACATTTATGTCGGCTAAAAGTTCCCTGATATTTTGGTAGATAATCAAAATGAATAAAATAGCGGTGTGCCTTTTGACATATAGGTGAATAACCCATAAATAATACCTCTATAGAATGATAAGCATTAAATAGGGCTTTACTTAAAAAGAAAACGAATATAGAATAGCCTTCGAGATCTCATAATAATAAAGCCCAAAACGCTTTGTTTTTTAAATTTGCCCGATATTGGCGTATCGGGCAATCCCATATTCAGTAGTAAATTTACATTTCCACTAAACATTGATCGAATTATACCCGATTGAAAAAATTTTTCAATAAAATGATCCGTTTATAACGCATATTATCAAAAATAAGACCTTTATTCTCATTTTGAATGATCTTCTATTAATTAAAAAAGATACTCTTAAAATTTGTTTGACGAAGGATTAGGAGTATGTAAAAAAACACAGTTATTATTTATAGAAGGTTTTTAGGTATACAAAAACCGCCGAAGCGGTTGCTAATTAACCGTGCTTCCTTAATAACATTGATTGACTCAACATTACTTTCCTGTGTATATTGAGCTGGTCAACTTCATCTTCACTTATATCCCATTCTTTGTATTTTTTATTATCGGATATTACAATAAGTTTGTTCTTGATTTTTTGAAGACGTTTTACGTATAGACACTGTCCAAAAGTAAAAACATAAATGCCATCACCGATGAATTCCTTCTTTGAGACATCGACATAAATAGCATCACCACTATCGAATGTTCCCTGCATCGAATCACTGGCTATATTAATAATTTTCAAATCACTAGCATTAATACGCTTAAATATTATTTTTGCTTGATCTAAATCATATTTCACCAATTTAATAACTTGCATAACATCAGAATCAATATAACCTTTACCTGAATAAGAAGTAATATCTAAAACTTCGATGTAAAAATTATCGTTATTGAATTCGTTCGGGGTGATGTTTTCTGAAGCAGAACCATCGGAATTTATAATGATTTTATTAATTTCCAATGTTTTCATTATTGAGCTGATTATATCGGTATCTGGTTTTCGTCCCCCCGACAACCAGTGAGCAATACTACCTTGGGTAACATTTAATTTTTCAGCCAAACTCTCCTGAGTTTCACCTAACATTCTCATTTTATTTTTTACTATATTTTGCCATGTGTTAAGCATAAAACTTCTCCTTAACTTAAATTATTACAGTTTGTTTTTAATAGACAACTAACAAAATGTAATATTTTTGATCAAATTAAATTACATTATGTAATATTATCAATGAGTTGTTATTAATCAACAGAATTTGAAAATTAAAGCAAATAGTAATCTTGACATATGCTTAAGCGATAAAATTTGTTTTTTGAAAGTTCATATTTTGTATTTTGAAAAAGAGATAGGTATTTAATCAATATTTTTAAATTTTGATTCGAACTTAACGACGTTTAAATTAATGATTTGGTTTTTACTAATCCAACTCATTGCGTGTTTTGAAGAGCAATATATTGCTTCAACGGAAGATGGAACTTACCCTGAATTATGATCAATTCGTTCAATATATTGGACATTTGATAATCACTTAAAAATTGCGAGAAATTTATTATTCTGTGACAACATTAATTAATTAAGGATTCATGCATGATGCGAAAAATTTTACTCGTTTATATCAATATATGATGATAGAACAGTTAGTTTTAAAATTAATATTATATTCTTTGGTGAATTATTAATTAAAGAATAAAGATCCTTATTCACCTGAATTAAAAATGAATATTTATGTGTCTTCTGAATTAATGAATTTGATGTTATTAAGTTAAACATCTTGATTATTGTCTGGTTTAATTGTTTATCAATTTTGTTTTAACCTAACTGAATCATGGTCATCATTTTCTAAGAAAAAGCGGAAAATTCATTTCCGCTTTTTTAATAAAATAACCACTTTATAACTTTAATGCTTGAACACTTTGTACTAAGTTAGCTAGTTGGGTAACAATTTGGTTACCGGTATTCGCTTCGTCACCACCTAGTGTTTTATTGCGCATAAAGTCAGCTTTGATTTGTTGCCAACGTTTAGTTTGTTCTTTTGTTAAGACCCCTCGAATTTCAGCAAGTTTAAGCAGATTTTCTTCTGCGCCGTTGGTCAGCAGTTGTGCCTCGCCCAAGTAGTGATCTTCAATAATTTGGTTGAGTTCTTCATCATTCATTACAGAAGAAACTTTTTCGGCTAATTTGTTCATGTTTCGATAACTACCTTGTAACTTGAACGGCGGTTCTGTTCGGTATTTATCGGATTGCGCTGCGCTAATAATGTATTGCTGGTTGACTTTAAAGACCACTTCTCGAATTTTCAGTAAATGACGCAGTACAGCGATGATTTCGCTAATTTCTGCTTGGCTATAGGCATAACTAAGTTCGTTGGTGTTAAGCGGTTTTCCTTGCGCATGGTCGATAAACTGATATAGGTCATTAAGATCACGTAGTGCCAATGGCGATAATATTGGATTTGATGTTAAGCAGTTTTCAATGTAACTTGATGCAAACACTTCATCCATGCCACCTAAAACTTCACCTAAGTTATAAATATCTGCACGGTTGGCTAACATGTCAGGGATTTTGAAAACCTCACCCGATTCGGTATAAGGGTTGCCAGCCATAATGACACAGAATTTTTTACCCCGTAGGTCATAGGTTTTGGTTTTTTCTTTCCATACCCCTTCAATACGACGAGAACCATCACATAACGAAATAAATTTTTGTAAAAATTCTGGGTTAGTGTGTTGAATATCGTCAATATAAAGCATGACGTTATTACCCATTTCGAGCGCTAAATTGAGTTTTTCAAGTTCTTGTCGCGCGGTGGCATTTGGCGCTTGCTGTGGATCGAATGATAATACGCTGTGTCCTAGTGCCGGGCCGTTAATTTTCATAAATATTAAGCCAAGTCGATTAGCCACATATTCCATTAAGGTTGTTTTACCGTAACCTGGTGGCGAGATGAGTAGTAATAACCCCATTAAGTCAGTACGGCGACTTTCACCGACAGTGCCCATTTGTTTTGCTAAATTGTCCCCAATGATTGGTAAATACACTTGGTTGATCAGTTTATTACGCACAAATGAACTGAGTGGTTTAGCTTTGAATTCTTCAATATGTAATTGCTCACGTTGTTCATCCAGCACTTCTTGACGCAGGCTTTGGTAATGTTGGAATTGCGGTATGACGACACGTGATTGTTTACGCATGCGACTAAAAAAGTCATCAAGATTGATTTGTAACCCCCCTTGTGTAATTGAAGGGTGTTCACCTAATAAATCATTGACGGTGATATCCAGTTCAATTTCGCTGATTGCTAAAGTGATGTTACTTTCTTTATCCAGCATGCATAGTAAAGTGGCTTCGGCGATGTATTCACTCAATTTTTGATATTGGGGTAGGGTACAAAGCCCTTTAAACCAACTTTCAATAAGATTCCAACGGTCAGCCAGTCGTTTTTTAAGATTTAATTGCGATTGGTTAAAATCACTCCACATGTGCGATTCTTCTAATCGAGTATTTAATCCTTCATATAAATAATGGCTATATTTGCTTAACGTAAATTGTTGTGGAATTTCAGCTAAGACATAGCTTAAGTATTCGCTTGCCTGTTTAATATGGTAAGGTTCATGTTCGATTGGCTGTTTTTGTAAGAATAGAGTGAGTTCAACCGATATTTCGTGCTGTAGATTTTTTAATCCTTCTTCATGTCCGAATAATGCTTGTATATCCTTACACGTTTTGGCACGTTCTGGCCATAATCTGACGATATCATTTTTTTGATTGTGATACCAAAATAGTATCGCTAAGCTACGTGCTAGAGGATTGTATCTGAGTAGTTTGGCGGCTTCACCAAGTGGAACAATTTTCGATAATATTTTTACCGCATCGTGATCATGTATCCCTTTTTCATAACCTTCTCGATAGCGTAAGGCAGCGTAGTCACGTACCGTTTTATTTAGAATTTCGGGTTGATTAAGTTGGCTGATTAAATCTTCATAACTTAAATTATGTTCTTTTTTTAATGCCGAGTTGATGATCGAATAGGCAAGATACTCTGCTCGATAGACAGTAGGGGATTCAGATTCAAGCGAAATAGTCCAAAAAGGTTGATAACTTTCTAATTTTGGATGGACTATTTTTTCTTGGTAATCGGTACCCGTTAATTGTAAGTAAAGATGATGTTCTTTGGGTACAATGGTAAGGTCAAGTTCTTGTGTATTGACGCTAAATTTATGTCTTGGCCCTAATTTAATGACATTTCCACCCGATTCAAAGATTTCGGATTTGTCACGTAAAGAACGTATTGCTTGATCTCTGGCACTTTTGAAGCGTGATTCAATATCATCAGCTTTGACATTATCAAAAAGTGCACGTAATTTTTCGACTATTTCACGAATTTTCAGCGCTAAAGGATCGGCAACAAAAAAGGCATTGAGTTCGTTTTGATCTGAAAATTTTGCGGTTCGTCTTGGAATACTGTCTAAAATTCTATCAGCAGCAGTCAGTAGCGATTCCGTTCGTCTTGTTCGATCTTCAAGTAGTGCTTGTTTGTGCGTTTCGAATGATTCTAAGATTTCTTCACGTTTTGCCAGTATGTCATTTAAAAACTCTTCACTTTCGCTAAACTGATTTTCCAGTTCTTCAAGTTGAACTAATAGCCTTGATAGTTCATCGTCACATTTTTCTGGCGTGGTGGCTAAGCTTAATGCACTGGCAATACTTTGACTAAATAGTTTGAATTGCGCACCAAATTGCGCCACCATTTCAACGCTGGATAGATTTTTCCGTTTTTGGTTAATGCGTGCTTTGGTTTGATTGAGTTTGGCATAAACTTCGGCGATCGATTCAATAATTTTGGTTTGTAGTGTTACGTCATCAAATTTTAATGATGCCATTAATTGTGAAAGCATATCTAAGTTTTCAGACATTTGGTCAGCGGTTTTTATCGGTTCGATAAGTTTGGCGACTGTGTCTGCTTTAGTAAGATATTTTTCAATTTCATCTATTTGGGTGATAAACGGTTCAAGGGCTTTGTCACTGCCTAAAAATTCGGCTGTCGCTAATGATACGATAGATTGGCGTTCTTTTAAGGCTTTTTCCATTATGTCGATCTGATTCAAATCAATATAACGGTAGGTTCTTAATGTCACTAAACTACCTAGCTGCATTTTAATTGCATTTAGTGCATCTACGTATTGTTGTGTTTCTTGCCAGCTATCGGGATAGAGTTTAGTCAATAAGTCTTGTTGGTTTGAAATTGCTTCACGCATGGCGCTTTCAGATTGTCGGCGTATGCTTTCCACTTTTTCATATTCATCTATCACTAATTCACTCGTTTGTATAATGTTACGTAGTACAGGCGTAAAAGATAGATTTTTCTCGTCGTTGAGCCAAAAATAGCTGTCAAATAACCGTTTTGTGTCTTCACTTAGTTTGCTGTATAGTTGGGATGAAACCGATTGGTTATCAATTTCACGTGCAATAAAGTAAAGATCTGAAATCCCTCTGACCAGTTCCGCATTACCAATCTTGCCTAAAAAACTGTTGTTAGTTGGTTGTGTTGCTGCAAATTCGTCACTATAAAAGGGGGTTTGCCAAATTTGCATTGGATGAACGCGAGTCGGGTCATTATTTTCACCTTCAAATACCACCATTCGACCGTCTTCAAACACTGCATAACCATGACCTAAAATTGGATTATCAAGTTTTCGTTCGATCATATTGTAGTTAAATAGTGCTAAACGACCAGAACTTGGATCATAAAATATGTAAAGGACATCTTCGCCATTGGGTGAACGTCTGATACGTCTAAATCGCATACCCGACATGGATTGATCGAAAGTTTTATATTCCCCATTTTGTAGATAATATCCACCAGGAAAGATTACACCATGATCTTCCGGTAGCTGAATACAGGCTTGTCCAATAAAATCGATGCGTTGGGCTTTTTGAGTGAGGGTGTTATAGATTAAATAGCGCCAGTTTTCTTCACGATACGGTAAGACTTTTAGCAAAATTAAGGATCCGACTTTTGCGTATTCAATTTTGGCATCATTAATGGATTGATTTTTGTCGAGTACTTCTTCACTGTAGATTCCCAGCCCGTCATTGGTGTTGTTTTCACATTTTATGGTTAAGTCACCGCCAATGGTTTCAACAAAAACAGTATCTAAAATATTTACATGCGGGAATCGTCCATTGACGATATTGTCACGTGTGGTTTCAATCCATTCAAAATCGTAGGCAGGTGGTAGCGCAATATCACGTTCACCACGATTATCGATGTAATTAATGGTTTTTTTGTCACTTGATATTGACCAACGAAAAACACGAATGTCACTAACGCGTTCACCAATTTGGAAACTGGCAAGTAGCTTTCCATCTCGTTCAACTAATTGAAGTAATTGTGCATTTTTATAATAGGTGTAGAGTTCATTAAAATCTTGAACAAAGCGATCAATATTTAAAAAGGTATTGGATAGATCAACTGAATCGGCTTCGTAATTGCCATCTCGTTCTACAAGTTGATAAAGCGAAAATACGTCTTCGATTTTGGTTTCTTTTTTTAATCCTAGAAAGACGTTGTAACCAAAAAGTAACCAATCACCAAATCGAACGATATCTCTGGCGATACAGTTATTTTCAGTTCTGATGCGAATACGTCCGATAATTGACATGTCACTTTTGCCAAATTCAGTCAGTCGTTGTTGGTTTAAGGCTTCGGTTTTTTGGTTTAGTTCTTGTCCTAGCGAAGTCAAACGTTTACGAAGGATTTCATAAGCACCGCCTTCGGCGACCGCTTTATCGAGTGTTGTTTGTTGTTCGTTTTCTTGTTCTATTTCTGCCATTTTTAACTCTTGATCATTATCCAGAAAGGCGACAGTTTTCGGTAGGCTATGATTGCCTTACCGAAAACAGTTGATAGTGATAATGTTGTTTTAACCATTATCAGTAAAGTGCAGTTGGGTTAGCTGTCACTTTCTTTATTACTATCAGATGGTAAAAATTGTTTAGCTAAAGCTTTTAAGTCAGTATTTTTTAATGTGTCTTTGATATCAATATCTTTGTTTCCCGATAGACGTGATAAGACTGATTGTAGTGCAGATTGCAGAACAGGGCTTTGGTTGACTGTTCCTTCAATCGCTTTACCTACGCTAATGGCTTTCGAGAAGCTGTTAAAGAAGTTGTCATTACCACCAACAATTTCAATATTTGCTTTACTAAATGCAGCTGCAAGTACGTCTGCTTGTTCTTTAGCGATTTCTTTATTCGCTGCAATTGCTGCCATTGCTTGTTCAAAGCCTTTTTCGAGTGCCAAGCGGAACTCTTCATGATTTTTAGATTGTTCACTCATAGTGCCCATTGCTTGGAATTTCTCAACTAAACCATTTGCTTCAGCGGTTAGGCGTTCACGTATAATCAGTGCTTCAGCCAGACCTTGTTCTTTCATTGCAGCGGCTTTAGCAAATCCAATGCGTTCATCACCACGTGCTTGAGCAGATAGTTTTTCTTCCAATATTTTCGCTTCGGTCAGACCTTGTTTTTCAATTGCTGTCGCTTTCGCTTCAATGACTTTTGCTTCAGATAATCCTTTTTCTTGATTTCCTCTTGCTTCTGCTAATAAGGTTTCAGCGGTAATGTTGGCTTTGACTAATCCTTCTTTTTCTTCCGCTTCGGCACGTGCTTTACGAACTTTTGCTTCAGCAAGTCCAATTGCCGCTTCTTCTGCTTCAATACCTTGAGCAAGTTGTTTTTTCGCTTCGGCTTGTTTTGCAGCAGCTTCAAGTTCGGCTTGTGCCATGGTGCTAAGTTCGACCGCACGATGTTTCGATGCTTGTTCATCCGCTTCGGCTTGTTTAACTTGTTTGACTAATTCTTGCTCTGCTCGTGCTTCGGCTTCGATAATTGTAGTTTGTTTTTCTCGATCTGCTTTTGATACTTCGCGCACTTCTTTGATGTTTTCTTCTTCAATCGCAACGGTTTTTTCAACCGCTACACGTTCACGAATCACATTGGCAATATGTTTCTTTTCTTCTTCAAGAACTTTATCTTTTTCGATTCGTTGTAATTCAACTTCACGTTCACGAGCGACGATTTCAAGTGATCGAGCACGTTCAACCCGTTCTTCTTCAATGGCAATTGCACGTAAGCGGTTTTGTTGTGCAACTTCTACTTCACGTAGACGATTTTCTTCACGAACTTCAATTTCTTGTTGCGATTGAATTCTTGCTTGTTCGGCTTTTAATCGCTCTTCTTCTTGAACTTTTAATGTTTCAGCTTGTTCACGAGCTCGAATAGTTTCAATTTCACGTTTTTGACGGGCTTCGGCATCGGCTTGTTGACGCTCAAGTTCTAATTTAGCTTCAATCGTTTCTGTGTCTTTTTTCTTTAAAGCTAATTCAAGATCTCTTTCCCGTTTGTTGGTTTCATCTTTATGAATAGCGGTGATAGCCGTGATTTTATTAATCCCTTCCGCATCGAATATATTATCGGGATCGAGTGATTTAATTGGTGTTTGTTCTAAGTAATCGATAGCGACATCTTCTAAAGCATAACCGTTAAGATCTTTTCCAATCACATCAATGATTCGTTCACGGAAATTCATCCGATCTTCAAAGAGTTTGGCTAGTTCGAATTGTTTACCAACCGTTTTTAACGCTTCCGAGAATTTAGCACTAAATAGGGTGCTGACGGCTTTTTGATCTGATGCACGATCAACGCCGATCGATTTTGCCACTTTTAACACATCTTCTGTGGTTTCGTTAACACGTAAATAAAAGGCAACACAAATATCTGCACGTAGATTATCTTTACAGATTAATCCGTCTTTGCCTCGACGTTCTACATCAAAAGTAATCAATGATATTTTCATAAATTCTTTTTTGTAGATTACAGGATAGACTAACGCGCCAGTAAAGTGTACCTTCGGTCTTGACGTCATATCGTTAACAATAAGTGCAGTACCTTGCGGCACTTTTATATAAAATGCTTTGAATAATAAGAAAAATCCAACAATAACAAGGAATATAATTCCGATTGTTAACAAGAAAAATATGACTGTATCTTGATTGATTGACATGATTTGTTTTTCTCCAAAAAAATAATTTTGTTATCCATTAAACTCGTCGAGGTTAATAATTTCATAGCTATTATTTGTTTTATCATAGCTTAGCAAAATGGCTTTATCGCCACGTTTGAATTGATATGATTCGTTACATCTAACTTGTAAGATTAGACCTGCTCCACCGTCTTCATACGTTGCTTCACCTTTGGTTTCGCTGACAGTACTGGAACGGATTTCAACAGTTTGACCTAATAATGATTGATGACTATTGGCTGTATTGAGTTTGCTAAAAATAGGGCGTAGAGGTTTTATTGTAAATGCGGTTAAGTACACCGCCGCGATGAAGGCAGTTATGAAAATTATTAATCCTAATAAGTAGTAAATTAGCGCATAATGACTAATTGGTATCATGAAAAAACGAAAAGAAAAATAGCAGATTGACCATCCAAACAAAGCGATTAGGGTAATGACTAATGTCATGGGGACTTCGTTGAATCCTAACTTCATGAGTAGGCCGCTAAATCCTGAAGCTGGATTATCAGTTGATAGTTGTTTGACATCTATATCAAAATCAATGTCTAAGCAATCAACCGTTAAAACGCCAATTGATGCAACCAACCAATACAGTACGCAAATCGTGACTAATCCACTAAAGATGACGACTGGAAAAGAAAAAAAGATTCCCCAGAATAGATCCATTATATTTCCTTAAATTTCATTCTTCCAAATAGCTATATTTATAATTTTTAAGTTTAAAAAATAAATAACTATTTTAGTTTGTTTGTTTGTTTTTCTTTTAATCTGGCTAAAATTGCCATCGCGCTTTGATTGCCTGTTTTAATTCCTGCTGCTTCGAGTTTGTTATCAAGTGAACTTTCATTTTCTGCTGTTGCCAGTTCATTTTTTGCTTCAATAATGGCAGCATTTTTTTCCTGACGTTTTTTGATACGTTCTAAAGAATCTAACGCCGTTTGTAATTTAGCGGTCGAACTTCCATAACGTTGAGCAATCGCAGTTTGAGCTTTTTGCACGCTTTCGGTCGCTTTGACAATATCAACTTGTTGTTTTAAATTGCGAATGTTAATTTCAGTTTGTGAAATGGTTTGACGCAAGTTTTTTACACTGTCAGAAAAATAGGTCACTTGTTTTTGGTAGTTATCATGTTCGTTTTCAAGTGTCACTAATTTTTCAGCAATTTCTAATGCAAGTTCTTCATTATTTGAATCTAATGCTTTTACTGCGTAGCCTTCGTATTCAGTAATTTGAGTTTTAACTCTTTTTGCTTCTTTTTCCGCTATTTTTTGTTGAGCAAGAACGTTAGCTAGCGACTCTTTCGCTTGTTTGAGTTCTGCATCGGCGTCTCGGATTTCTTGATCCAATATGCGCAAAGCTTGGGTATCGATAATGGATTCACCGGCTTCGTTGATACCGCCTCGTAGTGCCGTAATCAGTTTTTTGAAAATGGTCATTGTTTAATCTCCTTATTGTTGATATTTATTCTGTAGTTAAATATTAAAGTAATGTTCGTAAGCTTCGGTCGCTTTGATCACATTATCGGATAAGGTTTCTAATTCATAAATGACATTACTTAGTATCGATGTCGCACTAAGCGCACCATACATAATATAGTTAACTGAGCCATCTCCCGTTTTTTCAATCGCAATGGTTGATAATGGGAAAAGTTTACGAGTACATAAAATTTCTTCGTTAAATTGGGATTGTTGTTTAATTATATTAACAGGCCAAAGTAGCGCTTCAACAATAATTTGTTGATTTGATACACTTAAAAATAGTGGTAAGTCACCATATTCATGCATGATAATATGCAAACAAGCATCAACACCATCAATGATTTCGATACTTGCAGAACCTTGTTTAACTAATTCAGAATTGTTTAATTCATCATAAAGATCTGTAATTAACCAAACTTTATTATTTTTCATTTCGTTATATTCCTGTTTATCATTAAAACGCTGGTTGTTTATTACCAAAGGTTGTCGAAATTGCTTTTCAATGTCGAGTAACCTTGAAGTATTTTCTGGCAAAATCCAAACTTCTTTTTTGATTAAGCCCTGATCACGCAGACGTTGTCGATACTGCTGCTGATAAAAAGCCGAGCTTTTTGTCTCTTTCATTTTTTTCATAAAAATTAGTTAAGATTTTGTTAGTGTTTAATGTGAACAATATTATCATAAAAATATTACATGTAAATATTACATGTAATATTTTTTATGATGATTATTTATTCATGAAAAATTGAGTTATTTTTAAATAATTATTTGATTAATTGTACTTTATTAATAGTTGTCTGTTGAGTAGCCATTAACGATAGGATAATTAATCTTTATTAAGCGCAGTATTATCAAATATATTTAATAAGTGTTCAATTTAATTTGTTGTTTTTTTAAGTTTAATATAGTTTTAAATTATATTAATCATTTTTTAACAAAAAAACCCGCACAAGCGGGTTAGTTGTCAATGTTATTTAGTAACAAGGCTGTTTTAAAAATCGATATCTAAGCCGAGTTGGAATGTTCGACCTGGTGCAGTAAATAGGTCGAGGTATTTACGATCGGATTTACGATATAACTTGTTATTACTTAAATAATCCCAGTATTTTTGGTCAGTAAGATTATAAATACCACCACTTAACTTGACGTTTTTAGTGATGTTAACATAGCTGGTTAAGTCAATGACTCCATGTCCTGCGATTCTAAAATATTCTTCTTTTGAATCAGGAATGGGTTTACCATCATTGTTATAGGATTCCCGTGAAGTTGGGGTGGTTTTTTTGCCTTTTTGGAAAGTTGCATTAATTGCAATACCATAAAATTTATTTGGATCATCCCATGCTAAACCAATGGTACTTTTGAGTGGGGCAATAGAGTCCATTTCAATGTATTTATCACCTAAATAGCTCGATTTTGATTTACCTTGGTTGTAACCAATTGCAAATTTAGCTGTTAAGCCATTAGCTTGGTTGAACCATGAGCCAAAATTAAATTCGCTGCTTAATTCGGCACCATAGATGTACGCTTTATCACGGTTTTCGGCTTGATAAACCAGTCGATTACCCGTTCCGACAAAATCTTTTTTATAGCGTGTGTAAGCGATAAAATTTTTGTATTTATTATAGAAAGCTGCGGTGGATAAGGTTATTCCTGTCATGGGATGACCTTTAACACCTAATTCAAAATTGTCGCTTGTTTCGGTTTTGAGATTAGAGTCACCAACCAGTACATACATGGTGCTATGCGCTAAATAAGAACCATAAAGTTGATTTTGGTTTGGCATTTGTGCGCTGCGTTTATATTGTAGGTAAGCTGTAAAATTAGGATTGATGTCGTACATCAAAGCGAGTGAAGGTAATAGCTGGAAATCACTGTTACTTTTATATTGTTGACTTAGTTTAGATGCATCTGCAATGGTGACAGCCATATTTTCTAAATGACGTGGCTTTGTTTTTTGATAAATTGCTCGAATGCCGGGTACTAAGTAATAGTTTTGATGATCATTAATATTGAAGGCGATTCGATCTTCAATAAATCCACCAAGTTGATAAGTACGGCTGTCAGCTTGGGGTTTAGTGTAATCTCCGTCAGGGAAAATCTTTCCATATCTTGGTTTGGCTGAAGTATAAAATGGCGATTCGTCTTCACTCCATTTTCCATTTAAACCTGCACTTATTTTTTGATTATTATATTGTTTAAGCAAAGTGGTAATAAAATTATAGGCTTTAGTATTATAATTGGTTTGAATATTGTATTTACCGTTAGTAGTGTGATTTAGATTGGTGCTATCATAAACGTTAGTACGTTGATAATTTAATTGTGTGGTAAGGCTATCTATCCAATTAATATTGGTTGGTGTCCAGTGATCTTTAATCGCCAAATTGAAGCGGTTGTTTTTACTTCGTTGCTTATCATGCGATTCAATTTTTTTACCATTTTTGTCCCATGTATCATAATGCGAATTTTTGGTTTTGTTATTGTAATCAATGGTCGTATTAAGCTGATGCTCATCGGTCATTTGCCAACTGAAACCAGCAAGGATTGAATTTGAATGGTTGTTTTCTGGATAGTTATTAATTGAGTCTCCGTAATTTCTTCCTTGCTGCCCATCACGACGACTTAATACGATAATTCCGTTTAGTTCATCATCACCGCCTGCTAATGTGATACCTTGATGATAGCTTCTGTCGGTGCTGTCATAATTATTTTGGAATCCAAAATAGCTGGTTTTTCCGGGGTAGAGGTAATAGCTAGCAGTTTTAGTTTGAAACGACACTGATCCACCAAGTGCATTATTGGCATTACTTACCGAAGTTGCGCCAGATTGAATATCGACTTTGTTATACATATAGGTATCGATGTAATCGCGTCCTATTCCATACGAGCCAAAACCCGCTCGCCCGACAGAATTGACGCGTCCTTGTGCAATAGGCAGTGGCATTCCGTCAATATCGATAGAAACGCGATTAGCATCTAATCCTCGAATGTTGTAACCTGTAAAGCCTCCTCTGTCCCAACTACTTTTACCACTGCCAGAACCCGATATGTTGCCCGATGCTGAAATCAATGGTTGGTAGCGCATAAGCGTGCCAAAATTAGTCCCGCCGTCTCGTCGAATATCCTGTTCGGAAATTTCAGTATTGATACCCGGTTGTTTGATTGATTCGTGTGCCGTTACTGTCATGATGTCGTTGATTTTTTCATCATCATGTTTGTCAGTTGCTATGGCAGGCATAACGAATGTTAAGCCTAAAGCTAGTGTGCCCGTTTTTTTTAAATTCTTAATATATAACATGTTTAACCTTCAATCTTACTAATCTAAATTAAATGATTTTTATCATTCGTTAAAAACAGTTT
Organism: Gilliamella sp. B2717; assembly: GCF_026536675.1. Lineage (NCBI taxonomy): Bacteria > Pseudomonadati > Pseudomonadota > Gammaproteobacteria > Orbales > Orbaceae > Gilliamella > Gilliamella sp. B2717. The sequence goes on along the minus strand of NZ_JAFNNQ010000016.1, from coordinate 57,463 downwards.
TCGTGATGCTTGATTGTTTTATCGTTACTGTTAAATGCCTTTAATGCTGAATAATCTAAAGTACTTTCAATTGATTATTCTGGGTAAAAAATTTGATAAAGCTGGGTAGCAACTTCATCCACTCGTGGCCCAATGCCAAAAAGATAACTGTCATCAATGGTTTTAATTCGATTATTTTTGTAAGCCGATGTTTCGGTTATGCCAGATATCGTTTGTAATTTATCCATACCCCCTAATTGTTGTATGGAATGGCTGTTTAATAAAATAACATCAGGATTCATCGCAATTAGCGATTCGGCGCTGTAATTTTTATAGCTGTTATGCGTCGCTAGATTTTCACCACCTGCAATGGTGATTAAGGCGTCAGCGGTGGTATTTTTACCGGCAATGGCATTACTTCCTCCCATTGTCATCATGAATAATACTTTGGTTTTTTGGGGATGCGTTTTAATCTTGTCTTGTAGCTTGGAAAGATGGGTTTTTATTTTTGTAATTAATTGATTACCTTCATGTTGCTTGTTAAGTTTTTGAGCAATTTTGTCAATGTTTTGATAAAGTAATTCAACCGTGCCGGGGACACGTGGTAATGCCAATACGTCAACTTTGGCTTGATGCATTTGTGTTAAAACGTTGTCGGGTTCAATATCATTAAAGGCAATAAATAGCGTTGGTTTAAGCGATAATATACCTTCTATGTTGAGCAGTTTCCAATATCCAATTTGGGGTAGATGTTGAGTTGTTGCCGGATACGTACTGGTTTTATCAACACCGACCACTTGTTGACCTTCTCCCAAAGCATAAACAATCTCTGTTAACGATCCCCCAGCAATGACAATTCTTTGGTTAGCTGAACTGATATTTATTAAACCTGATAATGTAAGCATAAGTAAAATAACACTCAGGCTTGTATATATTTTTTTAATCATTACATAATTCCTATAGCTAAAATACAGTTGCATTACACTATATTGAAAATGAGAACTATTATCAATAGTGATATGGTGATATTTTTACGTTTTAGTTGGATATTCGCTTTAAAACTAAGGGGAAATAAAGTAAGAACAATGAATGTTATAAGTGATTATTTTGTTAAAAATGGCAAAAAATTGAAAAAAGGAGATTCAAATTGGTAGTAAAAGAATCTCATCAGTCATTGAAAAAATAAAAATATCTATCAAAGTATCAAATGGTTAATAAAAAATTAAATAAAATATATTGATAAATGATAATAATTATTATTTAATCTTTACAGAATATTTAATCAGAATGGCAGTTATGAAATCTTTAGATGTTAGTCCTTTTTATGCGTTAAATTCAGCACTTCCTTTTAAGGATCGCTGGGCGGTTATGCCCTTACAGGCAAGTTTACCCGTTGCCCCACACGAAATTGAACAAAAATGGCAAGAAATTCAAAATGCTGATTTGCGTGGTCGAAAGCGTCTTATTTATATTCATATTCCTTTTTGTGACATTCATTGTCAATTTTGTGGCTTTTATCAAAATCCCTTGCGTAAATTTGATACAAGTACTTATATCGATTATTTATTGAAAGAAATTTCATTGGAAATTAATAATCAAGCCATGCAATCCGCCCCCATTCATGCCATTTATTTTGGCGGTGGTACGCCTTCAGCTTTAGCTGCCGGGCAATTAGCACGCGTTATCCGTTATCTTAAGCAATATGCGCCTTTAGCACCCGATTGCGAAATTACGGTAGAAGGGCGTATTTCGGATTTTGATGATGAAAAAGTGGATAGCTATATTGAGGCGGGTGCTAATCGATTTTCAATTGGCATACAAACCTTCAATACGACAATCAGACAGAAGTTAGGTCGTCAATCAACAGAACAAGAAATTATCAAAAATTTTGAGCGTATTGCTTCACGTGATAGTGTGGCATTAGTCTGCGATTTGATGTTTGGTTTACCTAATCAAACTATTGAAACTTGGCAACGTGATCTTGAAATCGTCAATGATCTTCCGTTAGATGGTGTTGATCTTTATTCACTAAATTTACTACCTACCACACCGTTAGCAAAAGGGGTAGAAAATAACCGTATAGCGTTGCCGTCAGTAAGTGACAAATGTCATTTTTATCATCAAGGTGCTGAGTTTTTAGCTAAACAGGGGTGGGTTCATTTGACCAATGCGCATTGGGCTAAAACAAGTCGTGAACGTAACTTGTACAACTTTTTGATTAAGCAAGGTTCGCATTTTTTTGGTTTTGGATCGTGTGCTGGTGGTAAATTAGATACGCATTCGTATATGCTTCATCGTAACTTAAACCAGTATTATATGCAACTTGATCAGGGCAAAAAACCCCTAATGATGTTAACAGATAAATCCTTATTAGGGGATTGGTTACATCAATTACAAGCAGGCATTGAGAAAGGTCGAGTGGATTTGACTAAATTGACCGAGCATAGTCATTTATTTGATCCTTTAATTAAACAGTGGCATCAAGTTGGTTTACTTCAAGATGAGGATCATTGTTTACGACTGACATTATCTGGTCGTTTTTGGTCAAGCAATATTTTACAAGCTTTGCAGCAGTTGTTATTACAACTGAACAACCCCGAACATATTGAATTACAGCATAAAATGGCAAAGGCTAAGCAAGCAATGAAAGGTCATCCTGCTATGCCTGGTGCACATTCTGAAAAGAAAAATAATCAACCTATTTCACATCATTAAAGGATATTAACATGGTAGATAAGCAAACTCATCTCAGTAATCTTTCAACTTATATGCAAACCAATCCCGAGGAGTTATTAGAAAAAATTGCTCAAGATCATCAAGTGACTTTGACGCAAGTTATTCAAGCCTTACCAGATGCGAAAATTGTTGATGGTTCTTATTTTGATATGATTTGGGATGAAGTGACAACTTGGGGCGATGTGTTATTTTTGATCCATACCGGTGATGTCATTGCTGAAATTTCAGGTGAATTACCGCCAGGTTCGCATAGTCAAAAATATTTCAATCTACGTCATCAAAAAGGATTAAGTGGTCATATTAAAGCTGAACATTGTCAATATATTGCTTTTATTGAACGTAAATTTATGAAAATGTCGACAGCTTCGATGATCTTTCTTAATCATATGGGACAATCAATGTTTAAAATTTTTGTGGGTCGTGATGAAAAACATCAGTTAAAACAGGATCAATTAGAAAAATTTAGAGCATTAGCAAATAAAATTAACTAATGTTGAGATGATAATAGCATGAAAACAATATTAGTTTTTGGTGTCAGTCCAAAATTGGGTACGGGTTATCAGATTTGTCAGTTAGTTAAACAGTGCCAACCAAGTTGGCGTTGTATTGCATTGGTACGAGACGAAACTTTTGCCAAGCAGTTAAGTGAGCAAGGTATTGAGTGTCATGTCGGTGATGCGACCGACTCATCTATGGTTAGCCAGCTTTGTGCATTAGCCGGACCTGACGCCACAATTATTTCAACACTGGGTGGGGAAACCGGAAATTATCTGGCACAACGTATTATTATTGATTGTGCTGAACAAGCCAATATAAGGCAGATGGTGTTAGTCACATCCTTAGGTTGTGGTGATACATGGTCAACATTATCTTTACGAGCTAAACAAGCGTTTGGACATGTGGTACGTGAAAAATCGTTAGCGGAAGTTTGGTTACAAACTAGCACGCTAAAATACCTTATATTAAGACCGGGTGGATTACAAAATGGGGAACTAACAGGTAATGCAAAATGCTATTTTCAGCAAGAGGTACATGGACTGATTCATCGTATCGATTTAGCGAAAGTCATTATTGATAAAATAGCGCATCAGCAACTTGATAATAAAGCTTATACTGTTATTGATCCGAATCTTAAATTTGAACATTAAAATAGCATGAATGTAATTAAATCCATATTTTTAGTGAGGATAGTGAGTGCAACGTTATAGTCATCGTTCATTGTTATGGGGACTGTTTATCGTGCTGTTGGTTTTGATGGTTTTATCAGCTAATACGGGTGCTTTAACATTTCCGGTTTCTCAGTTATTGTCATTATCATTTGATGATCCATTGATGAATATTTGGTTGAATATACGTTTACCTCGTATTTTATTAGCAGTGATTGTTGGTATGGCATTAGCAACTTCAGGCGCTGTCATGCAAGGATTATTTCGTAATCCTTTAGCGGATTCAGGTTTGTTGGGTATCAGCAGTGGCGCTGGTTTGTTGGTTGGTTTGTCAGTTTTATTTCCGACTATCTTTCCACCAATTATGATGCTGTATGGAAAAATGTTGGCTGCTTTTTTGGGTAGTTTATTCATCTGTTTTCTGATCTATCTTTATAGTCTTCATGCCGAGTGTAATTTGGCCAAAATGGTGTTGTTGGGTGTAGCAATCAATGCCATTATCGGAGCAGTAATGGGATGCCTAAGTTATATTAGTGATGAAGCACAATTAAGACAAATATCACTTTGGTCAATGGGGCATTTGGGTAAAGGATCGTGGGAATTAGTGTTAGTTGCTACTTCGTTAATTATCCCTGCTTTGTTAGCCATTTTGGTTCTTTCTCATCAGCTCAATATATTGCAATTGGGGGATGAAGATGCGCACTATTTAGGTATTAATGTTATTCGTTTGAAGCAATATTTGTTGGTGTTTAGTGCCATTTTAATCGGTACATCGGTTGCAGTAAGTGGCATTATTGCTTTTGTTGGTTTGGTGGTTCCTCATATGATTCGATTACGTATTGGGGCTAATCATAGCGTGTTATTACCTGCATCGGCATTGGCAGGTGGCTGTTTATTACTCTCTGCCGATACGCTGGCAAGAACGGTTGTTGCACCGACTGAAATACCGGTAGGGTTATTGACAAGTTTAATTGGTGGACCTTATTTTCTTTGGCTCATTTTAAGGCACAAATAACGGGTATAATTTGACGATGTTGACAGCAAAAAACTTAACTTTTTATTGTGGTACTCGGTGTTTAATCGATGATGTGTCTTTAGATATTCAAGCTGGCGAGATTGCCATTATTATTGGTCCCAATGGTGCAGGTAAATCAACTTTATTACGGCTTTTAACGGGTTATCAGACACCATCATCTGGCGATATTTATCTTTTTGATAAAGCGATGACACAGTGGTCTGCTAAGCAATTAGCTAAAGTGAGAACGGTGATGTTACAGCATAGCCAGATGACGTTTCCTTTTACGGTAAAAGAAGTGGTGGCAATGGGGCGAGCACCTTACGGTAAACTTCATTGCGAGCAAGCCATTCACGAAACTATGCAACAAACTGATTGCTTGAAGTTGGCCAACCGAGATTACCGTAGCTTGTCAGGCGGAGAACAGCAACGTGTACAATTGGCTCGCGTTTTAGCCCAATTGTGGCAAGAGGAGCCAACTGAAAAGCTACTTTTTTTAGATGAACCCACTTCAGCATTAGATCTGTATCATCAGCAACATACATTGCGATTATTAAAACAACTCGCTAAAGAACAGCAACTGGCAGTATGTTGTGTGTTACATGATCTTAATTTGGCTGCCTTGTATGCGGATAAAGTGTTGCTTCTTAGTCAGGGAAAAATCGTTAAGCAAGGTGTACCTGCTGAAGTATTAACTGTTGAAAATATTAATCATTGGTATGGGGTTGAATTAGGTATTATTCCGCACCCTAGTAATGCTTTGGTTCCGCAACTCTATTTAATGCCTTAATTTTGATAAATTAAGTTAATCAATCGCTCCATTTTTAAGCAATTTCAGTATATAATTAAGAAAACTTAACAAATGGGGCTTATAATGACGAATGAAAATAGTGAAAATTCCGTTCCTGTTTCAGATCTTATATCAGCAAAACCTGTTTTTAGTTGTCAATTTGATGGTAAAGGTAAAGCCAATCCTTTAAGTAATGATTGCCAAGCGACGGTGCAAAAGCCATGTTGGATCCATCTGGATTTTGCTAAATCAGAAACGATTAAGTGGATTAATCAGACAAAATTGATTCCGGATTTAGTGAAAAATGAGTTAATTAAACCCAACCAAATATCGAAAGAAATTCGTTTTGATACGGGTATTTTAGTCGTATTAAAAGGTGTCAATTATACGCCAAATGAATTACCCGATCCGATTGTAACCTTCCGTTTTTATATTACCGATAATCTAATTGTTTCGACCCGACATCAACAAATTGATGCGATTTTCCAATTAAAAGATAATTTAGAAAAAGGAATAGGGCCTGTTGATGTTGCTGATTGGTTAATTCAAGTATCCGAACTCATTAGTGATCAAGTCAATTTATCGTTTGATAGTGTACATAACAAAATTGTTAAACTTGAAGACTTAGTATTAAATCAGCGAATTCTTTCACATAAAGAAATTGGTCGAGTACGTAAACAGTTGATCATTCTTCGTCGATTATTATCTCCGCAACGGGATATTTTTGTTAAAATTTCAACCGAAAGGATTTCTTGGATTGATGATAACGATCGCCAACGTCTACATGATATTTCTAATCAACAAAGCCACTATGTGTCAGATATCGATAGTTGCTTATTGCGTCTTGCCTCGATTATGGAGCAAATTAATAGCTTTTTGGCAGAATCGACCAATAAACGAATCTATTTAATGTCACTATTTACCATTATATTTACACCAATCACGTTTATAACCAGTTTACTTGGTGTCAATCTTGCCGGTATTCCGTTTAGTGAGCATCCTTGGTCTTTTGTTGGGTTAATCTTGATTCTTATTGTTATTTCTATTGTTTCTGCCATTTGGCTTAAGTTCAAAAAGTGGTGGTAAAAACCCGTTTTAAAATCACGACAACTAAAACATGATAAAGCTGAATTTTGTAACATAATTAATCAATTAAATGATATTTTAAAAGCTTTAACATGCATTGTTGACGAGGTATTGGCAAAGTGATAAGTGTTGTGCTTTCAATCTTAGTTGATTTTAGTCTTGTGATAAGATTATAAATAATAACTGCCCTCTTTAGGGTATTAGGATTACTTAAGCTGACTAAGCTTAATCCCGTTCTTTTAATGCATTGTAAAAATTAGGTTATTTTTGTGTTTATTGTTGAGAATGATTATCTGCAAATTATTGCGCTTGAATGGCGTTAAGACTTATGTAACAATTTTCAACCTTAATGAGCATTAATAACAGACTCAGCAGGATTGGAAATTTTAAAGGATAATATGATAATTTATGGAGCCTTACCGTATTTGGCCTATCACACTGGTTTTAAGATTGAATGGTACACGACAAAGCAAAAAAGTCGAAAAGAACAAGGTTTGATGTGTTTAGACAAACTTATTTTAATTTGTTTTTATTGTCGCATTCTGACTTGCAGGGATGCTGACAAGGCATTGTCTTTGAAGATGTTAAATCATTTAAATTTTAGCGTTAAATCATCCTATCAAACTTATTTTGTTTCAAATTTATGATTAAGACTAATAATTATGCAATCTAATCAAACTTATCGTCTGTTTATTGCTGAAAAGCCCAGTCTAGCAAGGGCTATTGCCGATGTTTTGCCTAAACCACATCAAAAAGGAACGGGTTTTATCAAAGCCGCTAATGGCGATATTGTGAGTTGGTGTATCGGACATCTTTTAGAACAAGCCACCCCAGAAGTGTATGATGATCGCTTTAAAAAATGGGTGATTGATGATCTACCTATTGTTCCGGAAAAATGGATTTTGATGCCAAAAGGGAGTACAAAAAGCCAATTTGATATTTTAGTCGAATTGATTAAATCTGCCGATCAGATTGTGCATGCAGGCGATCCAGATCGAGAAGGGCAATTATTAGTCGATGAAGTTTTGAATTATTGTCAACTCACGCCCGATAAACGCAAAACAATTAAGCGTTGCTTGATTAGTGATTTAAATGCCAGTGCAGTTGAAAAATCGCTTGAACAATTACGCAGTAATCAAGATTTTATTCCGCTCTCTACGTCAGCGCTTGCAAGAGCCCGTGCTGATTGGTTGTATGGTATTAATATGAGTCGTCTTTGTACGCTGGTGGGGCAACGAGGCGGGTATCGAGGAGTGTTATCCATTGGACGGGTACAAACGCCTATTCTTGGTTTAGTGGTAAGGCGTGATTTAGATATTGAAAAGTTTGTTCCCAAACCGTTTTATGAAGTTTTTGCTGTACTAGAAACCCAGCATAATGAAATATTTAAGGCCAAGTGGCAACCTAGTGAAGCTTGTGCTCCTTATCAAGATGAAGAAGGGCGAGTTTTAGTCAAAGCATTAGCCGAAAATGTTTGTCAAAGAATTAAAGATCAAACCGGTATTATTGAAAAGGTCAGTAACAAAAAGAAAGAAGTTGCACCGCCTATGCCATTTAATTTATCCGCTCTTCAAATTGAGATGGCTAAAAAAAATGGATTAAGTGCACAAGATGTGCTTGATATTTGCCAGTCACTATATGAAAAGCATAAACTGATCACCTACCCGAGATCCGATTGTCGTTTTTTACCCGAAGAGCATCTTAACCAAATAATCAGTGTAAAATTAGCAATGGAAAATAATTGCCCGGATTTACAGCCTGCTATTGAAAACGCTGATTTTAGTTTGCGGACAAAAGCTTGGAACGATAAAAAAGTTGAAGCGCACCATGCCATCATTCCAACACAGCGCAAGGCTAAAATGGACAATTTAACGGATAATGAAAAATTAGTTTATCAGGTGATTGCAACCCAATATTTAGCACAATTTTATCCTGTATATAAATACGCTGAATTACAAATTGATGTTGATATTCAAGGTGGAAAATTTATTGCTAGAGCAACGCAAATGCTTGAAGCAGGCTGGAAAGCGTTGTTTGGAACGAAAACTTTACAAGCTGATCAATCCGAAGCGGATGCAGAGAGTAATGGATTGTTAACTAAATTAGTGAAAAAAGGGGAGGCAGTGCAGTGTATTGATGCTGAACTTATCAGTAAAGAAACACAACCCCCTAAACCTTTTAATGATGCAACTTTACTTTCCGCAATGACAGGTATTGCAAGATTTGTTAAAGATCCAGAGATTAAAAAAATATTACGGGAAACCGATGGTTTAGGCACAGAAGCAACCCGAGCAGGAATAATAGAACTGTTATTTAAACGTCAATTTTTAACTCGACAAGGCAAAACAATTCGTGCTACTCCAGTTGGACGTAAGTTAATTTTATCGTTACCGGATATTATGTCTATCCCCGATATGACTGCGCATTGGGAACGACAATTAGATGAAATCAGTAAAAAGGCATTTTCTTACCAACAATTCATGAATCAGTTAAATCAATCATTGCTTGAACTTGTAGAGCAGCTTAAAAATGCCCGTTTAAATATACGTGCTTAGTTCCCATATAACTATTAAGGCGACGTAAAGCCCAGATTTGTCGCCTTATTTATTACCACAGCAGATAAAGCCTTCGAAATTGGGTTATGATTGATGCGATTCTTCTTTACTCATTATGGATTTTTCAAAACTAGGATTACTATTATTACTTTCTTGAATAATGCGAACTAGTTGGTCATTAGCACGCTTTAAAAAAGTGTCGTCTTTCAAAATCAATCGATAGGTATTAAGCCTTTTTAAAGGCGCTATGGCGAACTGAGTTGCAATCAGTAAGATAATAAAAATGGTTATCGCGGCAATGATTATATTAATCATTGAATTTGATCTAAAAACGGTATCAAGATTCGATATCACCATAATAAAAGCGAGAATGAACCCAACACATAATAGAATGACTTCTTTAACTAAAAAAGGATTGACTGCTGTTATTTTATTTTGTCTGATACAAAAGTATTGGGTTAGTGAATTTAATTGTAATAAATTGATGATGTTTTTAATGTCAGCATTAATTAACGAAATTGCGATTCTTTCTTTATTCATGTCACCGGTTTGATAAAAACAGACCTTGTCCCAAAAAAGTTTACTTTTAATATTATTCAAGTAATCCTTTTGGTATTTTGGCTTAGGTGTCTTTTCTAAAATATCAGCATATATAATGATATTATCGAGGTATTGATTGGGTGATCTTTTTCGATTGAAAAACCATAAAAATGAAAGTGCGAAAATGATCACGAAATTTAACCAATTAGTGTCGAGTAATGTTATGAGTTCCACTTTCGTTTTCCTTGCGTTGAACAGTATTAGTTATTGTAAATGATATTAAGTTTTGTGTGTATTATTTATATACAAAAAAGCATTTGTTGGGGCGATAAGTGCTGTTTTTAAGCTGTTATGACCTTTTTAAAGGATTATTGGTTGACTTATTTTGGCTAAAGGCGTATAAATTGCCCGCCTTTGAGCTTTTCTTACTTTTTTAACTATTAGGTGGTTAAAAATGAGGGTTAAGAAAAGTTGAAATACAAAGTGTTGAGTTCAATTTTATAGGAGAACTATGGACGCTCAATCGGGTCACCCCATATATGGGGAGATGTATTCAAACACAAATCATTATCGGTTAATGAACCTGTCTAAATAATCATTTTTTCAGTTCACGCGCCGAAATTGATCGAACGGTAACGGTGAACGATATGCAATTTTTTACACGCTATCACACAAATTCAAAACATCATGGTGCGCACATCTTAATGTTGTGTTCATTACTTTTTTCAGAAAAACATTTAGAACCACCGAGTTGTATCTAATTCTTAATTAAATTATCTCGCTAAATTATTTTTTGCTCAGCCATCGCTTTGAGTGCGGTCATGCTGTTGCATTAAAGTCTTAGCTATTCAATTAGTTACTTTGCTTATTGTTATTTTTTAACAGTGAGTAGGCATATTTTTGTCTAAAAAATTATGAATATAGGTACATAAGATGACCAAAAACACTACAAAAATTCATTCACAAACAAGCTCAGATATTAAAGCAATTCATGAAGCTCAACATAGCTTAGATAGCATTTTATCTAAATTTCAATCGAGCTTGTCCGGTTTAACGCAAGAAAATGCAAAATCAAGATTAGAAGAGTATGGCAAAAACGAAGTAGCCCGAGAAAAAGTCCCTTCAGTATTTATGCAACTATTAATGGCGTTTAATAATCCATTTATTTTTGTGTTACTTATTTTAGCGGTGGTTAGTTTTGTCACGGATTTCTGGTTACCTTTACAAAAGGGGGAAGAAACCGATCTAACTAGTATTATTATCATTTTAACCATGGTTTCATTAAGTGGTTTATTGCGTTTTTGGCAAGAGTTTCGATCTAATAAAGCCGCTGAAGCGCTCAAATCGATGATTCGAACAACGGCAACGGTATTAAGACGTCCGCATAAGGATATGAATCCTGAACATTTTGAAATTCCGTTAAGCGAGATTGTGCCTGGTGATATTGTCTTTTTATCGGCAGGGGATATGATTCCTGCGGATATCCGCTTAATTGAATCACGGGATCTTTTTGTTAGCCAAGCGGTACTGACAGGTGAGTCTATACCTGTTGAAAAATATGACACTTTAGGCGCCGTTTCACAAAAGACAACCGATGAAATTAATGCATCGGATATTGATAAAGATAATGTTCTTGATGTGAATAACGTCTGTTTTATGGGGACGAATGTGGTAAGTGGAACAGCTAAGGCAATTGTGGTTGCCACAGGTGCAGACACGCATTTTGGATCATTAGCTAAATCCATTGTTGGTTCCCGTGCTGAAACGTCATTCGATCGAGGTGTGAATAGTGTTAGTTGGTTACTGATCCGTTTTATGCTTATTATGGTGCCAATTGTTTTTGTGATAAATGGTATTTCAAAAGGAGATTGGGGCGATGCGGCTTTGTTTGCTTTGGCAGTAGCGGTTGGATTAACGCCTGAAATGTTGCCGATGATTGTCAGTGCTAACCTGGCTAAAGGTGCGGTTGGAATGGCAAAGCGTAAGGTTGTTGTGAAACGTCTTAATGCGATTCAAAATTTTGGTGCAATGGATATTTTATGTACCGACAAAACCGGTACATTGACACAAGATAAAATTATCCTTGAACATCATCTTGATAGTTATGGTCAAGTTGACCCAGCTGTATTAGAACTCGCTTGGTTAAACAGCTATTATCAAAGTGGTATGAAAAACCTAATGGATAAAGCCATTATCCGTTTCACTGAAGAGAAAACCAGTGTTAAAAAAGTCGGGGTTGGACTTTATAAAAAGATTGATGAATTGCCATTTGATTTTGTTCGTCGTCGTTTATCGGTTGTGGTGCAAAATGGTAATGATGATCATTTGATGATTTGCAAAGGTGCCGTTGAAGAGATGCTGTCTATTTCTCGTTATGTTTATCAAGACGGTGAATATTTGCCATTAGATGAAAAACGCAAACAAGAGTTAATCGAACTTGCTCATAACTACAATAAAGAAGGTTTCCGAGTTTTAGCGGTGGGATTAAAAAATATTTCTGCTTCACAAACAAAAACGCAATACAGTGTCCAAGATGAGACTGACCTTGCAATTCGAGGGTTCTTAACGTTTTTAGATCCGCCAAAAGAGAGCGCATACGAAGCCATTTCTGCATTAAATGAACATGGTGTAGGGGTAAAAGTTTTAACTGGTGATAATGAAATTATTACCATAAAAGTGTGTCGTGAAGTGGGTCTAGAGCCAGGAACTCCCTTACTGGGTACCGAAATTGAAAAAATGGATGATGATGAACTCAAAGAACAAATTGAGCAACGTACTATTTTTGCTAAATTAACACCTTTACAAAAATCACGAATCATCCGTTTATTACAAGAAAATGGTCATACAGTGGGCTTTTTAGGCGATGGTATCAATGATGCACCTGCATTACGTGACGCCGATGTTGGTATATCGGTGGATACGGCAACCGACATTGCGAAAGAATCAGCGGATATCATTTTGCTTGAAAAGAGTTTAATGGTGTTGGAAGAAGGGGTAATTTGCGGTCGAGAAACATTCGGTAATATTATGAAGTATTTGAATATGACTGCCAGTTCAAACTTTGGTAATATTTTTTCGGTGTTAGTTGCCAGTGCATTTTTACCTTTTTTACCTATGCTAGCAATTCATTTGTTGATCCAAAATTTATTGTATGATATTTCACAATTATCATTACCTTGGGATAAAATGGATGATGAGTTTTTACAAAAGCCTCGTAAATGGGATGCGCAAAATATCAAACGATTTATGATTTGGATTGGACCAACATCTTCTATTTTTGATATTACTACCTATGCGTTAATGTGGTTTGTGTTCAGTGCAAATAGTGTCGAAGTACAATCATTATTCCATTCTGGTTGGTTTATTGAAGGGTTACTTTCACAAACTTTAGTTGTGCATATGTTAAGAACACAAAAAATTCCATTTGTTCAAAGTACAGCAGCGTTTCCGGTCATTGTGATGACATTATTGATAATGATCGTAGGTATTTATATTCCATTTTCACCAATAGGAAGTTTGATTGGTCTTGCACCTTTACCTTGGTCATATTTCCCATGGTTAATTGCCACACTACTATCTTATTGTTTTGTTGCGCAGTTAATGAAACGAATTTATATAAAACGTTTTGGGCAATGGTTCTAAATTTATTGTTAGCGCAAGTAGGCGATATGGAAGTCGCTTACTAAATAACCAAAATAATTGGTAATACCGTTAATTTATGCTAAAGTAACTACCATTATTGGAGATGGCGAGTATTTTATACAAAATACCTGATAAGGATATTGCTAGTCACTCTTTAAAAATTCCATACATTTTCGTGGTGTGATAACTATAACAAAAAGAGGAAATTAAAATATGAAAACTCCACATAAAAATATTATTGTATTGATTAAAAATCGTAAAAAAAGAACGACAAAAGAACAATTAAACAAGTAAAAATTCGTTTTATTATTAAATTTTTTTAGTTTTTGTTTTATCTGTTATCATCATAAACCCCTTGTTTGGGGTTTATTTATATTTATTGCTTTTGATAAAAGCACCTACATCAACATTGTTTTCACAACACTAATTTTTTGAATAAAGATTGACTAATACGCTATTGATGTTTTTTATCCCGTATTTATGCCTGATTTTTTAAGATTGTGTGTATTTCATCTTTAAGTTTAAGTTTCTGTTTTTTTAAGTTTTCGATAGTTTCGGATGTGTCGATTTCGATACCTGACTCAATATTTTTAATTTTTTGATCCAAAGCATTATGTTGATCAAATAATTTTTGAAATCGTAAATCTGTATTTTTTAATTTTGAAATTAATTCTCGATATTCTGGAAACATAGTGGCTCCTTATGTTGGCTAATGAATGGTTAAATCGTCGATATTGCATTCTTAGCTTACAATATTACTGATTGTTTTAATAGCAATTTAATGAGGATTTAATGTATGAGTGAATCTATCGTTATAGCCAAAAGCAATGGCAAGGATTTATCTATTATCAGCGCATTAGCCAATCGTCATGGTCTCATTTCTGGTGCAACAGGTACCGGTAAAACAGTGACGCTTCAAAAAATGGCAGAGAGTTTTTCTCATATTGGTGTACCGGTATTTTTGGCTGATGTTAAAGGGGATTTGACCGGTTTGGGTGAGAAAGGGATTTTAACAGATAAACTTAAAGCACGCCTAACAAGCATTGGGGTAACTGATTGGCAACCTGAAGCCTCACCCATTGAATTGTGGGATGTGTTTGCAGAAAAAGGGATTCCGGTGCGAAGTACCGTTTCGGATATTGGTCCAATTTTATTAGCACGATTATTAAATCTTAATGATATTCAATCAGATGTATTACAACTGGTATTTAAAATTGCCGATGACAATAATCTTTTATTACTGGATTTTAAAGATTTACGAGCCTTAGTGCAGTTAATTGGTGATAATGCAAAAAAATTTACGTCTGAATACGGCAATATTTCTTTATCATCGATTGGTGCCATACAACGCAGTTTATTATCGCTTGATCAAGAAGGGGCAGAATATTTTTTAGGTGAACCTATGCTTGATATTCAAGATTTAATGAAAACCGATGCCAACGGTCACGGTATGATTAATATTTTAGCTGCAGATAAATTATATAACTCACCTAAATTGTATTCTGTTTTTTTGTTGTGGTTGCTGTCAGAACTGTTTGAACATATGCCTGAAATTGGTGATCCTGATAAACCTAAATTAGTCTTCTTTTTTGATGAAGCGCATTTACTATTTAATGATATTACCCCCGCTTTATTACAGAAAATTGAGCAGGTAGTCAGACTGATTCGCTCTAAAGGCGTTGGTATCTATTTTGTTACTCAAAATCCTACCGATATTCCCGATACCGTTCTTGGTCAGCTTGGCAATCGTGTCCAACATGCGCTTAGGGCATTTACGCCTAAAGATCAAAAAGCAGTAAAAGCCGCGGCTCAAACTATGCGAGCTAATCCCAATTTAGATACCGAAAAAGTGATTATGGAATTAGCTGTCGGCGAAGCCTTAATTTCTTTTTTAGATGAGAAAGGGCGTCCTAATATGGTCGAGCGTGGTTTTGTTATTGCACCAAATTCTAAAATTGGCCCAATTACACCTGAAAAAATTCCTGAGATTATTAAACAATCGCTATTTTATGATAAATATGCTAAAACTGTCGATCGGCAATCCGCTTATGAGAAAATAAAAGCAGGTTTTTCATTGGATAATTCAGCTAACGTTCAATCAGCTGATGATGATAATTCAACAGAACCAGCTGAAAAATCCAGTAGTGGTGGTTGGTTAGATATGCTAAGTTCGCTGTTTTTTGGTCATAAAGGCCCAAGATGTGGTCAACAAGATGGCTTTGCGCAAAAAGTTGCTCGAAGCGCAACGCGACAAGTAGCCAATGAAATCGGTCGACGCATTACTCGTGGTATTTTAGGTGGATTTAAACGATAAATGCATTGGGCTTATAATTTATCGTATTGAAACTTAATCTAATATAAACAGCAAAATAGGAGTGTTTGCAATGTTTAAATTGTTTGTGGAATGGTATAAAAGACGATTCAGTGATCCGCATGTGGTATCGTTGATAGTGGTTTTAGTCTTCCTGTTTTTAATTATTTATTTTTTTAATAAAATTCTTTTACCTGTTTTCATTGCAATCGTGCTTTCCTATTTGCTTGATACCCCAGTCAATTTTTTGTATCGAAAGGGCATTCCACGCACTTTTGCGGTTATCATTGTATTACTCATTTTTCTTCTTGTTGTTTTAGCATGTTTTATGATTCTGGTACCTTTAGTTTGGCAACAAAGTATTAGTTTGATAACCAATATTCCAAACATGCTCAATTTTGCTAATAAGTTTTTGACATCACTGCCGGAACACTACCCCGAACTGATTGATGTTGGATTATTTGATTCTATTATTCAAGGCATTACTAGCAGAGTCGTGCAAACCGGAAATTCGTTATTACAATTCTCTATTGTTTCCCTGTTTGGTCTTGTTTCAGTTGCAATTAATGCCGTGCTAGTCCCTATTATGATGTTTTTCTTTTTGAAAGATAAAGCAAAAATATGGGGATATTGTTCTCGTATTCTGCCTAAAAATCGAGGAGTGTTAAATAAAGTCGCCGCTGAAATGGATACGCAAATTGCTAACTATATTGTAGGCAATGTTTTGCATATTCTTATTCTTGGTATTAGCGTGTATATTCCATTTTGGTTTTTTGGTTTAGATTATGGATTATTATTGGCGGTAATTGTAGGGCTTTCGGTGTTGATTCCTTATATTGGGATTATTATTTCAAGTATTCCGGTTATTCTTATTGCTCTATTCCAATGGGGCATCAGTCCAGAATTTGGGTATTTGATTTTCTTTTATGTGCTTATTCAGGCTTTAGACGGTAATTTGTTAGTTCCTTGTCTTTTTTCCGAGAAATTGAATCTTCATCCATTAGTAATTATTTTAGCGGTGATTGTATTTGGTGGATTATGGGGATTTTGGGGAATATTTTTTGCTATCCCACTTGCCACTTTAGTCAAAGCAATTATTAATGCTTGGCCAAATCCGGATGAGATTAATAGTTTTGATAAAGTAAAAGCAGATTAGGTTAATCTGCTTTTAAGATGTCTATTTTGAGTGGTTTTTGAGGTAATCTAAAACCACTTCATGGTGATTACTGGTTTTGAAATCGTCAAAGACTTTTTCGATTTTTCCATCAGTCCCAATTAAGAAACTAATACGGTGAATGCCGTCATAGGTTTTTCCCATAAACTCTTTTTCACCCCATGTGCCAAAAGCTTCACATAATTCATGCTTTTCATCAGAAAGCAACGTAAAGTTTAATAATTCTTTTTCTGAAAATCTTGATAGCTTTTCTGGCTTATCTGTACTAATGCCAATGATTACCACATTGTATTTTTTGAGGTCATCAGCACAATCCCGTAAATTACAAGCTTGAACTGTACAGCCAGGTGTCATGGCTTTGGGATAGAAATAGATCAACATACGTTGACCTTTAAAGTCTTTAGAGCTTATTAGCTCTCCATCTTGGTCAGGCAACGAAAATTGAGGTGCTTTTTCACCTTCTTTAAGTGGATTAACCATAAATTAATTACCTATGTTAATAGTTTAATATTTTAATCGCTAATGGTATCAAAAACTTTGTGTCATCAATTTAACTTATCTTACTAAAAAAACGACTTGCTGCATCAATAGTATGATTGATTTCTTTATCTGTGTGCATAAGTGACATGAAACCTGCTTCAAAAGCTGACGGTGCAAAGTAAACACCTTCAGTGAGCATATGATGATAGAATTTTTTGAATAATTCAATATCACAATTCATTACATCTTGATAACTGCTTACTTCGGAAGCATTTGTAAAGAAAAATCCGAACATCGCACCCGCTTGATTGACCGCAAAAGGAACTTTATGCTGTCTGGCAGCGGATAAAAGTCCGTTTGTTAGCGTTTTAGTTTTCTCCTCTAATTCTTGATAAATACCTAAGTCCATCAATTTGGTTAAGGTTGCATATCCGGCTGCCATGGCAACAGGATTACCCGAAAGCGTACCAGCTTGATAAATTGGTCCGGTTGGCGCTAATTGTTGCATGATATCTGCACGACCACCAAATGCGCCCACAGGCATTCCCCCTCCAATGATTTTACCTAAACAAGTCAAATCGGGGACAATGTCATAATAATCTTGCGCTCCACCTATTGCTACCCTAAATCCTGTCATCACTTCATCAATAATTAACAGTGCCCCATAGTCATCACAAAGCGCTCTTAATCCTTGTAAAAACGATTTTTTAGCTGGGATACAATTCATGTTGCCGGCAACGGGCTCAATAATAATCGCGGCAATTTCATTTGGATATTGTTCAAACTGTTTTTTAACTGATTCAAGGTTGTTATAATCACATACTAAAGTATGCTTAACAAAATCATTAGGTACGCCGGGTGACGTCGGATGTCCAAAAGTAAGAGCACCTGATCCAGCTTTTACCAATAGATAATCAGCATGACCATGATAGCATCCTTCAAATTTAATGATTTTATCACGCCCGGTAAAACCTCGTGCCACGCGTATTGCACTCATGGTTGCTTCAGTACCTGAGTTGACCATGCGTAGCATCTCTATCGATGGCATAAGTTCAGTGACTAAATTGGCGACTTTAGTTTCAATTTCGGTCGGAGCACCAAAACTGAGTCCATTACGCACAGCGTGAATGACTGCGTCAGCTACGTCTGGATCATTGTGTCCAAGGATCATTGGACCCCATGAGCCTACATAATCGATATAGGCTTTTTCATCAACGTCATAAATATAAGCACCATTGGCACGCTCAATAAATAAGGGTATTCCACCCACGCCATTAAAAGCCCGTACAGGTGAATTTACGCCACCAGGTAAAACGGATAAAGCTTGATGAAAGAATATTTCGGATTTTAATGATTTTGTAAACATATGTTGTATTCTCATTGAAGAAATATGGTGGTATTTATTCATAGTTTCAAAATTATTTCAAGCAACTAAACAAAAATTTAAATAATAGAGTTTTTCATTTTGTAATTTCTTTTTTACACAGTATATAATAAGCAGATCAAGACAGTAGGAGAATAAAATGGGCAATGCTTTACCAATTAATTTTACTGATGCTGCAGCGAATAAAGTAAAAGCGTTAGTCACCGAAGAAGAAAACCCAAATCTTAAATTAAGGGTTTATATTACAGGTGGAGGATGTAGTGGATTTCAGTATGGGTTTACTTTTGACGAGAAAGTAAACGAAGATGATTTAGCCATAGAGAAAAATGGGGTATCGTTGGTTATCGATCCTATGAGTTTACAATACTTAGTTGGCGGTACCATTGATTATGTAGAAGGATTACAAGGCTCACGTTTTGTGGTTGATAATCCTAATGCAACAACGACTTGTGGTTGTGGTTCGTCATTTAGTGTTTAATCTTCAGACCCAAAAATTTTGGGTCTGCGTTCTAAGCAATAATTCATTTTAGAGTTGTTAATATCATAGATAAAAGTTACTCCAATAACATTTCCTTACCAAACTAATCTTGTCACTAAAAAGTTTAATTATAGCGCTATTTTTTGAGCATACTCAGCCGTTAGCTATTGATCCATTAAACATTATGGATGATTACATTATTTTTGTTCAAGCAGTGGATCTGACTTATCTAAAAAATTGAATTTTATTAAACAACTAAAACATCTTTAATTAAATGATTGATAAAGTTTTTTAGTAAAATGTTGATATAAGTTAGTAATAATATGCTTACAAAGGTGTCGTTAAGACAGTGATAAAATAAGTCGATGAAAGAAGGATAAAGAGAGATAGATG
>NZ_JAFNNQ010000016.1:22267-37678 GCF_026536675.1 Gilliamella sp. B2717 | reverse complement strand
AAAAAGGCCGAGGGATTTTAAATCCCTTGTGTCTACCGATTTCACCACCCGGGCTCAAAACGATTCGTTAAAAATAAATGCGTTTCGAATGCAGTGCATTTTACCCATCTTAATTTCTACGTCAATAGAAATTTAAAAAAAATTGATTAACCGCTCAATGTTTATCATATTTTTGTTTTATTTTAGTCTGTTTCTCTATAACCTTATCGTTGCGTTATAGAATTATTCTGTAAAAGTTGGTCTTGATTAATTCCTTATTAGGAATCTAATTTATTGGTGATCCATTTAACTAATTTCATTTTCCTTTCTCTTGAACAATAGACCCAATAACCTTTTATCACTGAGGGTATGGTTAATTTTATCAGCCATCTGTCATCTTTTTCGATATCATTAGGAAGAACAATGTCCCGTAACACAATATCGATGTCTGAATTAAGTTTTTTTACAATCCAGTCTGATAACGTCATATTGGCTTTTTTGGCTAATTTTTTCCATTTTATAAATTTTTTTTTCTGAGTATGAAAACAAAAACTTATTTGTTTAGTGTTTGAATCAGTAAACATATTTCTTTCCTGTTAAAACTTTATTAATTTTAAGATTTTAACCTCTATTCCTTAATAAATTAACGCATACTAGGTTAAGATTTTATTTTTGAGATTATTTTTTTGATTTTAATGGCATTAAATTGATGCTTAAATAACAACAATTACTTGTCATTTGACTGGGTTTGGTCAACTTGAGGAACAACCAAGGATATTTACTCCATTAACATTTGATGTCATCTTTTATGGTTTGTATTTATAACAAACTGCTTACCCGTCTAAGTATATTGTAGTTCACCTTTTTTATAATGACATGAATATCAATTAATATTTAATCAATAATTATGCATGATTAAAATAATCGGTTTAGCATTATTTCTGATTTTAATCACTTAATCAAATTTATTTTGGCGATTAATATTTGATATTTCTTACATGTAACCTATTGAATTAAGTTAAAATAAGTAAATAATTTTAATTTTTTATTTAAGAAATGAATGGAAAAGCAAATTTTCGATCTGGCTTGAAAACCGATTTTTATCGAAATCATCAGACAATATCCTAACTAGGCTTAGGATGAGCGAAGCGTTTCTAGTATTCCTTAATTGTAATTATCAAACTGTCTATCTTTTAAGTGGCATAACAATATGAATTCTGACTCTTAGTTTCAATATAAGTTCAAATTTTTCATGTTTATTAAAAAAATTAAATTGGTAAATTCACTTTTCTTTTTTATTTTAAACATGTATTTTATATACCTGTTTTAGTAAGAGGAAAGAAAACAGGAGTAATGATGTTTTGTATTCAGTGTGAGCAAACAATAATAAAATCAAATGAAAAAGGGTGTAGTTATTCTAAAGGAATGTGTGGTAAAACAGCAGAAGTTTCTGATCTTCAAGATGTCTTAGTCGCCAGTTTGCAAAAGGTTTCATTTTGGGCGGCCATTTGTCGTAGACATGACATTGTGGACAGACAAATCGATAGATGGTGTGCACAAACATTTTTCTCAACGTTAACTAATGTGAATTTTGATGCAGACAGAATGTTGGCGTATCTTGCAGAAGCCGATATCTATTCTCAAAAATTAGAACAGCTAGCCAAAGTTGCTGTACTACAATTTAATGAACATTTACCTGCGTTAACCTATGTAGCCCAATTAAATTTTCCTAAAACTAAGCAAGAATTATTGGATTTTTCTTCTTTAGTGATGTTAAAGCACGATCAAGATAAAGTCGGAAAGGATGTCATTGGACTGCGCTTATTAGCACTATATGGATTGAAAGGGGCAGCTGCTTATATGGAACACGCTGCTGTTTTGGGGCAATTTAATCAAGATATTTACACCGAATATCATGAAATGATGAGTTTTCTTGGCGATAATCCTTCTGACATTAATAAATTATTTCAATTATCCATGCAAATAGGACGATTGAATTATAAAGTAATGGGAATGCTTGATGCCGGCGCTACCAATACTTTTGGCGATCCTATCCCAACTAAAGTCAATACTAGACCTGTTACAGGTAAATGTATTCTTGTCTCTGGTCACGATTTTCATGATTTGCGTTTGATATTAGAACAGACTCAAGATAAAGGCATTAATGTGTATACACACGGCGAAATGTTACCAGCTCATGCTTATCCTGAGTTAAAAAAATATTCACATTTAGTTGGAAACTACGGTACAGCTTGGCAAAATCAACAGACCGAATTTGCTAATTTTCCTGGTGCTATCGTCATGACGTCTAACTGTATTATTAATCCTTTTACTAAAGGCTATGCAGAGCGCATCTTTACCCGAAGTATGGTTGGCTGGCCAGGTGTCACTCATATTGAAACAGATGATTTTAGTCCCGTTATTGAGTGTGCATTGAACCAACCCGGATTTGATTACACGGAATTAGAGCATTTTATTACTGTCGGCTTTGCCCGTAATACTTTATTAAATGTAGCACCAACGGTTGTCGAACAAGTTAAAGCAGGTAATATTAAGCATTTCTTTTTAATTGGTGGATGTGACGGCAGTAAAAGTGAACGGCATTATTATACCGAAATGGCAAATCAAGTCCCTAAAGATAGTGTTATTTTAACTTTAGGTTGTGGTAAGTATCGGTTTAATATGCAAAATTTCGGCAATATTAACGGCATTCCTCGATTAATTGATATTGGGCAATGTAATGATGCTTATTCCGCAGTGCAATTAGCATTGGCGTTGGTTGAAGCTTTTGGATGTGGCGTGAATGAATTACCATTGACTTTGGTTTTATCATGGTTTGAACAGAAAGCTATAGTTATATTATTGACATTATTGTCGCTAGGTATCAAAGGAATTTATGCAGGGCCTTCAATGCCTGAATTTTTAACCGACAATATATTGAATATTTTACAAGATAAATTTGATCTTCGTATGACTTCTCAAGCCAGTAAAGATCTAAATCAAATACTAAATTATTGTGCAGCATAACAAAACTTAAACTGATTGTTATCCTCATGTTGTTGATGAGGATAACACCATGATAATTTAGTTTTTTAACTTGGTAATAAAAATTTAATTAGTCATAAAAAGAGGGTTAATTTAATCATTGATATTGCCTATAATGTGAGATGATAAGTTTTTTAAGTAGATAGGAAAAATCAGTGCAATTATCAAGTTTTACCGATTACAGTATACGTGTGCTTCTTTATTTATCCACGGTAGATGGTGATCAGCTAGTCAGTATCGCAGATATTAGTCATTATTTTAAAATTTCTAAAAATCATTTGGTTAAAGTCGTTTATAATTTAAGTAAATTAGGTTATGTCGAGACCAAGCAAGGAAAAAATGGTGGCATTAAATTAAAAATAGAAAAAAAACTGATTAATATTGGTACTGTGGTTAGACAAATAGAACCGCTAAATCTTCTTAATTGCAGTTTATCATTTTGTCATATCAGTCCTGCTTGTCGTTTAAAATACTATCTGTCGGATGCTAAAGAAGCATTTTTGAAAGAGCTCGAAAAGTATACGATAGAAGATATTATGGATCCCAATGTGCAATTAAATAACTTTAACTAACAAGTTTAATTAGCTAAAGTTAATTTAATTAGGTGATTATTTTTTTAAGTGGGTTTTAAGCTGACTTATCTTCAGTTTTATCATATGGGTAGATGATGAGTTTATTATCAAACCATTCTGCACAAAAAATGTCTTCGACTTTTTCATATCCTTGTTTATGGATTTCCTGCATGAGCCAATCTTCATCTTTTTTGAGTTGTTCAAGATTATCTTGACTAATACAGCCATTTTCGATGATCAGTTCAGCAATATCTTTTTCACCTTTCTTAATAATGGTTAGCGAACCATTTAATTCATACCAAACTTGTTTTAATTGACTAAATGAGGATATTCCTTGTATGTTCACTAAAGTTTCAAAATCACGTACAGGCAAGTTTGCCTTGGCAAAATTATCTGTTAATAATTTTCCGTTTTTAACTAACTGAATTGCTTCACCGTCAATCGCATCTCTTAATCGAGAATTTTTTGATTTAATAAAGCGAATTAAAATTAATAACGCTGCCCAAATTGCGACAAGCCCAGCGGCTTCCCAAGCTGAAACGGTTGGACTGAGTAAAGCTCCCCCGACTAACGCACCGATTACCATACTACCAACCTGATCTAACTGAGACATCGGGGCAATTTGACTTTTACCCGATAGTTTCACGTAAATAAGCAAAATGATGAGTGCAAGTAAAAATTTCGGTGCCATTTGTAGTAAATACATTTCCAACCTCCAAATTAAAAAGTTATTTTAAGTGGCATTGATCCATGCCTTTTTAGAGAAATAAAAAATTAAATTTAAAATGGTCGAGATTAAATTTAGTGAGTTCTAATTTATGAAGAATTTTTGTTAAAAACGTGTTTTTTCTTGAAATGCAGGTTTTATTATATCTGATTTTTGAAAAATTAATGAGAAAATTATTGTCAGTTGGATTGTAAATTAATCAAATCTAAACTTGATTTTTTACTGATAGACGTTTATATATAATAGTGATAAGTAATGTGCTTATCACTAACCTACAACATACGAGGAGCTAATAATGGTACAAAAATTTGCTTCATACGGTAGTGATGTTTCAGCTGGCACTTATAAGTGTGCTGATTGCGGTTATACTTTTTCCAATCAAAGTAAAAAATCCTTGCCACCATGTCCGGATCATAACAAAAAACCACATATCAAAAATGGTTGGTATATTGTTTCAGGACTGGGCGATTCAGTAAAAGATCCTCATCCAGATAAAAAAAAGTAGACGACCATTGCTAAAATACATTCGCTATCTATGTGTTTTGGTTATGAATAGTATAAAAAAAGGAGCGTTGCTTGTTTTTCTACTTATGAAAGCTGCATGATGAAATCAGTAACGCTCTAATCATGATTTAATCCTTATCTTTATATGTAAGCTGATCTAAAAAAAGTGATTAACTTAAAGGTGTTAATAAGCGTAAAACGTGTTATCTTTTATAAGATAACGATTTTATTAAATCGAAATAGTTGCGGATTTTCAGTTTTCAACATCACAATGAATTTTATAATTAGGCAATAAACAAAATATTAACGTAGTTGACTGTCTTTGCTGCCTCGACGATTATATAAAATCGCCGCTTTAGCAGACTGTTTATCCAGTTCTTGTTGGCAGTTTAAACAATATTGTACGCCAGGTAATGCAAGCTTTCGTGCTTTTGGAATAGGATCACCGCATTCAATGCAGAAATCAGCACTTTGAGCATCTTGTTTAAGTTGGCGTCTAGCATTTTCGATAGCATCTGCAATGGTGCTTTCAATTTGTTGATTAACGGCATCGTCAGATGCCCAACCACTAGCCATATTCGATCCTCCTAAAACTGAGATGGTTAGCTTGTGAAATGGTGATTTTTTAAGCTTTTTCAAGGGGTGTCTTTTAAAATCATTTTTATTGGAGATTATTATGCAACAATATGAGCAAGCAACATTCGCCGGCGGTTGTTTTTGGTGTATGGTCAAACCGTTCGATCAATACGAAGGTGTTATTAGTGTGGTGTCGGGTTATACGGGTGGGCATGTAGTAAACCCTACCTATGAACAAGTATGTCAAGGTGATACCGGACATACTGAAGCCGTTCAAATTACGTTTGATCCCAAGAAAATTAGTTATAAAAAGTTATTAGATATTTTTTGGCAACAAATTGATCCTACGGATCAACATGGTCAGTTTGCTGATCGAGGAGATTCTTACCGTCCGGTTATTTTTTATCATAATCAATTCCAACATAATTTAGCACTAGAATCGAAAAAAGAGTTAGAGGCAAATGGTCGTTTTACTCACCCGATTCAAGTCGCTATTGAACCCGCTGTCGCTTTTTATCCAGCTGAAGAGTATCATCAAGACTTTTATAAAAAACAGTCACAACATTACAATCGTTATTATCAATTGTCCGGGCGTTCGTCATTTTTGTCACAGCATTGGCAAGATAAATCTAAACCTAAAAGTGAGTAAGTTATGCAAGATTACCCTCAGTATCGAAGTCAACAAAAATTAATACATTGGCTATCAGCAGTGTTAGTGATATTAGCGTTTTTACTGATTATGTTTAAAATCATTCTGTCTCATTTTTTGGGAGGGATGCCGAATATCTATCTGTTACATAAATCAATTGGTGTTTTAGTCTTCATTTTAACAATATGGCGTATTAAAGTGATTATCCAATATGGTATCCCTGATGTTTTAGATAAACATCAAAGATTACAGCGAATTTTATCAAAATCTACCCAAGGCTTTATCTATATTTTTCTGTTAATTGTTCCGTTATCTGGGTATTTGATGAGTAGTCGCCCGCTCAATGTTTTTGGTCTTGTTTCTATCCCTGCTATCGATATGCCAAATGAGTTTTATCTGTTTTTCCATAGCACACATTTAATCAGTTCATATTTACTAGCCGTATTAATTTTGGTACATATTCTCGGGGCTTTATATCATTACTTTTGGCTTAAAGATAAAGTTTTACAATCGATGTTGGCAAAATAGTTAGCTTCAAAAGCTGTTTTGCTAATTAAGTTCTTCAATATTATCTATTAGGTGACTTATGAATAAACTTACGAAAGAACAAGCCATTTCTAAATTAACCGCTATGCAATATCATGTGACGCAACAAAATGGCACAGAACCCCCGTTTGAAAATGAGTTTAATGATAATCATGAAGAAGGATTATATGTCGATATTGTATCCGGTGAACCTTTATTTACTTCTTACGATAAATTTGATTCTGGATGTGGTTGGCCAAGTTTTTCTCGTCCTGTTAATGATCATCATATTCTTGAAAAAGCAGATAACAGTTATGGTATGCATAGAACCGAAGTCCGATCTGTAAAAGGGGATTCTCACCTTGGGCATGTTTTTAATGATGGACCTAAAGCGTTAGGTGGATTGCGTTATTGTATTAATTCTGCTGCTTTACGCTTTATTCCGGTTAATAAACTGGTCGAAGAGGGGTATGGGGAATATTTATCTCTTTTTGAAAAACATAAATCTTGATTTCCTATCATTCATTTATTGAATGATAGGCGTTAAATGGTAAATAATAAGATCAACAAACATTAAGGGTGTGTTGGTTTAATTTCTTCTTTTAAATAGTGCATAACTTATCAGTAAAAAAACAAAACTGGTTATTAACGATCCTATGATTGGATAGATACCAATAACGATACTCATTTGAGCAAATAAGTTATCGGCTATGTAGAAAATAAACCCAAAACTAATGCCGATGATGACCCTAACACCCGTTGACACACTTCGCAGTGGGCCAAATATAAACGAGAGGGCAAGTAACATCATGACAGCAACAGAGACCGGTTTTATGATTTTTTTCCAGAAAAGTAAATCATAATAGCTCGTATCTTGTCCCGAGTTGTGCAGATATTGTGAATATTTATAAAGTCCTGTAGCAGAAAGCGAGTCAGGATCAAAAGCAACAATGTTCAATTTATCCGGCGTGATGTTAGTTTCCCATTTCATGGACATCAGATTTGTTCCATTTACTTTAACCGGATCACTAAAGTCATTTTTTTCAACTTGTGTTAATGTCCATTCATTTTTTTTGAATATGCCATAATCAGCATGGGTTATAGACAATAATTGATTATTATCTGTCGCATAAATTGAAATATCGTTAATGGAATTATCGTCATTAACACGACCAATATAGATATAATTGTTTCCATCTTTTGCCCATAAACTACCTTGTTCAGCTAATAACGAATTGCCATATATTTTTACAGAACGCATATTACGGGCAGTTTGTTCACACTCAGGGGCTACCCATTCACCGATTGCCATAGTAATAATCACTAATGGTATAGCCGTTTTCATAACGGCTTTTGCAATTTTAAAACGGCTAAAACCAGACGTTTCCATAACGATAAGCTCGCTTCGAGATGCCAGTAACCCTAATCCAATTAAGGCGCCTAACAATGCTGCCATTGGAAAAAAAGTTTCCAGATCTTTAGGTGTCATTAAGGCCGTATATATACCAACTGAAAAAGCATCATAATCACCTTTTATTCTTCTGAGTTGGTCTATAAAACGAATAATCCCTGACAAGCTAATAAGTAAAAACAGGCTCAGACCTATTGAGCTTAAAATTGTTCTACCAATGTAGCGATCTAAAATCGAAAACACATTTTTCCCCTTTATGATTTACTGAATTTTAGACGAAGTTTACGCATGAAGATGCTATCCCAGCAATTTAATATCAATGCAATAATAAAATAGGTAATATTAATTAAGTAAAACCAAAATTCAGCATCCATACGACCTTTCCCAGCATTTGCTTTTATTGAACTGGCTAACAGAAAATAGACCAAATAGAGCAGTAAAGCGGGTAAGATTTGCGAAAGCCTGCCTTGCCTTGGATTTGTGACACTCAGTGGAATAACTAAAAAAGCCATTAATGGAACAGAAACAATCAGTGTTAACCGCCAATAAAACTCAGCTTTGGTTTTGGGCGTTTTCAGCGTTTGCAATTCAGTTAATCCGAGCTGTTGTACATCAATTTTTTCATCATCACTATTCATATCTAATTCTTTAGGTTTGATAATTCCCAAATAATTATGAAAATTTGATATACGAAAATCTTGTAATTGTATGTTTCCTTCGTAACGATTGGCGCTTTCTAACGTAATAATTTGATTGCCTTCTTTGTCATGGCCGGTTTTGCCTTTATTCGCAATTATGATCGAGGGTCTTTCGTTATCTTTAGTTTTTACTTTAGCGATAAAAACATTTTCTAAATTGTTATTATTGACATTACCAATATAGATGACCGAATTTCCGTCAGGAGTTTGTTGAAATTGTCCGGATAATAATCCCGCTAAACTTGGATTTAATTTTGCATTTTCAATTAATTGACTTTGCTTGATATTTGACCAAGGTCCGAACCATAAAGTATTTAGCATTGTTAACGAGCAGGTGAAGATACATAGTAAAAAAACGACTTGATAAGTGACATTTTTTTTCACGCCGCAGGCATGCATAGCAACCATTTCACTGTCTGAATATAAGCGGCCAAATGTAATAAGCACCCCTAAAAAAAGACTTAAAGGTAAAATCAAATCAGCCATATTAGAAATACCCAAGACTAACAAGGGCATGATTAAGTCACGAGGAATATTTCCTTCGATCGCGCTCGATAAAATTTTAATTAATTTTTGAGAAAAGAAAATAAGAAGCAAGATAAACAAAATAGCACCTTGTGTTTTCAATGTCTCTTTAACTAAATATCGACGAATTATCACATTTTACCTATACAAAATTAAACGTTTTTTCAGATCTAATTATTATAAACTGAAATAAGAGTAATTAGTTATCTTTTTGTTGCTATCCCATGATGAATCGATAAAATATTACTATTCGCATTATCTTTTACACGAGAAACATTATGGAATTCTTAATCAAAAACAGTCATACTTTAACGAATCAAAAAACAGAATGTTTAGTTATTACAATAGATTCAGGTAAGAAACAATCAGACATTGTTAATGAAATCGATGAATTGACTCATGGCATGATTAGCCAACTTATTAAAAGTGGTGATATTAGTGGTGAATTAGGAAAAACCACTCTGTTGTACCCTTGTATAGCTGGTTTTACTCAAAAGTTATTATTGGTTGGCTGTGGCAAATGTAAAGAATTTGATTTTTCAAAAGCCAAAAAAGTGATTCAAAATGTGGTGAAAGAGTTAGTTGCTAAAAATATTAAGAGCATCACTTGGGATTTACTAACCGTCAATACAGCCTATAGTTCAATCATTGCAAAACAATTACCGCAAATTGTGAATGATATAACGTATCACTTTGATCTATTCAAAACGGAAAAAGCACCCAAACTGAATCTTGCTAAAGTTAATTTGATTTATGGTGATAAAGAACAAACGCAATCGATTAGTTGCAATTTACAACAGGGTAAAATTATTGCTGATGCTATCTTGGCTACAAAAACGCTGGCTAATATGCCTTCAAATATCTGTAATGCACAATATTTAGCAGAACAGGGTAAATTGCTAGACAAAACTTATGAATCATTAAAAACGACGTGCTTAGGTGAAAAAGAGCTCGCTAAATTAAATATGAATGCTTATTTAGCTGTAGGTCGAGGTTCACAGAATGAATCGATAATGACAGTTATCGAATACAACGGTGCAAAAGACAAAAAAGCGCAACCTATTGTTTTAGTCGGTAAGGGATTAACGTTTGATTCTGGTGGTTTGTCAATTAAACCAGCTGCAAGTATGGATGAAATGAAATACGATATGTGTGGCGCAGCTACCGTTTATGGCGTAATGCAAGCTGTAGCAGAATTAAATTTACCAATTAATGTGGTTGGTGTTATGGCTGGATGTGAAAATATGCCCGATGGTAATGCTTATCGTCCTGGCGATATTTTAACGACAATGTCAGGTACAACGGTTGAAGTGATTAATACAGATGCGGAAGGTCGTTTAGTTTTATGTGATACACTAACTTATGTTGAGCGTTTTAATCCAAAAGCGGTGATTGATATTGCAACGCTAACTGGTGCATGTATTGTGGCTTTAGGACATCATTATACGGGCGTGATGGGAAATGATGAAAAGTTAGTAACACAATTAGTGCATGCATCCAACAAAGCGGATGATAAAGCATGGGCTTTACCAATGGATAATGATTTCCAAGATCAGATTAAATCAACGTGTGCCGATATTGTCAATGCTGGTGGGCGTGATGGTGGTACGATTACAGCGGCATGTTTCTTGTCTCGTTTTACTCAAAAATACCATTGGGCACATTTAGATATTGCGGGTACAGCATGGAAATCAGGTGCAAACAAAGGTGCGACAGGGCGACCGGTTGCTATGTTGATTCAATATTTGTTAGATCAATAAGACGGCATTACTATTTTTATGAAAAAAGTGATTTTCTATCTGTTAGAAAACCAAACAGAAGCAAGCGAAACAGGCATATTGTTTTATGAAAAACTCGCTTGCCAAAAAATTGTCGAGGCATGGCAGGCAAAACAAAGAGTGTTGGTTGCTTGCCAAGATCAAGTTCAAGCTGAACGTATCGATGAATACCTTTGGCAACTGGATACCGATAATTTTGTTCCTCATAATTTAGTCGGCGAAGGAATGAAAGGGGGAGCACCTGTTGAAATCTGTTGGCCTCAAAAACGCAGCAGTGGTAATCGTCAATTATTGATTAATTTGCAGGAACAGTTCCCTGAATTTTCTGGATTATATCATGATATTATTGATTTTGTGCCTGTTGAGGAACGATTGAAATCACTTGCCAGAAATAGGTATAAAACGTATAAAGAAAGTGGTTTTAATCTGAAAACAATACCCATATTATGTACATAATGGCTAGTATTGCTATGCTTGGTCATTAAGTTTTCAAACAGCAAATTTAATACTTTATGATAGTATTAAGCCAATTTATTGTTTTTCTATTTTATTGTAAAATAGTTCCATTTTTATGCCTTGAATTAGGATTAATGCATTTATATGAAAAATTCGACTTATAATCCACAAGAAATCGAACAGCCCATTTACCAACATTGGGAACAGAGCGGTTATTTTAAACCCAACGGTGACAAATCCCAGCCTAGCTATTGCATAGCGATTCCACCACCTAATGTGACAGGTAGTTTACATATGGGACATGCGTTCCAACAAACGATTATGGATGCGTTGATTCGGTATCATCGTATGCAAGGTCATAACACATTATGGCAATCTGGTACTGACCATGCCGGTATTGCAACGCAAATGGTGGTAGAGCGTAAAATCGCAGCAGAAGAAAGTAAAACCCGTCATGATTATGGTCGTGAAGCTTTTATTGAAAAAATTTGGCAATGGAAAGCCGAATCTGGGGGAAGCATTACTAAGCAAATGCGTCGTTTGGGTGATTCGGTTGATTGGGATCGTGAGCGTTTTACCATGGATGAAGGTTTATCTAATGCCGTTAAAGAGGTATTTGTAAGGCTTTATCAAGAGGATTTAATTTATCGTGGTAAACGTTTAGTAAACTGGGATCCGAAGTTACGTACAGCTATTTCTGATTTAGAAGTTGAAAATCGTGAAGTAAAAGGGTCTATGTGGCATTTGCGTTATCCCTTAGCTGACGGCGCAAAAACTGCTGATGGCAAAGACTATTTAGTGGTTGCAACTACTCGCCCCGAAACGCTATTTGGGGATACCGGTGTGGCTGTTAATCCTGAAGATCCTCGTTACAAAGATTTAATTGGTCACTATGTGATATTACCTTTTGTTAACCGTCGTATTCCGATTGTTGGCGATGAACATGCTGATATGACCAAAGGTACCGGTTGTGTAAAAATTACACCTGCGCATGATTTCAATGACTACGAAGTCGGTCGTCGACATCAATTACCGATGATCAACATTTTTACATTTGACGGTGATATTCGTGCACAAGCTGAAGTTTTTGATACCAATGGTGAAGCAAGTGATATCTATTCAACTGATATTCCGTCTGAGTTCCAAAATTTAGAGCGTTTTGCAGCACGCAAAGCGGTCATTGCTGCATGTGAAGCTCAAGCTATTTTAGAAAAAATCGAACCGCATGATTTAACCATTCCTTATGGTGATCGTGGTGGAGTTGTGATCGAACCAATGTTAACTGACCAATGGTATGTTCGAGCTAAAGTGTTAGCTGAGCCAGCTATTGATGCGGTGAAAAATGGCGATATTCAATTTGTACCAAAACAATACGAAAACATGTACTTTTCTTGGATGAATGATATTCAAGATTGGTGTATTTCACGTCAATTATGGTGGGGACATCGTATTCCTGCTTGGTATGATGAGCAAGGTCGTGTTTATGTTGGACGAGATGAAGCTGAAGTTCGACGTGAAAATAATTTATCTGACGATATTATTTTATCTCAAGATGAAGATGTGCTTGATACATGGTTCTCATCTGCGCTTTGGACATTCTCAACATTAGGTTGGCCAGAAAATACCGATGATTTAGCAACTTTTCATCCAACGAATGTTTTAGTTACAGGCTTTGATATCATCTTCTTCTGGGTAGCTAGAATGATCATGATGACCATGCACTTTATTAAAGATAAAGACGGCAAACCTCAAGTTCCGTTCAAAACAGTCTATGTGACTGGCTTGATTCGTGATGAAGAAGGGCAAAAAATGTCTAAATCTAAAGGAAATGTTATCGATCCTTTAGATATGATTGATGGGATATCACTTGCTGATTTACTCGAAAAACGTACTGGTAATATGATGCAACCTCAATTGGCTGAAAAAATAGCCAAACGTACGGAAAAACAGTTTCCAAACGGGATAGAAGCACATGGTACTGATGCATTACGCTTTACTTTAGCGGCGCTTGCATCAACTGGGCGTGATATCAATTGGGATTTAAAACGTTTAGAAGGTTATCGTAACTTCTGTAATAAACTTTGGAATGCTAGCCGTTATGTGCTAATGAACACCGAAGCACATGATTGTGGTTTCAAAGGTGGCGATCTGGCTTATTCATTAGCGGATAAATGGATATTAGCTGAATTTAACCAAACCGTAAAATCTTATCGTGAAGCTTTTGATACTTATCGATTTGATTTAGCTGCTAATATTTTATATGAATTTACGTGGAATCAGTTCTGTGACTGGTATTTAGAATTGACTAAATCAGTATTAGCTAATGGTGGACAATCCGAACAACGTGCTGCCCGTCATACCTTAGTCACCGTTCTTGAGGCATTATTACGACTTGCACATCCAATTATTCCTTTTATTACAGAAGAGATTTGGCAAAGTGTTAAACCATTAATGGCGATTAAAGCCGATACTATTATGTTACAGCCGATGCCTGCATTTGACAGCAAGCATACGGATGACCAAGCTGTTGCGGATATTAATTGGATTAAAGATGTGGTTATTGCTGTTCGTAATATTCGTGCTGAGATGAATATTGCACCGAGTAAACCATTACAACTATTGATTCGTAAAGCTTCGCCTACAGTTCATCGAATCATCAGTGATAATATCAATTTCATTGAATCGTTAGCCAGATTATCTGAAATTGTATTACTAGATGAGGGTGAAACAGGGCCGTTATCGGTAACTAAATTGGTGGATGGCGCTGAACTATTAATGCCAATGGCTGGCTTAATTAATAAAGACGATGAGTTAGCGCGTCTTGAAAAAGAGATAGCCCGTATTGACGGTGAAATAGCCCGTATTACCGGTAAATTATCAAATGCTAGTTTTGTAGATAAAGCACCGGCAGCAGTCGTTGCCAAAGAGAAAGAAAAACAACAAGGCTATATTGATGATAAAACCAAGTTGCAAGAACAATATCTTGCGATTAAAAATTTATAGTCTTGCCAATAAAATCTCTCGCTAAATTAGCGAGAGATTTTTTACCTAGCTCCATTACTGCTTATCGATAATATCTGAAATTGTATATTAACTGACCGCTATAAAGGTTAATAAAGTACCACCACTATAAAATGATACATGTTATATTTGAAATTAGATCATGTGGGCGTTAAGGTAAGAAATAATATATTAAGATTAATATCAATGTTTTACAAAAAAAATTGGTGTTGTTAATTTGCTTTTGAATTAAGTTTACTATATACTTCGAAATACTTTATGGGTTGTTAGCTCAGTCGGTAGAGCAGTTGACTCTTAATCAATTGGTCGCGGGTTCGATCCCCTCACAACCCACCATTTTATGGTTAATAATCAATATCTTACAATAATTTTCGCTTTCGTTAAAATCATCCAAAAATACCAAATGGCGGTAAAATGGCGGTTGATTTTTTTTTAAATAATTTTTTTGTTTAGATATTTTCACACTAACACATTTAATAAAATTTCAGTTGTTATAATTTATAACAAATTGATATTAAACAAATATTGAATATTATTTGTTTTTCTGTTTGATTACAAATCTCACCTAAAACAACAATCTTATTATTTATCAGTATCTTATATTTTTTAACGATCTTTTTTATTTATTTAATACTGAAAAATACTGAAAAGTTTTTCATTTATTTCAGTTTTATACGATCCTCGACGATCCTATTTACAATATACGTTCGTAATAGTTTTTGTAATAAAATTCAACTGAAAAAAATTTTCGCCTCAAACCTCGTAGGCGGGTGCGGTGTANNNNCGTTTTGGTCACGCGATCGATTTGGTGTTTAAATTTTGATTTTTGATGATTAATAAATTAATAATTGGATTTTTTGAAAAAATAGGTTGATTTTATAGGTAGGTGCATCTATAATTATAAACATCAGCAGGGTGCTGATGAGGGAAACCCCAACCTAAGCT
>NZ_JAFNNQ010000016.1:1671-22165 GCF_026536675.1 Gilliamella sp. B2717 | reverse complement strand
AAAGGTGGGGGTGCCACCCCACCGATGATCCTAATATATCAATTGATTAATTAAAAATCAATAGGGGTCTAACATGGCGTTATCGAAATCAGAAATTCAAAAACGTAGTGATGAAAAGAGGGGGGTAAAACCGAAGGGATACAAATTGACAATTGAAACCATTGAACTTATATCTGAACTGAGCAAACAGACAGGCGCGCCACAATCGAAAATAATCGAAAACGCTATTTTGATGTATCAGAACGCAATAGAACGCGCCAACAGGAGCTAATCAAAACAACGACTATTTAGCTATAATTGGCGAATATTTTTCGTCCAATTTGAGAGCATCTAATTTAACGCCGTTAATTGCCGCCGAATTTGTAGGAGGGCTGGTATTTGGATGTGTATGCTGAGCGGTCAGCTCTGCGAGGCGTTCAATCAATTCTAATGTATCCAACATTAATTGCGAAATATTTATTGTTGACGATCCCAACCAAACCGACGGCGCCAGTATTTGTTGTTGGGCACCGGCTATTGACTGACGAATAGTGGCAACCGTTTCACGAATTTCTCTAGCGGTGGTTGTGATACTATTAGTCACCGTTAAATCACAATTTTGTTTTATTTGGACGCACTGATCCCCGTCAACGTTCAATGTGTAATTTTTGCCCACGTATTGCACCTGGTTCGAGCTGGTGCCGACTGTAAAATCACTTAACGAAATTGCACTAATCGTGTTAGCGGACAATTTGTAATTACTGTAGACGTTAACTGTATAATTTGCAGCAACCGAAACTGTTTTGGTTGTTGTTTTTTCTGTTGACGAATCACTATTTAAACAATAATCGCGGGCGTTATCAGTTACCGTCTGATCGCTCTCGCGGGTCATGTTGCCTACGTGGTCAATTTTAGTAAAAACCTCTGCACGCTGCTGTAGCAGATGTTCGTTTTTTTTGATGGCGGGCATTGTTTTGTTGTTTGGGTAAATATTGCGTATTACTGGCTGGTCTGGTTTGCCGTTAATAAAACCGACCTCAACCTCGGTACCAACCTCGGGATAGTGATACGAGCCTCCCTCGGATCCAATATTTGTTACCGGCAGCGGAACTGATTTATAAACTGGTGTTTTAGATTCTGCGCCGTTCTCGTCCAGCAATTGTACGTTTACTGCGTATTTAGGGCGAAACGGGGTGGAAATATCGCCCAGATCGGATTCGTCCGAAATTGCGACAACCCGGGCTAATTTTGACAGGTGATAGCCGCCTGCCAACTCTGGGAATTCTCGTTCTATTTGACGGCGTGATGCTGATTTTTTAACCGCGATATCCTCAAACGAGATCGTCATATTATCGTTAATCAAATTTACAGTAGTGATTTTTTTGCCGTTGATTTTCACACCTGGGCGTAATTTTGGTACCAGTGGAATTTCCACCATATTTGATCCAGCGGTAGACGACGAAATTTTATTTAAATTGTCGCCCAAATCGATATTTTTATCAGAAAAATAGCTGTCACTATAACTACCGCAATAGATTTTGCCTGTTGGTGTTTGAAAAAATACGTATTCCGGAATGCTGAACGCTCTGCCAATTTCGCGCAATAGATGATCACCCGTTCCTGCGTGTTTAAAATGAGGGATTTTAATGTTGATATAATCAGCGGTTGGCAAATCGAATTGTAAACCGTTTTTTGACGTTAGATATTCAGTGACAATTTTTAATGTCGGATGTTGAAATGAACAGTTAATCGTTTGTTGATAACAACCGATTAATTCACGAACAAATAATTTTTTAGTGTTGCGTGCCGCAGGTTGTTCACTCTCGACATATCCTGTAAAAAATCGCTGCAAATCATTGCCGTATCCAACGTTTACAATAACCGTTTTGTTTATGTATGAATCGTTAGCAGGGACGGTAATAAAACCACGTCCACACGAATTTAATTCCAAAACGATATTACAATCAATAATCTGAATGCGCTCGCTATTGATAACTGCATATTTATGTATTTTCATCGGACTACCTACCCTAACGCATCATTAGCACGGGCTAAAACATTTTGTTCAAACCAAGAAAGATCCGCCGCCTCTTCCTGCTCGTCTGGTACCTCTTCAATTATCGCCCCGACGTGTTCATCACCATTTTCTACCGCTAATTGTTGCGCGCGAGTTTCTCGTTTTTCGGGGACAGATTTCCGCTCTGATAGAGAAAATCCTATTTGCCACGCGAGCAGTGACGAATGAGGGGAAACCGAAACTTTTCCGCTGAAAACAGCCTCACGTAGATTGATGACGTTAGCCGTAGCGTTGGCAATACGATATATTTTTTTTGCACCGCCATTTTCTGTTTGATACGACAATTCAATTAAACGGCTGAGCCGATCCGGCGTTGAGTATTCAATTAACCCGCTAATATTAAGCTTTTTTGGTTTGATGCCTTTTTCACTGCTATTAGTCGATGACGATTGTCCCGACTGGTCTTCTTCCGGCAAATCATACTCAACAGAAATTGACGGGTTTTTCAATGTGATTGATTCACCATCCAACGCCAATACAATATTATCAACGCGTCCTGACGAACCGTTATTGGTTGACGAGTTTTCGATCATACACTAGCTCCAAAACGGGGGTTAAATTAATATCTGAAAATGCCAACAAAAACGTAAAAACATGTTCTCTGTTGGGCAAATTTTTACAGAGGTCACTAGGCAAACCGTAGAAAAAATTAATATCAATACTACCGCCAGTTAATGATGCCGTATTGTCTGCGACACTATTTAAAATTTCAGATTTTTTCTGTGCAAACTGTTGCAGTTCACGCATGACGCTATTTATTGACGACCGAGGGCATTGTTGTGCCGATTTCAACGTTTGAGCGTTAACAATTGCACGAGTATTATTAGATGACAATTGTTTGACCACCCTGCGATCGGCAGGGCTTGGGATAACCATTTTTGTTATTTCCAAATCCTGCACAGTTTTGGCCGTTCTCAATGCGCGCGTAATTTCTGGCAAATCCCAGCACCGGCTAAACGCCGTTAACCTGTGAATAAAATCAGCTTCTGTTACAGACGAAACCATCATAACAGCAACCGGCGTTATGCTGTCGATCTGGCGTTGCAGTGCGTTAATCGCCTCTGTGGGGGATAAAAATTTGGTATTAGTAATTCTATACGGCTCTATCGCTATAGCCTCAAAATTCATCTGTTGATATTTTGCTAATGAAAATTTTTTATCACACCACATTTGATTATTCCGGTTTCGCTGGCCAATTTATTTCAGTTTGATTCGCGTTAATACGCGTCAACAAAATCCTGTATTTTTTCCACTGTTTGAGCTGCCGCTCCTCATCTGAGAACCGCATATCGAGATCGATAATATCCTGTAACACAGCTATCTGTTCGTTAGCCTCAGAAATCAATAAATTTTTCACAGTCTGATTCTGCTCAATGATATAACGATCAGAGCTAGAAACATTATGAACCCATTGCTGGCCGTCCCACTCATGAAATTGAGACGGTCTAGGCGCTGAATACGTCAAATCATCAAATATAACGCAACCAGCGTTGATTGCAGCGTATAAATCGTGATGTTGTTGCTGAGTGATTTCGATCGCCGTGTGTGGGATCGAATCGTTGACAACGTCAATGTAAAATGAATTGGAATCGTGATCGAAAAAAAATCTCATTTTATACCCCTATAGCTAAATACGTTATGGCTGAGTTTTTAAAAGACGTCTCGCTGGAACGACCCCAGAATTTAAATTGAGATCGTGATATTGGCCACGCACCGATCGAGTGTGCACCAGCGTCGCGGTCACTACACACGATAGACAGACATGCGTTAGGAAACGTAGTAAAAAAACTACCAACACCGCCATTCGCTCCCCATGATTCATAATAATCGACCTGCCCCCACTGGATCAAAACCCCAGACGGCAATTTAACAAAACCGGCGTGATCGCTCCAGCCCTGCGAAAATAATTGTTCAACGTGTTTTGATAAATCGATAACGTTTGCTGCCGGCACTCGTCCGCCTGTCAAAACGCCTGAACGATCAAACGCCCATGAATAACGGTTGTCGCTATCGCAGCGACCAATCGTGCCGTCATTGTCAATGACGTACCCAAATTGTTTATTGGGTGAAAAAATTGTGGTTTTGTTGTTGTTAATAGATATTTTATCGTGCAACTGGGACACAACCGGCTCAATAGCGGACAATTTTTCGTGTGCGTGACTAGCGCTATCATTCGCTGACGATGCCAGATCGTGAGTGATTTTTACGGCCAGCGGTGTGGACGCCTCTAATTCAGATTCGCTATTTGTTGCCGAGCTGAGTCTGATAATCCCCCAGTTGTCAGTTGACGCACGATCGGACGTGGTGACAAATGATTTCGGTTTAACAACAATCAGCTGACCCCCGTTATCAACTGAGGCGATGCGCTCAACATAATGAGAAAAACCGTCGTGTTCGTAATCCCGTAAATTTGTACCTGTAATTAAATTATAGTTTACTGACCATGCGCCAGTTGTGGTACCAGCCAGCCACGCATCAATATATAGCGATTGATTGCGTTCAATGTTTATCGAGGTTTCAGTTTTGTGTTCAACACGCAAACCGGCAACATAT
The DNA here is from genome assembly GCF_026536675.1 of Gilliamella sp. B2717. Lineage (NCBI taxonomy): Bacteria > Pseudomonadati > Pseudomonadota > Gammaproteobacteria > Orbales > Orbaceae > Gilliamella > Gilliamella sp. B2717. The sequence continues at coordinate 17,556 of NZ_JAFNNQ010000016.1, read as the reverse complement.
GCCAAACCTGATGACACGGTCAATTGATTAACATTTTTTGTTATTTCAAAACCACTATGAATTGCTAAACGATTGTATAAATCATAGTTCGTTAATCGGACGCGCTCATCCTCACTCTCCAATCGTTTTGAGTAGTCAATTTGCCAGGTTTCTGCATTAACTGTAATCCCCGTTGATTCAGACGCGTTATCGATTTCTAACCAAATTGATTCAGTGATAGTATTACCCTGTCGTTGTCCAGCGGTTTTAATTTTTTTGGTTAAATCTGTGTGCATCACCAGGCACAACGTGTTGGTTTCCGCATTGATCAACCCGATATAGTTAAACAAAAAATCCCCGACACTGGTATCTAAAATAACCGAATAAACCACGGTTCTATCGTTTAATAAACCGGTCTGCGTGACAGGTGCTGTGTGTACAACCTGATCAGCGGACGGCATCAAACCGTTAAAATCGATATCGGTATCCCCGTTAACTCCGTCAATATTTGCAAAAATCACCCGATCCAACGTTATCGGTTGGGATTGGCTCAATTGCCGCATAAAAAATTGTTCGCCTGTTTTTATTATCGCCGTTCTGCTCATTTTGTGCCCCGTAGAGTTTTTATTTCACCAAATCCGCCAACGCTAACAATTACCGCTGACAGGTGTGTTCGTTTAAAATCAAATTTAGATCCGTTGTAACGCTGATTATTATTGAACTCGCCACAACTGAAACGGATTGGTTGCGTGTGGACAATCTCAAAATAATACCGCCTGCACGTTCGGCCGTACTGTCTGATAATTTCAGTTAATAATTCACGATTATTTGTTAACTGGTTATCTGATAATCTCAGAATAATGACATCCCAATCGTAGCCGTGCTGACGTTCCAGTATTTGAACTGTACCAATTTCTAACCGTTCAAATATATTTTTAAACCCGACAACGGATCCAGAATCAGCGGCGTTAGAGTGCGCATACTTAATGCGCTTTCGGTATAGCGATAGCGGCTCATTATTCAGTCGTTGAATGTCTCGTTGATACGCATATAAAAATAACAGCCTATCGTCACAGGTTAGCGGGTCGAACTGCAAAATGGGGAATTGTAACCATTTATGCATCCGCTCCCAGTATTGAACTGCGGCGTTAGCCAGTTTTAACGGCTCGCCCCTGTTCATCCAAATTGGCAATTTAATTTGTAATTTCATTCTGCGATCTCGGTACTGATTTTTAGTGTTCGCAGTCGAGGTACCTCTAATTCGCTGACAATATCGCCAACGTCAAATACAATCGAATGCAATTCGCGAAACTGATCATGTAGTTCCTCGTTTAATTTTGAGATACTAAAACGGGAAAACGCGTTTACTGGTGTTACGTTGTAGTCATTGTTTTGACGAAACGCGCAACGAATAAAATTCTCAACGTTGAATACATATTGATTTACGTCAGTTGGTTGTTGTTCACGTTCAAAATACAATTTGACGTTAATATCAATTTTTTTATCTGGTATCGCAAAACAACGCAAATCATCACCGTGACCACGGTAGCCGTGCCCCATAATATGGGCGTTTACCCTGTCTATAAAATAGGTCGAATCAACGCCATCGTTTAATAATAGATACAGATTAGCCGTACCGGGGCCACGAGGCGCATCGTGAACAAAATAGATTTGTTTAGTTGATATCCCGGTAATTGTTGTCACAATACCACGGTAAACCGCATCTGTATGGTAATGCCCGACAAAATTGTACTGGTTTCTGACGCGTTCTCGTAAATCATCATCTGATTCAATATTAGCGCCCGGAGAGATCAGCCAATTGTCATCATTGGTAACTGTTATGCCGTCGATCTGTTCAACCAAATAACGATAATAACCTGCGGCTAAATTGTAATTTTCACCGCTGCCGACTGCCACCACAGGAACACGTGCACGTTCAACGCCAACAGGGATACTATACTCCTGAGTGGTTTGTAATTGATATGCAACCCCGTTAATTTCTGGAGAACTGATGACAGTGCCCGCAGGTATAACCACCGATAGATTCTGATTTGATTTAGTAAATAGAATTTCACCTGTTGCCGCTGTTGCTGGTTTACGCTCTAAATTAACAGCATTAGCAAACAAATCTAAAAATTGACCGCGGGCTGTCATTAAAAACATGTTCATCAACACGTTTTTGATAAATGCATTTTTTAGCCAAATATAGGGTTGAATGACAATAGCTAAAATTAGACGCCAAAACGGCGAATATTTCGACGTGTTGGTAATCAGCCCCTCAGCCTTGGCCAACTCCTCGAACTCGCTGCGTACGGCGTTCTCGTCAATAGGCATACCATGGTCGTGCAGGATTTTTTCAAACGTTTTCTGATAATCAACCATCGATTGTTACTCCAATTTTTCCAAATTCGTACGTGTCAGCAGTTAAATATAGCCGTTCAGATGTTTCCTCTGTGATGCGAACAGTGCCAGGCACTATCCTGCGATCGCGTTCAACTAAAAGAATGATTTTCGTGAATACGTCATAACGCATTGTAGGCGATCGTTCAGCAACTAATTCAGTAGCCAAACCGCTCTCAATAATTGAGTGTTTGACATCCTGACCTATGCTATGCTGATTTTTTGCCAAATTGGGCTCATAACCACTATTCAACGAAAAATCACGATCAGCTATGAACAAATCAACGTATTTATCCAGCATATAGCGTCTCCCATTCTTGTAATTGCGCAGGCGTCAGTGGCTGCGCGTTGTTTATAGTAACCGATTGAATATTTTTACTATTATCGATAGATTGAGATTTGTTATTGCGAATTTCACGAGACAATCCTCCAGGCTCTATTTCACTAACAACAGTGCTAGTAATCGGCGATTTAGCAGGGTTGACGGGGGTGCGTTCCGGCTCGTCAATTTTCTCGTATTCTAGCAGCTCAATATTTACGCCCGGTATGTAGTTAAGCCCCTCGATAATGGTGTTAATAACAGCGATCCCCATATTTTTAACTCTTTTCCAGGTGTTCGAGAACATCCCGATCAACGCGCTCCCGATTTCAGAAAACGAATCAAAAAACGAAAAATCGGTAAAAAATCCCACAAACCAATCCCAGGCAGCACACAGCCCGTCAACCAACGCGTCGAACGCCGACATAATCAGATCCCAACCAGAACACACCAGATCGAACAACCAGTTGAAACTATCGACCAGCAGATTAATGATCCAGGTGTCACGGATGCTGTTCCAAAAATCCCCTATAACGTCGATTATGACTGAAAATGCCGAAACAATTGTATTAAACAGCCAGCCAATTACTGATATCCATGCATCAAACGCCGCAGAAATCCCACGCCAAACAGCCGAAAAAACCGCCCCCAGAAATTGGAAAAATTTTATCAACGCCTGAATAAACCACGTTTGACTAAGCGCTGCCCAAAACGCCTGAAATTTATCAATAACCCAATTGATAACAGCGCCGATTTTATCTCGAAAAATCCAACAAACAGCGATTACTGCACCGATTGCCAAAACGATTAACATAATTGGGGAACACAATAACGAGATGACCCCAGAAATAATTGCGAAAATCGCGGCCACAGCAGCCAGCCCCATAAACGCCACGGTGACTACGCCTAGCCATTTAGCTAAATTTGGGAACATTTCCATCCATTTAGCAAACCGCCCTATCAAACCGCCGACGGTATCCATTACCGGTTTTAACACCGGTAATATCGCTCGGCCGATAGATTCCTTTATATTCACGAACTGAGCATTGAGACGATCGAGCGGTTTCACATTCGCCTCGGCCATTCGCTGCATTAGTTTAAAATTCTGACCGCGGCCAATCTCCTTGGTGTGTTGTTGTAGTTCATCAAAATTATTCGAGAGCACCCGAACAATATCAGCGCCAGCCCCGAAAGCCTGATCCAATTCTCGTTGGGCTTTAATGTTCGTTGACAAATCCTTACCGAATCTACCCTGAATTTTTGCAATAATTTCGGGCATTGACAGCATTTTGCCGTTAGCATCAGCAAACGATAGTCCTAACTCCCGACCAGCGGCGCCTAAATTTTTGTAAAGAGCTGCATACGATTTTGCCGCACCATTCCCCAAACTTTTACTGGCCAGACCCAGAACAACCGCCTGTTCCCCCATACCCACGCCGTTATTAGCGGCCGCCCCCTTAGTGCTTTGCATCATACTTTGCAGTTGCTGGGTAGAGACATTAAAATTATTTTTAGCGTACGCAGCGATACCGGCCGCATGCCGGGCGAAATTGAGTTGACCAATTTTATTAGCCGTATTTTTGTAATTTGACGCCATTTGTTCAATGTATGAGGTTGATACGTCCACGCTTTCGCCGGTAGCTTTTGACAGCATATTCATTGCAGCTACAGCCTGCGGTACGTCGACATCACTAATACCGGATAGCGCCCCTTTAATCGACGATGCGGAGCTAACAAAATCAAGCGCACTGGTACCATACTCAGCGCTAAATTTTTTAGCCGCTGCGCGCAGTTCATTAATTGACGAAACACCGCCGATACTGGCGTTTTTCAATGCTCGATCCATTTCCTCGGTAGGAGATAGCAGGGCGGTGATACTTTTAGCAACGGCAAACAGCGCCAGCCCGCCGCCACCAATTTTTTTAAACGAATTGGCCGCGGTCGCATTAAATGATTTAAATTGTGCCTGAACACGTTTAAGCGGTGCTGTAACGCGATCCGTCAATTTAATTGTAAAATCTAATGATGATGACATTATTTAACGCCCTTAAATGCTCTACCTATACCGTTAGCCACTGCCGCAGCCGTTACCTCGGATAAATGATTATCTAACCATGCTGCACGGGCGAGGTTTTCGCTGCTATCGTCCTCAGTAGGCAAATAGTAGCGGCGCAAAATTAGCAGTTGTTCCAACGAATTTTTGCTAATTTTACTAACTCGCCTGTTTAGTTTTTTATCTCAATTTCCAAATCGGGAACAAATTGTTTAATAATTTTCTCAATAATTTGTAATGCCGCGCCGACGTGTTTTTCTAGGATCTCGTTCAGTTTATCTTTATCTTCGGGAACAACAGTACGACGTAAAAAATTAGTCGCCGGTGCAACTTTATCGTTCATCGTGATATCATTGATATACGAGTTGTATGCCAATTTTGTTGGCTCAAATGTGACATCTGTACCGTTAATGGTTAACGTGATTTTCATGTTCTACCTCGATTATTGTTTCAATTAAAATGTTGTGTCTAAGCGCGCAGTCAATATAAATATTGCGCCATTCAATTAATGCGTTTTGTATTGCCGATGCCGTGTTATTTTCGATGCGCGGCAATGCCTCAACGCATTTCGTTAACGTGTTTTGTTGATAAAATATTTTCGTATTCTGCTGTTTGCTGATTGAACAGCTCGACAAAATCAGAACCAATGCAATGAGAATTAGCAACAGGGCTAACGGCCGCCGTTTTTTTACGATTTTGTCTTTCATACGTTTTTACCTGTTGTAATTTTATTTCCAGCTCGTGCGATTTATTGTTAATAACTGATTGATATTGCCGTGTGTCAAAGTTCAGTTTGTTTATTTGTTTTAATGATTTGCTATCATTTTGTAATGACTCAAAATAAACACCGAATCCGAAAATCATTAATACAAAAACACCAATAATTGCCAGCCTTTTTTTATTCATTTGAACCCCAGCGCGCCGTAATTGCTCTGACGTCAATGTGGGTAAATGTTTTGTAGCGACCGATGCCGAATTTATCCGGGTATTTGGTTTCCAAATAATCAGCCACAGATTTAGGATTAACACGCTGGACGCTAATGTCAGCCGCGTTACCTAATATATGTTGGCTGTGCCGCGTTCCGCCCACGGATTGATTATGCTGTGGACATCGGCAACCGCTGTTAATGTAGATTGGGGTGTTAAAATGAATCCGCAAATCCTCTAGCACATCAATCAATTTCGGATTGATATCGTCACGGCCGCAACCGCATTTACACGCAAATTCTGAAAGTTTAAAGTGTTGTGACAAATTCATTTATTATCCTCTTTCTTCTTATCTATATAGGTGATAACAACCCATTCAATTAATGAATGCCCTAAAATACCTAACAACGCCGCGGCTCCAACAACAACCAATTGCGGCGCGTTAGGGTGGGGGATCATGATTAATCCAGCAATCAGTGAGGAGCCGGTACCAAGCAACGACCTGCCAACAACTTTTCGCCACGTGATCGCCTCGTCTCCTGCTAACAATTTAGCTATGCCGAGCATAAACCCCACCAGCCCAATCTTTACTAATAACGATTCTTCATTAGTCATCATCAAAACCTAGTTATTTAATAAATTGCGTGTATCTGTTGCTGATAGATACGGCACTCCGTTAATGCTGATAAAATCGGGTGACGTCACCAGATAATCGACAGTATGCGTAGTTTCATCGTCACTGGATTTATCAGCATTGAGCAGATCTGAGATTTTGAGCTTACAGCCGTATGCCTCGATTTTTTGCTCTTCATCGCCGGTGTTGGCATAGAACATAAAATCAGCCGCCGGCATATCACGAAATGATCCGGTAGCCCTGGCAATATCGATTAATTTATTAAAATATTTGCTGGTTAACGTGATAGCCCCCTCAGCTGACACCGATCCGGCTATATGCCCGTCCGGCACGCCGTTAGTGGTTGCGGTTGCGCTATTATCTGTAATTGTTAGCGTAATACTTTTAACTTGAATCAGCTCACCCGCATAGTTGACATCGAAAGATTTACCTGTAATTCTTGAACCCATTTAATTCCCCCTTATTGGCCTAATGACGCATCGAGCATAAGACTAATTGTGATCTGCATCGGAATATCACGCGTGCGCACAACGACGTAAATATCGACAATTTTTTGTGTTTTCCATGTGATAACGATATCGCCGTCCCGAGGTTTTTTGACCTCGCCCGGAAACTCAATACCGTTAATTTGCGTAGTAATTGACATTTCACGCAGCGGTTTAGCAAAATACTGCTGGTGAACGGCGATTGAATTGGCTGAACTGTTAAATGACGAATCCGCAACTTTAGCGATTGCCAATAATCGAATTTTTCGAGCAACTTTATCGATAACGCGTACTGTTTCGGCTGATTGATAGTCGCCACCCTCAACATCTAATGTGCGATCGTCTGCCCAATAAATGCCGTCATAGTCTGGGTACCACATCGGCACGCTGTAGCGGTTAGCATTTAACGTTTGTAATGTCGCCAATGGCAGCTCAATACCCGCCGCATCAACGGGCAGGGCGTCGCGACCTAAATTACTGACTGCACCCGTTTTAACCCGCGCCAACGCATCAGCGATGGTTACAGAACGATTACATGAGCGCCCCGCATTAACAAACGGCTCATTACCCCAGATCATAGGCACCAACGTGATAGCATATTCTGCGATACCGTTTTGCAATGTGGCTAATCGTGATTCGTATTTTGCCCACGTTTCGCTGGATTGCAGACCCTCCACGCCCAATATGAAGCGCACCCAGCGTCCGTATTTAGCAATTAAATTCTTGCGGAGTGAGATAGCCTTATTGATTTCAGATTTCGTATTGATATTTTCAGCATAGACGACCGCCTCAAACGAGGCGATCTTTTGCGCCTGCATTACAGCGTCTGTCCAGTCCTGACCGTCATTGAGTATTGCAATACTAGCAAACCAATTCTGGCCGGCGTTTTCTAGTGCTGCTAATACGCCTTTTTTTAGCGCGCTATCATCATTACCTAATACGCTGTTGAAATCAGTTTGCGCATTGACTGAAATAATTTTCCCTTTGTTTTTGTTGGCATTGCCGATAAATAGAAATCGACGTTCAACCTCATCGGTTTCACCCTGCAACAAATTTAATTGATTGATTGTAATTGTTGGCCAAACCATTTAAAATTTTCCCCTTTTACTGCCACCAAAATTAATGTTCCGTAATTCGCGTTTAATTGATTTTTCAAAATCTGCATCGCTAATGCCCAAAAACTCACGGCCAGGGACTTTTATATCCCAATTGTTTTTTACTTGTTCAGCTAGCATTTGCTTAATAACAATACCAGCCTGCGCTTCACTTAAATTTACCCTTAGCCATTTGACGGATGAGCGTACCTTTTTTTTATTTTTTGGGTGTGTATGCCCCATTTTTCGCAATCGCTTTACCTGCCTATCCGTTATTGACCCTTTTTGCGTATCGTTCGTTTGATTAGTAAATTGTCCTTTATTTTGTGTAATTTTAAGTCCGTCCTGCTGGACTTTAGCTACAACTCCAACAGGGATTGTCTTGCTGCCAGTACTCTTGTACTGCCCCTTAAAAAACGCCTTCCCCTCAAATGGAGTTGATCTAATACCTATATTTTTAGTTATTTTGCTGAGCAATTTTGCTTTGCGTTTACTCTGTCGTTTATCAAATTTTTCACCGCCTGGTGATTTTTGTTGTTTGATGCTTCTATTAGTAGCAGCTATTACGCCATTTTTCATAATGCGATATAGTAGTCTTTGGCGTTTTTCCGGCGTTAAATTCATCTGTTCTATTTCAGCCCTTAAATGTTTTAACTGAGCTTTATTTAGTTCGCCACTAATTCGCATTGACATTAACGTCCTCAGGGTGCATCCAGATGCTGGTTTCACCTAATCTGTATCGCCTACCTTTATATGGTATTGCCCCGTTTTCATGTTCAATTAACGTAATGTTTTCGAATAGTGGCACAGAAATCATTAAGTAAGCTGTTTGCTCGTCGTTTTCTGATACATCAATATCCGGATTGATATTATTAAATTGTTCATCATCGCTGTTTTTGTTTTCTAGCCAGCACATAACTAATGCAAAAACTAAACACGGGTCAAACAGTCGGTATGGAAACTGATCAAAGGTTATAACTGCGTCATAATGAAGTTTTGCGCATAATAATTGCCTGGTCGGCTGATTTGTTACCAGTTTAAATACCCGATCGATTTCTAAGTTGTCCATGAAAGAGCTAAACTTTTGCCCGCGATAAACAGCGCTAGGCAGGTTATCTTTTAAAAACGTGGTTAATTCAGTAATCAAACTCATATCAAAGCAACTCCACAGCGTCGTAAACCCAATAATTTACGAAGTTCTCTTGTACTTTCGGCTAGCAATGCAGCTTTCATTTCCTTTTGGTTTTCGCCGATTTTGTCATCTCTGCTGGCAATACTGACAAATTCACCGACTAAATCAGCTTTAGCCCTTGCAAAAACAGCTTTTTTATAAATAATCACTGTTGATGATATGTCATCAACGCTGACTACTCCGCATTTTGATGCTGTATTAACTCCGTTAGAAATGTGTGTTTTTTTGTATTGTTCTAGCGTCAAATTGATTTCAACAACTGCCGACACGAGCGCGTCACGTATTAATTGTTGATTAATATTAGGCGACATAGAACGCTCAATCATAAAATCAGACAGATTAAGATCGGGCCAAAAACCGTCATTTTTGATGTAAATGTCTGATTGTTTAAAATCCTGTCCGCTAAACATAAATATCCTCAAAAACCTCTAAAAAAGCGCCCGTACGCAAATTTCGAATTCAGCAAATAAAATACTAATTCTAGTTTGCTGGGCGCTGGTGGTTGTGTGTAGTCTGTTATTTGGTTAATGCATTAATTCGTTGTTCAATGTTTCCCAGCATGGTTTTTACCCCCACTTTGGCATAAATATTTTGAGCCTGAGTCAACAACTCTTTTGCCTGATTTAATACGTTGACATTATCGACAGCGGTCGCCTTCGGCGTGCCGTTTTCATCACGTAATAGATATAAACCAGCAAATTTGTACCATTCAGCCTTATCTGATTCATATAATCGCCACTTATTTTTTACCAGATCAAACACTCGACTAAAATATGGCTCGATTGAATGGCCGTTAGTAGCTGTGGTCTCTACCCATTCGAATACAGTTTTAGCAACAAAACCTGGCAGTTTCATGCTCCACGCCGTCGGCGTGTCCTGGTTTTGCTCTATTGCAATTTCTGCCCAATCGAGACCCTGATCGAACTGCTGAGTATCAAACAGCCAAATAATGCACCAAACAAAAATTGGGTTAGGGTAGATTCGTCCCTCTTGCAAATACCGCTCGACTTTTGGCAGCCACTTGGGCAACACAACGTTTAATTTGTATTCATTACGATCTGCCATGTTATTACCGAAATTACGTAAGTATTCGATATCACGTTCAAGCTCAGCATTAACAATATGTAAGCTATCTTTTGAATCAACTAGTACCGCTTTTTCTTGACTGATTTGCGCCACTTTTTCCCGGTGTTGTTGAAATGGTGATAAAACAACTGTCATAAATCCATCCTTTATTAAGCCGCTAGTCGAAACTAGTTGAAACTAGCGGCAATACAAATTAAACAAATGAAATTGCACTTTCATCAATAGCTACATACAACTCGGGCACTTCTAATGCATAACCTTCGTTACGCCAGTATTTGTTTTCGAACTGCTTGCGGTCTTGCACATCCTCAGCCGCACGGCGACGCGATCCTTTTTGCGTATAAATATGAAGGTTTTTAAGTGTGGTTGCCACAATTCGTTTACCCGGCATAAATGGCGGAACAAAGGCCTTTTTACCTGCGATAATCGTATCAAGTTGCGCCGCAGCTAGATTTTCAGTTGGCGTGTCGGCTTTGCTATATAAGCGGAACTGTTCACGCGCAAGCAGATCACTACCAACTAATATCACGATATTTGGATCGTTGCGGCACTCAACGGGTAGATGATTGACAAGATCTGAAGCCATGGCATCCAATGTTTCATATGTTCCACCAACACCTAAAGTGACACCGCCGGTTAAAACCTGAGATCCGTTATTCCACTCCTTAGCGATTTGATGCCAACCTTTGTTAACATCTTCACCATTTGGATACTGGTCGGGATCGGAAGTGTTTGCAACACTGACACCATTAAAGCCAATGCGGAGCATATCCAGGGCGAACTGCTTATCGATGAAACTCTGCATCATGCGAAAAAATTCACCCTCACCGCCCGAATTAGCCCAGACACTTAACGTTGCCCAATCTAATGCCGCACATGAGTCGGTTTCGCTTAATTCGTAAGTGTTACCATCTACGCCCAATTTTCTGATAAATCGACCGCCTGACTTTCTTCCCGTCAATAATTGAGAAGTGCCCGTAACAACAACCTGCCCTTTCAGTTGATCAACGTCAAAACACGTTATCATTTTTAAAAACTCGGTGCTGTGTAAAATAGCCTCACGAAGTCGTGTATCCATCGGATCAGATAACGAAAACTGCTTAGTAATATCCATGACGCCGGCTTGCTTAGCTAGTGCCGTGCAATATTTTTGTATTAACTGTTCTGCTTTTTGATTTAACATATGTTTTATCTCATAGTTTATTAGTGCTTAGTGCAAATCAATGCTAAATGTTTGTGAACTAATACCCGGTTTTTGACTCACTGGGGTTTTCATCAATGCATTAAATTTATCTGTTAGTGCGTTGTGCTCTGCTTTGAGTTGCGCCATTTCTTTTTTAATTCGTGAAAACTCAGCATTGTCGGCCGCGGCTTCGGTTGCTTCTTTAGCGTCTTCAATGTTATCGATTGCCTGCTCAGCCTTGCCTTGAATTTCTTCGGCTGTTGCTTGTGCTGCTTCGGCGTTACCATTTTCAAGCTGTTCAATCAGTGTCTTATTTTGTTCTTGGAGTTCTGCAATTGCGCTCTTGGCTTCTTCAAGCTCGGCAAGTAGCGCATCAATTTCGTCTTGTGTCATGCTAAAATTCTCTCTTTTAGTGAGTTTTGATAAATTAATTTTTTTGCTTTGTAAGCAATTATTTTTTTCAGAATTAAATAGTAAAACTGGCTCTGCTCGAAAACCCTGTTTATTAGCTGAAAAAGCAAGGCGTGAAGTGCCAGTGCTTGCTGGCTGGTCGGTTGCAGCTAGCCCGACAAGGTAAAAATCACCGTCTTCGGGGAAATCCGGTAAAATTTCAATCGATGAATAGATTTTTTGCTCTTGTTCATTCATTGATTGAAGAATAGCGTTAGCACGTAAACGAGCCATCAGCCTTAGCTTCCCTTTTTTTTCCTCTAACTTTAATTCTTCAACCGTGCCCAAGTTGGCAGAAAATTGCCGCCAGAATGGATCTTCATGCTCACACCAAACTAAAGCCTGATATAATTCTGCACTATAATTTTTCACAACGCTTTCGAGCCATTCCCGTTTGATTTCTCGACCGTCAATGGTTTTACCCTCCTGCGCGATGCATAACCAATCACTAATTTTTATTTCTGCCATATTTTTAACTTGGTTGAATTGATTTCATTGATGTGAGTATGTTAACGGCTGGTAATTTAGTTTGCACTTGATGCGTTTCGGATATAAAGCCTTTTCCGAAAAGGGCTTGATGAATGTTTTATGTGATTACTAGACAATAGTTACATGAGATACAATACTGAACTAATTAAAGCAGCGCAGGCGCTATATTTAAAGCGTCACACGCCAAAAGAGATAGCCAAATCGTTACATTTAAAAAATGTAAGGATCGTTTACTACTGGGCAGAAAAGTATAAATGGTCGTTACTATTAAGTGAAGAGTCGGTCGAAGATGCGATCAATCGCCGACTAGCGTTATTAATCGGTCGAGATGATAAAACTGAACTTGAATTAAAAGAGATTGAAAGCTTGGTTATTCAGCACGTCAAGCTTGTTAATGCTCGTTCTAAAAGCCCAAAAAAGACAGAATTAACGGACAACGTTAATACTGCGGTAAATAGTGAACAAAATTTACAACAATTAAACGAAAAACCGAGCAAAAAGCCCCGCCGACGCCGAAAAAATGACGTATCAGGCATTACAAAAGAAAGCTTTGACGACGTAGCACAAACGCTTTTATATCCGCACCAGCTTTATGTTAGAGAGCATAAGCAAGCATCACGTTATCGATTTATTTTAAAAAGCCGTCAAATAGGTTTCACATTTTATTTCGCTTTTGAGGCGTTTGAAGATGCCGTTCTCACCGGCAATAACCAGATATTTGTATCATCGTCTAAAGCCCAAGCCCGCGTATTTGCAATGTACATTAAACGTATTGCGGATGAATTTTTCGGGGTTGAGATCAAAGGTGGCGACTTTATAACCTTAAGCAACCACGCCAATTTAATCTTATGTGCCAATAACGTAAGCACAGCCCAAAGTTATAGTGGAAATGTGTATTTTGATGAAGTGTTCTGGATGTCCAAGTTTATCGACCTGTACACAGGCGCAAAGGCTATGGCCACACTGGGCGATTTTAGAATAACGTTATTTTCAACACCAAGCACCAAAGATCATCCGTGCTTTAAATTATGGTCGGGCGAGGAATGGAAGGACGGTTCACCTAAACGTAAAAATATTGACTTTCCGGCTGACCAAACGCTACGAATGAACGGCACAATATGTCCCGACAAATTTTGGCGGTTGCTAATCACAATGGAAGATGCGATAAAACTTGGTTTTGATAAAGTTGATATTGACGATCTGAAAGATTCGAACAGTGCTCAAGCCTTTAACATCCTCTATTGTTGTAAATTTGCAGAAAGTGGAAAAGGGGTATTTGACTTCGAAAAATTGCAAAAATGCATAACCGACGCTAGCTCGTGGCAAGATCTGAATTTGAAAGCAGATCGACCATTTGGCAATCGTGAAGTTTGGGCTGGTTTTGATCCAAGTCGAACGCGTGACAATGCTACGTTTGTATTAGTGGCCCCGCCATTACATCCGGATGAAAAATTCCGAATTTTAGCAATTTATCAATGGCGGGGCATGAATTTTAAATACATGGCCAACGAGATAAAGAAGATTAAATCAAAATTCAACATCACGTATATTGGCATAGATATAACTGGAATCGGCTATGGTGTTTATGAGCATATAAAAGAATTCGCGCGTCGTGAAGTGCGCGATATCCACTATAACGTCAGCATAAAAAATCAATTGGTTTTAAAAATGGTTGACGTAGTGGAAGAGGGGCGGATCGAGTGGGACGAGGAGCAAAAAACCTTAATCACAGCGTTTATGTCAATTGAGCAACAAGCTACAGCCAAATCAAATCAAATTACGTACGCTGCAAGCAGAACAGAAAAAACAGGACACGCAGACGAATTTTTTGCAATTGCGCACGCTGTGTTTAACGAGCCGCTGAACAACACAAAACAACGAAAATCAACATGGATTACACAAAAATGATTAAATTTTTCAATCGTAAAAAACGTGATCAAAAAACAAAAAAAATGACATCGATCACATTTGAACGCCCCGAAATTGTTGTTACAGATCTAACCACGTATCTGGGAACACGTAACGAATACGAATCAAACTGTTATACAATACCAGTTGATCGACTAGCATTATCTCAGTTGCCGAATATGAACGCTCAACATGGCGGAATAGTGCAGGCTCGGCGAAATATGTTATTAAGCACATATATAAGCGGCGGACTTAGCAAAATGGACGCTATGTCCGCATTCCAGGAGCTGATTATTTTTGGTGATTGCTATCTATTAAAATTACGCAATGCATTTGGTTCAGTTGTTGGATTGATTCCGCTAATGTCATTGTATGTGAGAGCACATAAAAATGATGATGAAGACGCCATTACAGGTTGGGTTTTACCAAACAAAAATGAAACAATTATTTACCCGTTTGATGATGTAATACAAATAAAAATGCCTGATACACAGCAACGCGTATACGGGTACCCCGATTATATGGGCGGTGTTAATAGCGCAATGTTGAATAGCGAGGCGACAATGTTTAGGCGGCGTTATTACAGCAACGGGGCACATATGGGTTATATTTTTTACACTAACGATCCGAATATGACCGATGAAATCGAAAACGAAATAAAAGAAAAGATTGAAAACTCAAGAGGGGTTGGAAACTTCAAAAATATGTTTGTTAACATACCAGACGGTAGCGAAAAAGCCATACAACTAATACCCGTCGGCGATCTAAACTCGGCCAAAGACGAATTTGCCAATATCAAAAACATTTCAGCACAGGATCTATTGAACGCGCATCGATTCCCTGCCGGTCTATCTGGGGTAATTCCTGCCAACGGGTCGAATACTGGCGATGTAACTAAATTGCGCAAAAACTATATGAGTACAGAAACCAAAGTTTTGCAAGATTTGATAAGCGATTCCGTGAATAACGATCCAGACGTGATCAATTCCCCATTTTCTAGCAAATTACTATTTGATTTTGAGGTAATTACACAGCCGTCTGATTAAAATATGTTATAATTGGCTCGTGTAGAAATTACCTAGGGGACAACATGAGCAGAACACCTTTACTATTTTGCCCAGAATGCGGACAACGCGCAGTGATAACAAAAACCGCACGCACTCATAAACTGCTAAATTACCAATATTGTTCGTGTTCTGATCCTGAATGTGGCCTGACGTTTAGGATAAAATCGGAATTTGATCGGGTTTTAAGCCCTAGTGCGCGTGGGTTGGGGCGGATAAATACCTATTTGGCCAGCCGTGATATTAACCCACAACTGGCACTGGATGTGGTTAATCCGAGTTGACGTTAGGTTTATGTTCAGTGTTTTTTTGCATTTTCAGCAGCGATTCATGAAGTATACACAACCCAATCTGAACGTCACGCTGTGTTAACGACGAATCAATCATTAATCGGCTGATAAATTCCGCGCGTTCCAATACTATTTCGTTTTTTAGTTCAATATCACCCATTTGTGGCTCCTAATGTAAATTAATATACTGTAATTAAATACAGTATATTAATTTAAAACGAAAATTTCAAGTAAAAAATTATTTATGTTATTGATTTTTATATAAAACTATTTAGCGGTTTTAATCAGATGATAAATTTGAACTATTGGTAAATTAGTGATAATCTATAACT
>NZ_JAFNNQ010000016.1:1130-1588 GCF_026536675.1 Gilliamella sp. B2717 | reverse complement strand
TCGGCGCTCACGCGCCGTTTTTTTACCTATATTATTCTGTTTTTTCAATTACCGCGCTCAACAAATCCGCTATACAGCAAATCATAATCATAAAATCGTTATGGGTCGAATGAGCGTTTATACACGCGCGGGCGATTGTCTCGGCCTGTTCGATTTTTGCGAATTGATTTAAATGAATAACAACATTTTCTGATGTGTCAACGGGTGTAATTTGTGAGATTTTCATGATTAAATTCCTGTAAAAAAGTTTAATCACCTAAAGAGTTTCCACGCTCTGGAGGTGAACCAAGCAGGTGTGGAAACTGGCTTACAGGAAGACCAGCCAACCTTACGGCTGACCCACTCAGCCCACCATTGAAAAGATGTGACTAAGTTTAACGCATAAAAATACCGCTTAAGCGGTTGCGCTCCTGTAAAATTTCAGATTTCCACGTCTGACGCTAGATTTTGCTAACGCT
>NZ_JAFNNQ010000016.1:546-1119 GCF_026536675.1 Gilliamella sp. B2717 | reverse complement strand
TATCGGTTTTGGTTTTTTTGTCAACATATTAGATCCCTGTATTAAAAATCGAATAAAACAACATCCGGTTTTTGCGGTTTTCGCGGAACAGACGGCGAATTACTAAAAATTAGGTGCACTCCGTCCAGCGTATTATCCAATTTTAAATACTGATTGTGGTTAATTTGAATGCTGCGCCTAAAAAATAGTCGATTTACGGTAAAATCGTCGTCCGGCAACCCGATAATTCTCAGTTGTTTTTTAATTGCCTCGCGTTGATCGTCCAGTGGCGATGTTTTGACCACCGTACACGCCGTACAGTTATTGACAGAACTCCGAGGGGCGCGTTCGCGCCTATTTTTAGAGACGATAGCCCATTTTATTAAACGGGTGCATATAAAAGATGCTATGCCGACGATCGGGGAAAATACCCCCTTAATCTTTTTAACATTTTCCTCAAACTGATTTTGTATTTCTTCGTAAGAAACCCTAACGCGCAAATTTTTACGCTGTACCATTGCACCACCTTGTAACTGTGTATATGCAGCCCAATCTCCTGCGTCTGCCGCTGCAAGCACCGGATCGATTGCCGGA
>NZ_JAFNNQ010000016.1:0-469 GCF_026536675.1 Gilliamella sp. B2717 | reverse complement strand
TGCACCGCCGATCTGTTGAAATTGCCGAATTCCCCAACGGCTCGCCCAGGCAGAAACATTTCTGGCCATATCTCGCAAATTTTGCCCGGTTTCGTCATCGATCTCATCGTCGAGCTGGTAACCGTCAATATTTTTCGAAATGTATTTAGCAATGTACCCGGTGGCGCTTCCTTTTTCTTTTTCGATATCGACAAATTTAAAACGGNTTTTCCTGCGCTCCTGGCTCGTCGCCGTCCTCGTCTAGCGCATACGTTCTCATAATGTAGTGAACCTGTCCTACATGTTCGGGTAACATAAATGCCAAAATATGCCAATGAGGCGTGCCGTCGTGATGTGGTTCGGCAACTCTAAAACCAAAAATTTTAATACCCTCTCTGTTGAGTTTTGCCCGGATTTTTGCCCAAACATTGCATAAATAACGTTGCGTGTCACGTGGTGTGCCTGCATTCCAATTTTTAATAAATCCACC
>NZ_JAFNNQ010000015.1:364-1509 GCF_026536675.1 Gilliamella sp. B2717 | reverse complement strand
AATCCGCATCAATCGCTGAGTGGGTTCGGCTGTTGTCTATATCAATGCTGACATGACCTTTGATCATGGCAATATATTTATACGCTGAACTTTTGTCTAACTCATTTTGTTTTAACGTTTTAAACTCAAAGCTATCANNNNTTCCGGCTATGACACTGTCCGCAATTAATTCCGTTCCTTCCGGTGTGCTAACCTTAATTTGATAGTTACCGCCTTTCGGTAATTTTTCAAACTGATAGTGACCTGAAGTGTCGGTATTAACCTTTTTAAGCTCGACATAATCCGTTGCACCCGGTGCCTGATAATTAAGGGTCACATTAATGCCATTAAGCCCTTCATCACCCTGTCTGTCTTTGCTGTCATTTTCATCAACCCAGACATAACCATCGATTTTTAATTTTCCTACCAACAGATAATTGTTATCCAGTGAACCTTTTTTTGGTAAATTCGCAACCGGAATAACAATATGTTTCGGATCGTTACCTGCTGAGCTTTGTTTAAACTCATGGTCGGCATTAGCGTCTAATTTCAGTACCACAGAATAGTTAGCATTATCACCAAACACCAGATTAGAGAAATGATACTCACCATCTACGGTTTGTTGGGTCATTAATAGCTTACCAGTTCCATCTAAACCGTCACGTAGCTCAACGGTATACGTGATCGCACTATCAAGTAAATAGGCAAACTCATTTAACTGATTAAAATCGGTATTATTATCGGCATAATCAACATAGATTTTACCACCAATACCTTCATCACTCGCTTGTTTAAAATAGAAATTATTGTCTTTTATACCCACATTAGTTAAATCTAGACCAGATAAAGTATCAATTGGTTGAGTGGTACCTTTACTGTTTTTAACTAATGAATAACCATCTGGTGAAGCGACAATATTAATGCTGTACTTCCCTTGGGATAGATTATAGAAGTGGTATTCACCTTTATCATTGGTATACTGACGTGCAATCTCGTTATTGTTTGCATCACGTAAACCAATTAAAACTTGAGTAATTGGCTCAACTGGATCGCTACCATTTAACAAGGTTTTTCCAGAAATTCCGCTGTTGATTGCATAACTACTGTTTATACCAGCTGACGGTGAACTATTTGAACTTCCTGCCAATAAGAAGTATTGGTTTTGA
>NZ_JAFNNQ010000015.1:211-344 GCF_026536675.1 Gilliamella sp. B2717 | reverse complement strand
AAAGTGAATCGGTTTTAAATTGATATTTGTGTTACCCTCTGCATTAGCAATAACACCAAAACCTTTTGTGGGTTCAATTTCTACAATATAATCAGTATTTAAATCAATACCACTAAAACTATAGTAACCTTTT
>NZ_JAFNNQ010000015.1:0-201 GCF_026536675.1 Gilliamella sp. B2717 | reverse complement strand
TTACTTCACGATAAAACGTACGATTGGAACCATCAAATTTATATAATTTGACGTTTATATCCGGTATCGCCATGTCCCCTGTTTTATTAACATAATTTTCTAGTGTGCCATTATTGTTAATATCAACCATTACATGACCGGTGATCGCCGCATCGCCGTTTTTCTTGTAAATAAAATCTAAATTATCACCCGTTACTTTTG
>NZ_JAFNNQ010000014.1:295-3027 GCF_026536675.1 Gilliamella sp. B2717 | reverse complement strand
TTATCGTTGATACCGGTGCGTCTGCTCAGAACTTATTTATCAAAGGGCAAGGCGGTGATATTCATTTAGATGTTAAGGATGAAAAAGGTAATGGCGCCAAAAATATTCCCATTAAACTAATTAATTCTGCATCAACAAAAGAGTTAACGCTTGCCACCAATGATAAAGGTGAAATTGACATCAAAAATACTTTAAAAACCTATAAGTATGACCTAATTGTTGATATTGAAGATTTTATTGCTGACTCAAGTAATCAAACTAAATATACCTTATGGGATGCAACATTACCCGATAATTCGCATAAATACATTAATACGATAGAGTTTAATATGAATGGTACCAATCAAAAAGGTGCATTCAATATAAAACCACGTAATGAATGGGGCGTCGATGGAATCGTAGCTATAGATCAAAACAATGACGGTATCTATGGTGCTGATACGGATACTGGCGCATTAGGTATGAATGTCGAGCTTTACTATCCCGGCACGACAACCAAAGTTTTGGGCACAAAAACGATAACTACAAGCGATGATGGTCTATATCGTTTTAAAGATTTAGCGGTGGCGAGTTATGACATAAAAGTAACCAATGTGAAAGCGCCTTATATTCCACTTAGCAAACTTGAACAAAACATCAAAATAACAGATGCAAATAACCAAACAAGTGGTCCGACATTTTTATTAAAAATTGATCCAAATGATTCAAGTTTATCTGGTATATCGGGTCAGGTATTTGTCTTATCAAATCAGTTTTTGCCTAGGGGACCTGATTCTGGTAAGCCTTATAATATATTACCTGTATCAAATACGACTTATTTAGAAACCCCCGTCGATCTTTATCAATACGATGATAGTACATGGAAAAAGATTGCTACACAAACAACAAATAAGAGCAATGGATTATATCAATTCCGTGGTTTGGCGATCGGCAAAGATTATAAAGTGGTCATTAACGAATCTGGTATAGATTTAAATTCCTATATTTTTGTGAATGATTCTGATGGTAAATCAACCAGTACTTCACCAAAATCAAGAAGTAGCCATAAAGGGAAAGTAAAACTTAGTAATGGTACTCAGGCTAATATCGCCCCTAAAGAAATTATTGTTGTTGGTTTAGGTAAAGGAACCCAATCGAATCGAAACTTTTGGTATTCTCCCCTTCGAGAGAACTTAGGAACGTTAAACGTTGAAAGCAATATTAGAACAGCTAATTTAACTACAGCTTGGGGTGGTGTGGTTGATGGTGTCAGCTTAACACACACTGCTACAACTTACATGAAAGTCTCTTTTTATGAAGAAGACGGCGTAACTCCGCTTCTTGATAAACAAGGAACCCCATTAGCTGCAACACTCGGCAAACGTGGTTCGTATGGCGTGCTCGGTGCGCTCGGTAGGATAGCTGCTCCGATTGATCATGCCGGGTTATATACTTATAAAATTGATGATATTAATGACGAAATTGAAGCTGACTATTCGAGTGGTGATTATATTTTAACGATACAAACGGAACTTTCACACTCGAATGCTATGTATTTCAAACCTAAAAAGCCGAATACGCTATCTGGTTATGTTTATCTGAATAATAGCCATTCTGGCGCTTTGGGTGATTATAACCCAGATGAAGATACAGCAATTAAATTTGCCCAGGTATCGTTATACAAAAAGCAGTCAGATAATACATGGAACTTATTCACAAATTTTGGTACGAATCAGGACGGTTATTATAATTTTACAAATCTACCGGATGGTCAATATCGTGTTTTAACTAGACCAAGTTTTTCTGCTGGAAGTAATTTTAATTCACAAGATATTGAACTTGAAAATAATGATCAAAATACTGGCGTTGAAAATAACCAGTCAGTTTTTGAAATAAAAATTGAAGGTGGAAAAGCGCATAATAAGGGAACTAACTTTTGGTATAAGCTGAAACAACAAGATTATGTTGTTCGTGGTAAAGTTTACCTAGATACATATTCTGGCAAAGGGAAATTAGAAGTTAATATTCCAGGGACTTATGATGATCTACCACTTTTTGATGCGACAGTCTTACTTTGTAAAGATAACAATGCTTGTGTAATAGGCGGACAAAGTGTTATTGCATCTAAAAAAACTGGTTCTGATGGGCTTTATAAATTTACCGGCGCTGATGGGCTAACAGCTGGAAAAGATTTTATCGTTAAAGCATTACGTAAAAGCGTAACAGCAGTAGAAAATAGCAGTCAAGATCTTGCAACTAGCCATAAAATTCGATTTGACAAACTTGGTGCACCAATTGTTAAAAATTTTCTAATGCAAGGAAAAGGTAATATTCGTGCTATGCCTGTTAATGATATGAATGGCGATAGGTATGGTTCAGATTCAGAGAGAGGGACTAATACATCAAATGTTTATTATTGGGATAAAAACAGTAATGATTATCAGTATTGGGGTAAGTTCTGGACGATGGAGCTATACTCATTACCGGAAGGCAAATACCGTATAGTTCACACTCCGGGCAATGATTTTATCGACATTGCGGATGTGGATCCAGCAACACCACCAGGAACGCTAGATTTTGAAGTATTAGCCGATGGTTCACTTGCCAATAATTTAGATAAAAATAAATTATATCTAATGCAAGCTCAAGTTGTACCATCAAATACGACCGAGGCAATTTCGGGCAAGCTTTATCTGGATGTAACAGGTTCTAAAAACAAAGACGGGGCAGCTGAGCTCACTAAAGAAGAACTT
>NZ_JAFNNQ010000014.1:0-190 GCF_026536675.1 Gilliamella sp. B2717 | reverse complement strand
TGGATCAAGTTGACTTTATCGATAAAAGTGTACAATACACGGGCGAATTTGCTTATACAGCCGCGAATTCAACGCGAGGAAAATTATATCTAACCAATATGTTATTACGTTTAACTGGTCTGGATACCACGCAATTTGAATTGGTCGGTAACAGTGGTCAGTTAAAAGGCGCTTATCTGCCAACAAAAGT
>NZ_JAFNNQ010000013.1:1941-4754 GCF_026536675.1 Gilliamella sp. B2717 | reverse complement strand
TGACGGACGGGACAAAGGTTACATCATTCAGCAGCTGACGTTAGGTAAATCGGGCGATGTGGCGAATGATAACCGTACCACCTTAGGATACAGTTCACAAATTACCGAAAGCATCAATTTGGGTGCAGAAGTATTTGCATCAAATCGGGGTGCCGGTGGTGGTGTTCAGGGGAGCTGGGATGTAAATGACCGCACCAGTTTATATACCAAAGTCTTAAATGATGTGGACTCGACCTCGGGGCGGGGTATTACGACAATTGTTGGGGGACGCACCAAAGCGACCAGTCAGATGGAGCTTTACTCAGAGCGTCAATTTAAAACCACCAAAATTGACCGAACTACTTCTGATGTTTATGGGGTAAGTTATAAACCGACGGAAGCACAATTTATAGAGGGGTCTTACTCGGTAGGGCGGGTGAATAATCGTTACCGAAACCGCAATACCAGTTTAACCGGAAATGATGAAACCCGCCGGGATGTGTATGCAGTAGGATATGGTTATAAAAATGATACTGTTCAGGTACGTAACCGGGTGGAATACCGGATAGATGAAGGTAGTGAGCGGATCCGTCAATGGGTAACGACCAACCGGGCAAAAACGACCGTGAACGAGAACCTAAGCTGGATGGCACAGTTTGATTTTGCAAAAACGTTAGGAGAGCACGATAACAACAGTGAAGTGGTGAGTAACTACACGGAATCGACATTAGGCTTTGCTTATCGCCCGTTATCTATCAATAACCTGAATTTATTCGGAAAGCTAACGTATGTGTATGGTTTAGATCCGGATGATCAGCTGATAGCAAATTCAACATCGTCAAATAGCAAAAGCTATACCTCAAGCCTGTATGACCAAAAAAGTTGGGTGTGGTCATTAGAAGGTGTGTATGAGTGGAATGCGAACTGGGAAACAGCGTTTAAAGCGGCGCACCGACAAGGGCATTTACGTTATAAAGGTGAAAGCACGTGGTACTCATCAGGAGCAAGCTTATATGCACTTCGCCTCAATTACAAGACAGGTGACTGGGAATACCAGATAGAAGGTCGAACGTTACGTACAAACCTAGCGGATGACCATAAAGACGGGGTTGTGACCAGTATTTACCGAAATGTCGGTGACAATATCAAGATGGGAATAGGTTATAACTTTACGGATTACAATGACAACTTAACGCGTCTGAACTACCGTTCACATGGTTGGTTTGTCAATGTAGTAGGGAGTTTCTAATGAACAGTTGGCAAAAAGTTAATAGAGGTCAGATGTATTCATCCGTGCAAATCAAATCAAACCGAAAAGTAGAAAAACGAAAAGAAGAGAATTTGCGCATATCAGGAGAAAAGATAATGCGAACTGCACATCATGCAACAGTGAAAAAAAGAATGCTAAGGGGTATAAAACAACTATTAGCCTCAGCGTTTATATCGATGGTGACACTATCAACTGCGTATGGCTTTGATATAGGTGGAAAAGTCTATTTAGATTATGATAATACGGCAAGCAAAACGGAAATGCCGTTAACGGGTTTAAAAGTTGAATTATATGATAGTAACCAAAAATTATTATCTGATGCAACAACCAACCAAGATGGAAGTTATAAATTAGATGCACCGTTCCTGGGGACATATAAGATTGTTGCCAAAACGACTGAAGGTGAAACCATTGATCGCTCAGTACAACTGATAGTGGATACCGGCGCCTCTGCTCAGAACTTATTTATCAAAGGGCAAGGCGGTGATATCAACTTAGTGATAAAAGATGACAAAGGCGCCGGTGCAAAGAATATTCCTGTTAGACTAATTTATAGTGCTTCTTCCAAAACTCCTGTTTTTGTAACAAGTAATAGTGGTACAGTCGAACTTAAAAATACCTTAAAAGGGCATCAGTATGATATGGTGGTTGATGCAGAAGATTTTATTGCAGATTCAAGTAATAAAATCAAATATGCCTTATGGGATGCAACGTTACCGGATAGCAAAAACGCCTACGTTGACAAAATTAGTTTTAATATGGCGGGTAAAAACCAAAAAGGTGTGTTTAATGTTAAACCACGTAATGAATGGGGTGTCGATGGTGTTGTCGCTATCGATCAAAATGGTGATGGGATCTATACAGTAGATTTTGATACCGGTGCAATTGATATGAATGTCGAGCTTTATTATTCTGGCACGACAACCAAAGTACTGGGTACAAAAACAATGACTACTACTGATAATGGTCGATATCGTTTTAAAGACTTAGCGGTGGCGAGTTATGACATTAAGGTAACCAATGTTAAAGCACCTTATATTCCAATTAGTAAAATTGAACAAAACGTTAAAATAACAGACGAAAATAATCAAACAAGTGGTCCGACATTTTTATTAAAAATGGATCCGAACGATACAACGTTAGCTGGTATATCTGGAAATGTGTTTGTACTAGGACCTCAGCAATATATTAAAGCAGGTCCAGACTCAGGTAAAACGGGCAATAATATTCCGCTTGCCACTCTGGGTAGTACAGGAATTAATACCACTGTCGAACTTTACCAACATAATGGAACCGATTGGGAAAAAATTGCTTCTCAATTAACAGCCGGTAATTTGGGGACCTATCAGTTTGTTGGATTAGTAAAAAACAAAGATTATAAAGTTGTTGTAACGGAATCAAATATAAATTTAAATGAAAATATTTTTGTCAATGATACAGACGGTAAATCAACCAGTACCTCCTCTAAATCAAAAAGTATTCATAAAGGTAAAGTCACATTAAGTAATGGTATGCAAGCTAACATTGCTGCTAAAGAGATTATTTTACCTAAACTTAATGAGCA
>NZ_JAFNNQ010000013.1:302-1915 GCF_026536675.1 Gilliamella sp. B2717 | reverse complement strand
CACCAATACGTAAAGATTTAGGTAATTTATTAGTCGTCAATTATTTGAAAACAGCCAATGGGGAATGGAGCTGGAGTTCAACGATTAATGGGCTCGAAGCGATTACCGCCAGTACTTATACTAAAATAGCCTTTTTTGAAGAAGATGGTGTGACTCCAGCAACCGATTTACAAGGTAATAGATTAGAAGTCAGCTATCAAAAGCCGGGTTTTTATGGCGTAAGAGGCTCACAAAATTATCCTATCGATCATGCGGGTTTGTTTTATTATTCTGTTGTTGAATATGATAAGGATAATTTGGATTATCCCGAATCATATAATGGCGAATATTCGGTTAATGTTGCACCGGCTAAAACTTGGGGAGATACCATCTATTTTACACCAACAAGACCCAATACGATTTCCGGATATGTTTATTTAAATAATAGTCACTCTG
This sequence comes from Gilliamella sp. B2717, assembly GCF_026536675.1. Lineage (NCBI taxonomy): Bacteria > Pseudomonadati > Pseudomonadota > Gammaproteobacteria > Orbales > Orbaceae > Gilliamella > Gilliamella sp. B2717. Next base: position 1,480 of record NZ_JAFNNQ010000013.1, on the reverse strand, counting down.
GTACTTTGGGTACTTATAATCCAAATCAAGATATACCAATTAAACAAAATCGGGTTACTCTGGAGCGTGAAGTATTTGGAGAATGGACAGTTATCACCGAATTCGCAACAGATGACAAGGGTCATTACAATTTCACTAATTTGCCTAATGGAGAGTATCGTGTTACGGCTAAACAGGAATATGGTGGCGGCAGTGATATAAGGAATGGCGATATTGATTTCGAAAATAATGATCAGAATAGTGGTTCGAGTATCGATCCTAATGATAATAGAAAAATGATATCGAGCATTATTGTTAATGCGAGTGGTGGTAACAAATATAACACAGATACTAACATCTGGTATAAATTAAAAATTAATCAACACATACTTCGTGGCTCAGTATTTTTAGATACATGGTTAGGTGATGGTGAGATACAAACCGAGCAAATGTACAATGCTAATGACTTACCTTTAAAGAATGCTATTGTTTTACTTTGCGAAGATGACGGTACCAATGATTGTACTGAAAACGGAAGTAATTTTATTGGGAAAAAACTAACGAATGCCAAGGGTGAATATAGCTTTCAAGGGCAACAAGATGGTATTAATCGAGATGTGACTTATATCGTTAAAACTATCTATCCAGGGACAACGGCTGTCACTAATCCTGATAAAGAGTTAGCACCAAGTTATAAAGTACAGTTTAAACAACTTGATATGCCATTAACTAAGCACTTTCTAATGCAAGGAAAAGGACAATTTTCGGGGGCGCCTGTTAATGATCTCAATGGTGATATGAAGTATGCAGGTGAGCAAACGATTGAGAATGGAAATGGATATTTTCAAATTTACTTCTGGAATGGAAGTGATTATGAAAAATGGGGTGATATTGGTGATTACTATCGAACGATCAAGCTAAAATCATTGCCTCAAGGCAGATATCGTGTCATTCACAATCAGGATGATAATTTTATCGATATTGCAGATATGGACCCAGCAACACCACCAGGAACGTTAGATTTTGAAGTATTAGCCGATGGTTCACTTGCCAATAATTTAGATAAAAATAATCTATTCCTAATGCAAGCTCAAGTTTCATCATCAAATACGACCGAGGCAATTTCGGGCAAGCTTTACTTGGATGTAACAGGTTCTAAAAACAAAGATGAAGCAGTTGAGCTCACTAAAGAAGAACTC
>NZ_JAFNNQ010000013.1:0-190 GCF_026536675.1 Gilliamella sp. B2717 | reverse complement strand
TGGATCAAGTTGACTTTATCGATAAAAGTGTACAATACACGGGCGAATTTGCTTATACAGCTGCGAATTCAACGCGAGGAAAATTATATCTAACCAATATGTTATTACGTTTAACTGGTTTGGATACCTCGCAATTTGAATTGGTCGGTAACAGTGGTCAGTTAAAAGGCGCTTATCTGCCAACAAAAGT
>NZ_JAFNNQ010000012.1:563-762 GCF_026536675.1 Gilliamella sp. B2717 | reverse complement strand
TGTCAAAAAAATGCGTAAATATTTGGAAGATGTCAAAAATAACTCTCTCCCTCCGAATTTAGTAGAAAAAATAATTAAGCCCCGATGCCGCGAAATTTATCTGTCGGTGGCATTGCCCCATTATGATTCTGACGTGAGCCATTACGAAGGGGTGCTTCGCGCTTATAATTGTGACTATCAAGAGCCCATTACCTTGCAC
>NZ_JAFNNQ010000012.1:263-548 GCF_026536675.1 Gilliamella sp. B2717 | reverse complement strand
CTATACCCAATTTTAACCTTTGCCGATAGCTCAGCCACCGATTTATTAATTAAACGGGAAACTCCATTAAAACCCGTTGATAAAGAAATTGAACTTGATATAAACCAAATAGGTAAAGTTGAAGCTTATAATAATGCAGTAAATAAAGAAAATGATCAACCACTTGGTTATTTTGAAATTTTTTATAAGATGGGCGAGTTTTGTTATGACGGCATTGAAGAGCTTTATTTACAAATTAATTACTGGCCACAGGGCAAAACGTCGACAAATAGCAAAAATCAAACC
>NZ_JAFNNQ010000012.1:0-188 GCF_026536675.1 Gilliamella sp. B2717 | reverse complement strand
TCATCACTCCAAATTGGGCGGATTTTAAGAATATCAGGAGAACCACATTGAAAACATTAACCAAATTCACCTTACTGACATTAATCACCTGTTCACTGTTAGGTTGCTACAACAAAGAAAAAATAAGGGAGCATATTCAAAAAGAATATGATAGGGCAAGATCAATCACCAAAACCAAAGGCGACTTT
>NZ_JAFNNQ010000011.1:142926-143088 GCF_026536675.1 Gilliamella sp. B2717 | reverse complement strand
CTGCGAACCCGTTGAATTGTGATAACTGATAGTTAAATCGTAGACATAAAAAAACCGCAATAAAGCGGTTGAATAAAAGAGACTTATATTAAAGAAGTTTAATTAATTTAATTTATTTTGATTTAATTATTTTATATGAATAAACAGGATGTTAAATAATAA
>NZ_JAFNNQ010000011.1:306-142776 GCF_026536675.1 Gilliamella sp. B2717 | reverse complement strand
TAGGTTTGATAATTAATGTCGACGATGTTTGTGTTTTGCTTCGTTCGATATAAAGATGATCGTCAACAATCATTTCGTCTCCATAATAGAATTTAATTAAGACTTTTGCTTCTTCTTTTATTTTCGCGATTTTACTGTTTTTCATCGTTGAGATAATGCCATCTATTATTAACCCGTCTTTATCTAAACAGACCTGTTTATATTCCTTTTTTTGGGATTGATATAGACTAAACACTTTGCGTTGTTGATAAGCTTCTTTTCGAGCCCAATTACCCCAACGGGTTAATACTTGAGTGATATCATAATCAGCATTCAAACTCACTTTATTAAGCCATTGTGTCGGGTTTTGATATTGTTCAACATTGATTTGTTTTGCTAGCATTATTCACCTCAAGTAGTTTCATTTTATTAACGTTAAATTAATAACTAGTAAAAGAATTAATTATCAACATGTTTTCATTCATGTTTTATCTCTCTTTCAGTATTAAAGTTATTTTTTATATCTCTATTAGCACTGATCATGACAAAGATATTCTTGAAATATTCCTTTAAAATAACTATTATTATTAATAATAACAATAGTTATCATAAAAATCAATAACCAATGTTATTTGAATGATGATAACTTGAGTTATACAATAAAGTACTTCATTACAATGGGATAAAAAAATGACGACATTTACAGAAAGATTAAATTCAGCATTGAAACAATCTGGTATGTCTCAACATCAATTAGCTGAAAAGGTTAAAATTAGTCAGCCCGCCATTCAAAAATTACTGTCAGGAAAATCCAATACATCAAGAAAAATTGTTGAAATAGCCAACGCGTTAAATGTTGATTTATTGTGGCTGACAAAAGGTGTTGGCAAATCGAAATTAACTAAAAATAGTGCCAATGCAACAATGCTAGGTGCTATCGATGAATGGGATAGCAAAACACCACTTGATGAGGATGAAGTTGAAGTGCCATTTTACAAAGATGTTAGGCTTTCTGCAGGTAACGGATTTGCTGATGATATTGAAGATTATAACGGATACAAACTGCGATTATCACGGTCAACAATGCGAAAATACGGAATTGATAAAGACTGTGCCGTATGTTTAACTGTTTATGGAGATAGTATGGAACCTGTTTTTAGAGACGGGTCAACTGTCGGTATCAATCAAGCAGACACTAATATTCGAGATGGAAAAATATACGCAATTAATCATGACGGGTTATTAAGAATAAAAATATTGGAAAGATTGCCTGGTAATCAAGTCAAAATCCGAAGTTACAATTCAGATTATGATGATGAAACTGTTTCTTTGGATGATATCACCATTCTAGGAAGAGTCTGGTGGCAATCATCGATATTGGATTGATCGACACATAACATTTACCGCTTCGGCGGTTTATGTTCCTACCATTATGCCCTAACATTTTAATTTTTTATCGTAACCTCATTTTTTATTACTTTTGTTATTGACTTTTTTGATAACTTATATTATCATTATGGTTATCAAAACTAATTAACTTACCATAAAGTTAGCAATACCACGAGTTACTAATGGGGTAACAAGATTCAAGTAGCTAGCAGGGGCTTACGAACATACTGCGGTTTTGATGAGATATTCAATACAAGTTTGTGTAAACCAATTTATTGAATATCTGACAACTGGAAAGACAGTAATATTCTACACCCTTTTGCCCCGAAATCGGGGCTTTTTTAGAGGTTAATATGACGAATAGAGATTTTGTTAAGATGAAAATAAAAGATCGTTTTCATCCTGATTATCAATTAACGAATACCGAGATCAAATTTTCATTATTTGGTATTTTTATTTTAATCTTGTTTGGATTATTGCTTTTTTAGTTGGAATAGATAAACAGCAACGAGGTACGTGATGCATCAATTACACCGATTAGTTGAAAACGCCTATGAAGCTAATTTTTGCAAAATGCTTGATAGAATTGAAAAACAAGATGCAAGAGATGAGTGGATCGATAAACGGGCTAGCGAACTTATAAAAAACTTTAGCAATGAGAATGACTGGCAACTTCTAGAATTAATTAAACTGAAACTTGATAATCACGCAGTTGATGCTGAGATTTATGATCAGTTCGTTTCGGATATTTGCTATTCTCAAGCAAGAGAAGAATCAAAAGCACAATTTAGTAACGTATAGATAATAAAAATTGATACTTTATAATCAATATTCTAAAAACTAAAATGTTGGATAACGCTGTTTTAAACGTAAAGTCCAGCAAAAATCGGGAAGAGATGGCGGTGAGGAAGGGATTCGAACCCTTGATACGTTGCCGTATACACACTTTCCAGGCGTGCTCCTTCAACCACTCGGACACCTCACCTAAATTATAAAGCCTGCTTTTCAAAAGCAGGCGCATACTATAATCGTCACAAAACAATTTTTCAAGTATTTTTAATTCATACAAACAATCACGCCAAATGCAGCAATTAAACCGAGTATGGCTACTGTACTAAATAATGCATATTTTAAATTTGAACACATATTTTTATCTCCAATTTTAATTATTCTATTGATCAACCGAAATGTTTAATGGAATGACATTACTGTTTACTTGTTCTTTCGCAATTTTGGAATATTTAGGCGCAAAATCAAGCAATATTTCAACAGCTTCATCTAAATAAGCATCGGGGCGTTTATAATCTTTTGGTAAGTCTTCTAATTTCGCAATTGGAGCCAAACCTGCGCGACTCAAACGTTCATTCATGCGTTTCAAATCTCGGTCATCATCGCTCTTTTGTTCATCTTCACGATATTGTTTATTCAAAGAAACAATATAACGACTATCCTTTTTATCATTGAACCGTTTAATATCATCTTGAATGTAGATAAATTCAGGATTTTTGGCAATTCGGGCTAAATGGTTAGATTTAAGTTCCGACAATAATGGCTCGATATTTGCAACTTTTGAATATTGCGCTGAAAGAATTTTATCCCACGGCAATGCATTATCTAAATATCTTTCACCGGTTTCGTCAACATATTTCTCATTGATCATGTCAATGTCAGGGTCAACCCCTTTAAGTTGCGTACTCCCACCATTGATTCGATAAAATTTTTGAACAGTATATTGCACACCGCCTAATTCAGGCCAATCCGGATGTAATCTTGCATCTACCGGATAAGCTATATTTCGTGAGGTTTGCACCGTACCTTTACCATATGTCGTTTCTCCAACAATCAACGCTCGACCATAATCTTGCATTGCGGCAGAAAAAATTTCAGAGGCAGAAGCACTGTAGCGATTTATCATCACCACGATTGGCCCTGAATATTTGATACTTTCATTTTTATCATCATAAACATTGATTTTTTGTAGATTGTCACGCACTTGAACCACAGGCCCTGTATCAATAAATAGCCCAGTTAATGCAATAACTTCTGCTAAAGAACCACCGCCATTATCGCGTAAGTCGATAACAAGCCCTTGCAGATTATCTTGATTAGCTTGCGTTAATAGTGAATTGACTTTTTGAGTTAATCCTATATAAAAACTCGGAATTTCGATAACACCAACCTTCCCTCGTTGATTGTCGATAATTTTTAGTTTAGCTTCCCTGTCTTCAAAATGAATTTTATCACGTGTTAGTTCAACAATTTTAGGTTTGCTACTATTGCCTGCCGGTAAAATTTCGAGTCGGACAACAGTTCCTTTTCGCCCACGAATTTTTTCAACAACATCATCGAGACGCCAGCCAATAACATCTTCAATGGCTGAATTACCTTGTCCGACACCAATAATTTTATCACCAATGGTTAGTTGTTTACTTTTTTCAGCCGGTCCACCCGTTACAAAAGACATAATCTCGGTGTAATCATCTTTTTGACTTAAAGTGGCTCCAATACCTTCCATTGATAAATTCATCTCAGCATCGAAGTCTCGTTTCTTTCGTGGCGCCAAATAGCTGGTATGAGGATCAATTTCGCGTGCAAAAGCATTCATAAACACTTGGAACGCATCTTCAGTTTTAGATTGTAACAATGTTTTTAACACACGATTGTAACGTTTAGTTAAAACCTCACGTATCTCTTTCTCATTTTTACCGGATAATGAAAGACTTAACTCATCATATTTGACTCGTTTATCCCAATAATTATCAAGCTCTTCTTCGGTGCTTGCCCATGAAATATCTTCTCTTTTAAAATCAATATTTTCATTAGTTGAAAAATCCATAGGGCGTTGTAAAACTTTTAAAGCATATTGAAATCGGTTATATCTTTTTTGAATAGAAAGATTATAAATATCATAGGCCATTTTCAAATCGCCATCTAAAAGCTCTTGACCTAACGACGCTTGTTTATCTCTAAAGCTATCAATATCACGCTGAATAAAAAAAGATTTATTGCCATCTAATAGTTTAAAATAGCGGTCAAAGATTTTGGCTGAAAATGCGCCATCTAAATCAAAATTACGGTAATGGGCTTGAGTAAAATAGTTAGTTACCCTATTTGCCACAATTTGATGAATTTGATCTTGTTTAAGCGTAGGTAATTGTTCTGTAACTGACGAATTAGTCTGAACTGCTTGGCAAACGATACTTGGACTAATAACACAAAGAACAAGTAACGATTTTCTTATACCTTTAAATAAATTACTCATTGCCATTCTCTATTGATTAATTATGTGCTCTGGTTTAACTGTTAGTTGCATACCTGAACCAACCTTTACTTTGATATGTTCTTTTTCAATATCAATGATCTGCACTTTTAATGGTTTATTGCCCATCGTAACCTTAACAAAATCACCAATTTTTAAAACTCTATTTTTTTTAGGTGGAGTATAAGCTCTTTTAGGTTTCGATTTGTTTTGTTTTTTAAAGTGCTCTTTAGCTTTACTTTTGCTCTCTTTAAGCTGTTGTTGTGCATAATCCATCTGTTCTTGGGTAATGACTTCATTGAGATTACCATCTAAATCAACACGATGCGAGCCAACTTTTATACTATATAAGTAACGCCAATTATTGGTATAAACACGTAAGGCAACACGTAGTTTCGTTTTGCTTAATTCTTGGTTTCCATCAAGACGTGAAAGTATGTCCTGAAATATGCCGATTTTCAAGGGTTTTGCTTCGCCCTCAATAGTAAAACAATTAGGAAATTGTTGGGCTAAATATACAATAATTTCTTTACTATTTGTCAATTGAAACTGTTTTTCCATCTGTTCTGCCGTAATAATTAAACTGTTGGGTTGTGAATGAATTGCGTTATTGTTTACTTTGGGTTGTTCTTTAAAGGATTCTATCGTTTTTTCTTTACTTTCTATTAGTTGTTGCTTAGCAAGATCCATCTGTTCCTGAGTTATGATTTCATGGGGATTACCGTCTAAATCGATCCGATAAACCCCAATTTTTATATTTTCTAAATAATGCTGACTATTCATGTAGAAATCTAACGCATCATTGAGTTTAGCTAAGCTTAATTTAGGGTTTTCATTTAATCGGGAAATAATGTCGTGAACAATGCCCTTTTTTAAAGGTTTGACATTACTCCCGAACGCAAAAGAATCTGGAAATTGCTTAACTAAATAAGCAATAATTTCGTCATTTGTTGTTAATTGAAATTGTTTTCCCATTTACTTTTCCGTAATAACTAAATTTTATAAGCGCTAAAGTATATATCAGCTAAATTAATAACACTAATCTTCTTTATTTTGTTTATTGATGAAACTGATGAAATCTTTTATACCATTTCGCATTAGCCATGAAGAGACAATCGATTGCTCATCGGGTGTCAATTGTTCAAAAGCAGTCATCCAAAGTTGAAGAGGTTCAATGGGTGAAATTACATAGCTTGCACTCTCTTCCTCAATATATAATGCTTTTTTGACATCTGACGGTAAACTTCCAATATGATATTCGACAGCTTTACCTCGAACACCTGAACGTTTACGCGCAGTCCATTTTTCAGCTCTTGCTTTTCGATTAATACCTTGTATTGTTGTAGGCATCCCTGCAATGCTTGACAGCTCTTTAGATGAGAACCATTCTTTCATTTTAACCATCCTAATTTTAAATAACCAGAAAAAAATACAGAAATTAAAGAAATCTTGTTATACTAAATAAGAAACGAGTTATTATTGCAAATTAACTTGAATAATGAAATTACTCGTTTCAGTAATTTTAGAGCATAGCATAGATAAAATAAGTTATAAACTAAGAGGGAACAAAAAATGGAAATAAAATTCAGCGATTGGCATCACGCTGATATTATAGCTGCACTAAAAAAGAAAGGGACAACACTATCTGAATTATCACGCCGATCGGGTTTTAGTTCGTCAACTCTTGGTAATGCGCTTGTTCGACCATGGACAAAAGGGGAATTTATCATTGCTAAAGCCCTTGATTTAGATCCGGCCGAAATTTGGCCTAGTCGTTATATTGATGCAAAAACAAATCAGCCAATTAAGCGTGTTGTTTATGAAAAAAAATTAAATTTTGAATCATCCGGTTTAAATCAAGAAATGATTGAAGAAATGATAGAAAAAATAAATAAAAATAATCAGGAAACTTAAGAAATATTTCAATGAAATATATAAAGATTAAGTTCATTTGTTTCTAAATTTTATGTATTGACTGATATTTTCAACAAAATTAAAGTATTAAACTATATTAATTTTAAGTGACTTCTTATTTTGTTTAAAAATAGTTTTTTAGTTTAATTAGTGAATGAATTAGGGAGTATATGATGACTCAATCTTTTATTGTGACTTCGCAAGTTGCATCATTATTTTTAATTTAGTAAAACTAGAGATAAAAAATAGTTTAATTGAGTTTAAAAACCATTCTTTTAAACAGATATTCTTATCAGTGATGCTAAAATCATGATGCTGTGCTAGACAAAATGATACTTTACGCTATACTAATCTGCGAAATTAACCAGACAATCGCTGCTTTGTTGTAGTCCTTGTAAAAGAGGAGACAAACAGAGGGGAGGAAAGTCCGGGCTCCATAGGGCAGAGTGCCAGGTAACGCCTGGGGAATTTTGGCGTGAGCTAAAATTTACGACTAGTGCAACAGAGAGTATACCGCCGATGGCTTATAGTTAAGATCAGGTAAGGGTGAAAGGGTGCGGTAAGAGCGCACCGCGCAACTGGTAACAGTTGTGGCACGGTAAACTCCACTCGGAGCAAGGTCAAATAGGGATTCATTGGCGCGGCCCGCGTTGAATCCGGGTAGACTGCTTGAGCTAATGCGTGAGTATTAGCCTAGAGGAATGATTGTCCACGACAGAACCCGGCTTATCGGTTAATTTCAATTTTCTTCTTTTTGATTCTCAATTTCAGCGACATGCACTTGTTTCTTTTTGTTTAACCAACGTTTTAACGCTAGCCAAATAGAGAAGATCAAACCTAAAAGCAATAACAATACAGGAATTAACATCAAAAGAGACATGATCTGCTTCTCATAGGTTTTAAAAATCGGCGACAAACCGAATAGATAACCTAAAGTCACAATCAAGAAAATCCATAATGTTGCACTAATCCAATTATAAATATGAAATTTTCTACTATGTAGATTGGATAATCCAGCCATCATCGGTAATAATGTTCGTACAAAAGCAATAAATCGACCGATAAACAACGCTTGTAATCCATATTTATGGAATAAAACTTCGGATTTACGGTGATATTTTTCAGGCAGGTGTTCCATCCAACCTTTTACAATTTTGGTATTACCAAGCCAAAGCCCTTGTAAATAACCTAACCAAGTTCCCAGGGCTGCTGCTGCAATTAAGATGACATTGATTAACCCGAAATGGAAAACATCAAGACTAATTAGCACACCAGTTAAAAAGAGCAAGCTGTCACCCGGTAAAAAAGCTGCCGGTAAGACGCCATTTTCTAACAATATGATGACAAATAACATACCATATAATGTCCATAAGACATTAGGGTTTGATAGTGTTGCAACATCCATATTAATAAAAGCTTGATAAAGAGTAATGATTGTTTCCATCTATTTTAAAATCCTATCATCTAAGTTATTGGTGATTAATAGTACCACCTACAGTTAAATTATTCACTTTCAATGTTGGTTGCCCAACACCTACCGGTACACTCTGCCCTGCTTTACCACAAGCACCCACACCAGAATCTAATTCAAGATTATTCCCGACCATTGATATTTGTTGCATGGTTTCGATACCGGAACCAATTAATGTTGCCCCTTTTACCGGCGTCGTTATTTTGCCTTTTTCGATTAAATATGCTTCTGATGTGGAGAAAACAAATTTACCAGAGGTTATATCAACTTGACCGCCAGCAAAATTTGGTGCATATAAACCATAATCAACACTACTGATAATTTCATCGAACGTTGAATTGCCTGATAACATATAGGTATTCGTCATTCGAGGCATCGGAAGACAATCATAGCTTTCACGGCGTCCATTACCTGTAGATTGAGTATTCATCAATTTTGCATTGAGTTTATCAAACATATAGCCTTTTAAAATGCCATTTTCTATCAGTACTGTTTTTTGACTTGGCGTTCCTTCGTCATCAATAGAAAGTGAACCGCGTCGATTTTCCATTGTACCGTCATCCACTATAGTACAAAGTTCTGAAGTGACTTTTTCACCTATTTTTCCTGAAAATACAGAGCTATTTTTACGATTAAAGTCACCTTCTAAGCCATGCCCCACCGCTTCATGTAATAAGACACCTGGCCAACCTGCGCCAAGAACAACTGGCATTGTTCCTGCTGGTGCTGGTTTAGCAGATAGTGAAACTAATGCTTGGCGTACGGCTTCACGTGTGTAGCTATCGGCAATGCTTTCCCCTGTTTTAGGGTGAATAGTTAAAAAGTAGTCATAACCAAAACGACCACCACCACCACTACTACCACGTTCACGCTTGCCATCTTGCTCGACAAGAACAGAAACGGATAATCTGACTAATGGTCTGATATCGGCACAATAAGTCCCATCAGTAGCCGCAATAAGGATATCTTCATAACTGCCAGTCAAACTCGCCGAGACTTCTGTAACTCGTGAATCAAGCGCACGTGCTAACTGATCGACTTGCCTTAATAAGGCTATCTTTTGATCTTGATAAAAGCCATTAATTGGATTAATTGACGGATATCTTAAGCTATTTTCCAATGTTTTAAGGGGAGTAATTTTAATTGGCGTTTGTAAAGTTGTAATAGAATTTGCTGCCAAAACACTCTGCTCTAAGCGATTTAAAGCAAGTTGATCGGTATAGGCAAACCCTGTTTTTTCACCAATGATAGCTCTAACCCCCACACCTTGATCACGATGATAAGAAGCATTTTTGATAATACCATCTTCGATTGCCCAACTTTCATAAAAGCCCGATAAAAAGTACAAATCGCCATAATCAATTTTTCTTGAACCTAACATATCCAATAAACGCATAATATCTGAATGATTTAGGTTATTTGGACAAAGTAGTCGTTCACTTACTTCAGTTACAATCATAGATTCCTTAATTAATATTTCAACTTTAATAATTTTTAAAGTTCACTTATTATCAATATATTGTTAATTTTTAATATCTCAAGGCTTTGAAGCTTTACATTAATACCACATCATATTGTTCTTGAATATAAAGCGGTTCAACTTTGACTTCAACACGTTTACCAACAAACACTTTCACTTCTGCTAAAGCATGTGATTCATCATTATTTAAAGCATTGGCAACCGCTGCAGACGCATAAACCAATAAGTATTCAGAACGATGTGCTTTATGAACACGGACAATTTCACGCAATATTTCATTGCATACGGTTTCTACGGATTTGACGATACCGCGACCTTTACAGGCTGGACACTCCTCACATAAAATGTGCCCCAAACTTTCTCGAGTACGTTTACGCGTCATTTCCACTAAGCCTAAAGTCGAAAATGAATTTACGGTCGTTCTTGCTCTATCTTTGGCTAAAAAATCTTGTAGTGATTGGAGCACTCGTTCTCGATGGACATCTTCTTGCATATCGATAAAATCGATAATAATAATACCACCTAAATTACGTAATCGTAATTGACGCGCAATAGCAATAGTTGCTTCGATATTCGTATTAAAAATTGTCTCTTCAAGATTGCGATGCCCAACAAATGCGCCTGTATTAATATCAATTGTCGTCATGGCTTCGGTTTGATCGATAATTAAATAACCACCTGATTTTAATTTAACTTTACGATCCAGTGCTCGTTGAATTTCGTTTTCTGTATCATAGAGATCAAATATTGGCGCACTACCTCGATAGTGCGTTAGTTTATCAGTAACTTCAGGCATGAATTCTTGCGTAAATTCAACTAATAAATCATACGTTAATTTTGAATCAACCAAAATGCGCTCAATAGGATCGCCAACAAAATCACGTAATACACGCTGAGAAAGTTGTAGTTCTCCGTAAACCAGATTTTTACTGATTGGCCTAGCCATACGCTCTTGTATTTTTGACCACAGTCGTTTTAGAAAATTAGCATCTTGTTCTAATTCATGCGCACTTGCACCTTCAGCTGCCGTACGAACAATAAAACCACCTTGATCGGTAACATACTGTTCAACAATTTTTTTAAGTCTATCTCGTTCTTCTTCACTTTCAATACGTTGAGAAGTCGCCACGTGAGCTGAGTTTGGACCGGGCATTAATACTAAATAACGAGAAGGCAATGTAATATCTGTAGTTAACCTTGCCCCTTTTGTTCCCAACGGATCTTTAACGACTTGTACCATCAAGTCTTGTCCTTGGCGAACAAGTTCAGAAATATCTTTAACTTGAAATTGCTCTTGCTCAGTATCCGATACACATTCCGTATGAGGCATAATGTCTGAAGCATGTAAAAAGGCTGCTTTTTCAAGACCAATATCAACAAATGCTGCTTGCATGCCAGGTAAAATGCGGATCACTTTACCTTTGTAGATATTTCCAACAATACCACGCCGAGATTCACGATCGACATGAATTTCTTGTAATACACCATCTTCAATATAAGCGACACGAGTTTCAGAAGGTGTTACGTTCATTAATAGTTCAACTGACATAAAGATTCCTGTTAAATAGATCGCTAATTAATTGATCGCAAAGCTCCGTCTCACTAGTCGTAAAAATAGGTAAATTACTATCCATAATACTCCGTCAACAAAGCTTGATAGTAAATTTAATGGGGACATTGTTATAGTATGGTAAATACTGACCTGAAATAAAAACATCAATAAATTATAACAAATTGATATGCCAAAAATAATAAAGCATTGTTGCCATAATGCTAAATTACGTATCAACTGGTATTTAAAAATCAGTAAATAAGCAATAATAGAAAAAATAAATGCATGGATACCGATTATCGTGCCGGAAAAGAGATCCATAATAATGCCTAGAATAAATGCTGTCCCTATACCAACACGATGCGGAAGCGCAATTAACCAATAAGCTAAAAAGAGCATTAGCACATGTGGCTTGTATATATTATAAGATGGCGTCCAAGGTATAATTTGTAAACATAAACCTAAAAATAACGTTATCCAAATAACCAGTATTCCTCTAGGGTTTTTCATGTTGTTCTCCTTGATCGCCCCATAATAGTAATAGATAACGTAGTCGTTTTAAATCAGCAGTCGGAGTAGCTGAAATAATGGGTGATGAATCACTGATATCAATTTTAACTGAACTTACTACCGCAACAGGATAGCCTTCTGGAAATCGACCATCTAGCCCCGATGTGACAAGAACATCACCAACTTTAATATCAACATTATTCGGTAAAAAATCGAGTGTTAAATCATTATTACATCCATTACCGACAGCAACCATAGCAATATCATTTCTTTGCACTTGAACAGGTATGGCATGTTGAAAATCACAAACTAAAATAGCTCGACTCGTGTTTTGAGCTGTCTCATAAATCTGTCCAACAATACCTTTTTCATCAATCACAGGTTGCCCAACATATACTCCTTCATGTTGCCCTTTATTGATAACGATCTGATAAGCGTAAGGATTAGTATCAGCTAATAAAACTTGAGCAGCCATTTTATGCTCTTCATGCCATAAAGGTGCTTTCAATAATTCCCGTAATCGATTATTTTCGTGTCTTAAATGTGCAAGTAGTAGCAGATCAGCTTTTTTATTTAATAATTCTTCAGATAATTTTTCGTTTTCATTGACTAACTCTTCTCTGGATTTCGACATTTCATAGAGTGAATCATACGATGCTGCCGGTGAATTAGAAATGTAATAAAGTGGCGAAATAATAGTATCAAGATAATATCGAATTTCTTTAAATGGACGATAATTAACATCAAAAACTATTAAAATTAAAGCAAGTGCCATAGAAATAAATAGTTGCACACTAAGCGGTGAACGATTAGAAAAAAGTAATTTCATTGTTCAATACTTACCTGTTATATACTTAAGCGCTATTGATACAAAGATGTGACTCCGTCGACAATGTCGACGGATAAGAAAGTATGATATTGAATAATTTACCACTTTATTGCACTAAATGAAATGGTAACTAAGACAAATCTTAATCTTCACTAAAAAGATCACCACCATGCATGTCAACCATATCCAGTGCTTTTCCTCCGCCTCGTGCTACACAAGTAAGCGGATCTTCAGCGACAACAACATGGATACCCGTTTCAGCGGCTAACAATTTATCGATATTACGTAATAACGCACCACCACCTGTTAATACCATACCATGTTCAGAAATATCAGAAGCAAGCTCTGGCGGACACTGCTCTAAAGCGACCTTGACAGCACTCACGATACCACTTAATGGTTCTTGTAACGCTTCTAAAATTTCATTCGAGTTCAACGTAAAGCTACGAGGAACACCTTCTGCTAAATTTCGACCACGAACTTCAATCTCAAGAACTTCATCGCCCGGATAAGCGCTACCAATGAAATGTTTAATTTTTTCGGCTGTTGCTTCTCCAATGAGAGCACCATAATTACGACGAACATAGTTGATAATAGCTTCATCAAATCGGTCACCACCTATTCGAGCAGAAGCAGAATAAACCACACCATTAAGGGAAATCACCGCAACTTCTGTTGTTCCGCCGCCGATATCAACCACCATCGATCCCGTTGGTGACGAGACGGGTAAGTCTGCACCGATAGCGGCTGCCATTGGTTCTTCAATTAAATAGACTTCACGGGCACCTGCCCCTAATGCCGATTCCCGAATAGCACGACGTTCAACCTGTGTTGCCCCAACAGGCACACAAACAAGAACACGCGGGCTAGGTCTTAAAAAGCTATGGCTGTGCACTTGGCGAATAAAATACTGTAACATTTTTTCTGTGACAGAAAAGTCAGCGATAACACCATCTTTCATTGGTCTAATAGCTGCAATATTACCTGGAGTACGCCCTAACATCTGTTTCGCAGCCTGTCCGACAGCAGCAACACTTTTCGGTGTTCCAGAACGATCTTGTCGAATGGCAACAACGGAAGGTTCGTTTAATACGATCCCTTGCCCTTTTACATAAATAAGTGTATTGGCTGTACCTAAATCAATAGATAAATCATTTGAAAACAAGCCGCGAACTTTTTTGAACATAATAAAAACTTTTCCTAGAATTAATCTTGTTTAAGTATATTTAGAGTTTGAAGCAAGCTAATTATAAAATATAATTTTCTTGTAAAATCGGTCAAAATAATATCTTATTTAGTCTGTCAATTCCATAGCAAGCCTCAATAATAATTGAGTTATAATATTGTATCGCAATTATAAAATAATACCTAGAAAATAGTATAGCAATAGATTGTAAAGGAGATATATAATGACAAATTATATTTTACAGTGTATCCTGCGGCGTTAATGTTGAGTTACTGCCTTATTATCACGTTAAAAGATTTCTTTTAAGATATTAAGGATGCATTAATTAATTGTTACTTATATCAAATAAACACGGTGTAATTCATGGATATACGCAAAATTAAAAAATTAATTGAGTTAGTTGAAGAGTCAGGTATTTCAGAACTTGAAATCTCTGAAGGTGAAGAATCAGTACGTATTAGCCGTTCAGTGGCAACAACAAGCTATTCTGCGCCTGTACAAAATATTCAAATTCCTCAAGCTGCTCCTGTTGTAGTAACATCAGCTTCTTCTAATGGAGAAGTGGCTAATGAAGTCGAGCCTGTTGCTGTTTCTGGAACAACAATAAAATCCCCAATGGTTGGTACTTTTTATCGTACACCTAGCCCTGAATCAAAAGCGTTTGTTGAAGTTGGGCAAACAGTGAATGTGGGCGATGTACTTTGCATTGTCGAAGCGATGAAAATGATGAATCAAATTGAATCAGAAAAAGCTGGGACTATTAAAGCTATTTTAGTTGAAAATGGTCAACCCGTTGAATTTGATCAACCATTATTCATTATTGAATAATCAGAATTTATTAATTAATTTTTACGATTAAGAGATTGAATATGCTTGATAAAATTCTTATTGCTAATCGCGGTGAAATTGCGCTACGTATATTACGTGCATGTAAAGAACTTGGCATTAAAACTGTTGCTGTTCATTCTTTGGCAGATAAAGATTTAAAACATGTCTTACTTGCAGATGAAACTGTCTGTATCGGTCCTGCTGCGTCTGCCAAAAGCTATCTTAATATACCGGCATTAATTTCAGCGGCCGAAGTTACCGGTGCAGCTGCGATTCATCCTGGATATGGATTCTTATCAGAAAATGCTGATTTTGCAGAGCAAGTTGAACGTTCTGGTTTTATTTTTGTCGGTCCAAAACCAGACACGATTCGTTTAATGGGTGATAAAGTATCTGCGATTGAAGCCATGAAAAAAGCAGGTGTGCCTTGTGTACCTGGTTCTGATGGTCCATTGAGCAATAATATTGATACAAATAAACAGATAGCAAAAAAAATAGGTTATCCCGTCATTATTAAAGCTTCAGGTGGCGGTGGTGGTCGTGGTATGCGTATTGTTCGTGATGAAAAAGATCTAGAACAATCCATTAAAATGACCAAATTAGAAGCCAAAACTGCCTTCAATAATGATATGGTTTATATGGAAAAATTCCTTGAAAATCCACGTCATATTGAAATACAAGTGCTTTCTGATGGTCAAGGTAATGCAGTTTATTTAGGTGAGCGCGATTGTTCAATGCAAAGACGTCACCAAAAAGTGGTAGAAGAAGCTCCTGCTGTTGGTATTACGCCTAAAATGCGTAAATTTATCGGGGAACGTTGCGTTAATGCTTGTATTGAGATTGGTTATCGTGGCGCAGGTACATTTGAGTTTTTATTTGAAGATGGCGAGTTTTACTTCATTGAAATGAACACACGTATTCAAGTAGAACATCCTGTAACTGAAATGATAACTGGCGTTGATTTGATTCGAGAACAAATCTTAATTGCCGCTGGCAAACCACTTTCAATCAAACAGAGTGATATTCATATTAAAGGTCACGCGATTGAGTGTAGAATTAACGCAGAAGATCCAAAAACATTTATGCCATCACCGGGTAAAATTACTCGTTTTCATGCGCCGGGTGGGTTTGGTATTCGTTGGGAATCTCATATCTACGCTGGTTATACCGTACCACCATATTATGATTCAATGATTGGTAAATTAATTGCCTATGGTGAAACTCGTGAAGTGGCGATCGCTCGTATGAGAAATGCGTTAGCTGAACTCGTTATCGATGGTATCAAAACCAATATTGATCTTCACATTGAAATTATGAATGATAAAAACTTCCAAAAAGGTGGAACAAATATCCATTACTTAGAGAAAAAACTAGGTATTTATGAGTAGTCCATTAATGTCTAATCTCGACAATAATATTGTTATTTTAGCGTGTTAATTGCTTGATTTGTCCAATCATTAACATAAACTTAACGGTTATACTTATCCGCCGACTTATGTCGGCGGTGTTATTTTTACTGCTTAACTTCTTAATCCTTTACCACTCTCAATCAAACGCCACACAGCGATATATAAAATCACCACAAACAAGATAAGCATTGAAAAAGTGATCCATAGTGAAACATCTGTGGTACCAAGAAAACCATAACGAAAACCATTAATCATATAGACAATAGGATTTAATTTAGATACCCATTGCCAAAATGTTGGCAGTAACGTGATTGAATAAAATACCCCCCCAAGATAAGTTAACGGCGTTAACACAAATGTTGGCACAATACTAATATCATCAAATGTTTTAGCATAAACTGCATTTAACAGTCCAGCTAACGAGAATAGTATTGAAGTTAATAGTAGTGTGAAAATAACGAATACCCAAGAATGAACTTCATAAGTCACAAAAAAAAGGGATACCATTGTCACTAAAGCACCAGTTAAAATACCTCGAATAACGCCACCACCAACAAATCCCCAAATTAAGATATGTGTTGGAACAGGTGCAACTAAAAGTTCTTCGATATTACGTTGAAATTTAGCACTAAAAAATGATGAACAAACATTTGTATAAGAGTTGGTAATTACCGACATCATAATTAATCCCGGTACAATAAATGCCATATAACTATGACCACCCATATTGCCAACTCGTGACCCAATTAAATTGCCAAAGATAATAAAGTAAAGCGACATAGTTATAACAGGAGGAATTAAGGTTTGAATCCAAATTCTTAAAAATCGTATCACCTCTTTACGCCAGATACTTTTTAGGGCTATCCAGTATAAGTTATTCATTATCGGCTCCTTTTGTTTGAGTATCATTACGCACTAAATTAACAAATAACTCTTCAAGTCGATTGGTTTTATTGCGCATACTGATAACTTTGATTTGTTGTTGATTAAGTTGCTCAAACAATTGATTTAATCCATGCTGTTTATCGACTTTAACTTCCAACACGCCTGGCTCTACATTGGTAAATGCATAATCGTTTAAAACTATAGGCTGACTGGTTGGTAAATAATCGATAATAATCGTTTCAGATTGACTATTCGCCAGTAAATCACGCATAGAGGAATTAGCAATGAGTTCACCATGTTGAATAATACCAATATGCCGACATAACATTTCTGCTTCTTCTAAATAATGTGTGGTCAAAATAATCGTAATACCCTGACGATTGATTTCTCTTAAAAAATCCCACATAGAACGTCGTAATTCAATATCAACCCCTGCCGTTGGTTCATCAAGAATTAATAATTTAGGTTCATGAACTAATGCTCTTGCTATCATGAGTCGTCTTTTCATGCCACCTGATAACATACCTGCTCGGCTATTACGCTTATCCCAAAGATCTAAAATACGTAAATATTTTTCAGCACGTTCAAGTGCTAATTTACGGGGTAATCCGTAATATCCACCTTGGTTTGCAACAATTTGCAGTACTTCTTCAAACTGATTGAAATTAAATTCTTGAGGCACTAACCCTAACTGCCTTTTGGCGTTGACAATATCTTTATCTAAATCAAATCCAAAAATTTTAACTTGACCCGATGTTTTGGTAACCAAAGAACTTATGATTCCAATCGTAGTGGATTTTCCAGCACCATTAGGCCCAAGCAGTGCATAAAAATCACCAGCTTGTACAGTTAAATTAATACCTTTTAATGCTTCTACACCATTTTTATAAATTTTTTTGAGTTCAATTAACTCAAGTGCAGGAATAGATGACATGGATGTATCCTAATTGAATATTTTATAATTAAATTGCTATAAAATCCTATTTGATGTGAATTAATATTGACAATATAATTATTCATTGTAAAGCGCTTTTTAGCATTATTTGAATTGATTATATGGCACCCCATTAACAAAACATAAAAAAGATTAATGTTTGTTTAAATCAACTCACTTACGCTTAAACTAAATTAAGTTAAAATAAATCATTAAGTAAGGAAAGAATATTATGATTAAGATTGGGTTGGTTTCGGTATCAGACCGTGCATTTAATGGTGTATATGAAGATGAAGGAATTCCATCTTTAATTACCTGGTTAACAAAAACATTAAAAACCCCGTTTGAAACCCTACCGCGTATTATCCCTGATGAACAACCGTTAATTGAACAAACCTTATGCGATTTGGTGGATAAATTACATTGTGATTTAATACTGACAACTGGCGGAACAGGGCCAGCTTTAAGAGACGTCACACCCGATGCAACAATAGCGATAGCCGATCGTATTTTACCTGGCTTTGGTGAACAAATGCGTCAAATTAGTTTGCATTTTGTGCCCACTGCAATTCTATCCAGACAAATCGGTGCAATACGAAACAAATGTTTAATTCTGAATCTACCTGGCAGACCTAAATCTATTCAAGAAACATTAGAAGGTGTGAAAGATAATGCTGGGAATGTGATTGTAAATGGTATTTTTGCCAGTGTGCCTTACTGTATTGAGCTACTAGAAGGACCATACATCGAAACACATGAACATGTTGTTAAAGCTTTTCGACCGAATAAACCTGTAAAATAGAAACTTTAGTTTTATGCAACTTTGATGCATAATTATCTAATAAAATAAACTGCTTTTATTTCTCCATTCGATAAAAGTTTTTGTGTAATTAAGATAACTTCTGACTTCTATATTGTTATATCTGATTGATTTTAAAATTTTAAGCAATGTTTATAAATAAAATTGAATGTCAAAACAATAAAACATTTAATCCAAAGGAACACTATGAAACAAGATGATTTCACTCGCGTATTTAAAGAGATGCTAAGTCAAGAAAAATTTAGTTCACAAGTTGAAATTGTTCAAGCTCTTCAAGATCAAGGTTTTGACAATATTAATCAATCTAAAGTATCAAGAATGTTAACTAAATTTGGTGCCGTGAGAACACGAAATGCCAAATCGGAAATGGTTTATTGTTTACCCGCTGAAATCAGTGTTCCAACGACAAGCAGCCCATTAAAAAATTTGGTTTTAGACATTGATTATAATAGTTCAATGGTCGTCATTCGAACTAGCCCAGGCGCTGCGCAACTTATCGCAAGATTACTTGATTCAATCGGAAAATCAGAAGGTATTTTAGGTTCCATTGCTGGCGATGATACAATTTTCAGTACACCAACGAAAGGATGTACGGTGAAAAAATTATATCAAATTATTCTTGAGCTATTTGAACAGGAATTATAAAAACTGATCAGTTAACTTTTTTGTTATTATTTGAATTTTTAATATTTAACCTATTGACACAATTAACAGAATCGTTAATTCTATACATACTGATTTTGTAATTTAAATCACAAGAACGAAGAGGCGCATTACTCAGGTAGATTATTTTAGGGGCTGGAACCGTTAATAAATGATTGAGGGGATGTAATGCCGAGATTTAATTGATAATCCAGAACTCAGTTAGATCGACTGCAAGGGCTGAATCCCTTGGGTTGTCACCCTAACAGGTGGAGCGCTTCAGGGTTTTACTCATTTTCCTTAACGGTAAATAAGTCATGACCTCGCTCTAACTCTGTTAAAAATAATAATTTTTAATATGAGGAATTCATGGAAACATCATTTGTAATTGCTAAATTTGGTGGTACCAGTGTTGCCGATTACCAATCTATGGTAAACAGTGCAAATATCGTTGTCACCAATCCGAATGTCAAAGTTGTGGTATTATCTGCCTCTGCAGGTATTACAAATTTATTAGTAGCTTTAGCTGAAGGGCGAGATGCTGAAGTAAGAGCACAACACATCGCGAAAATTCAATCAATTCAATATAGTATTTTAGAACAACTTCCTCAAAATCCTACATTACGTGCTGAGATAGATCAAATAATTGCTAATATTGCCTCTTTATCAGAAGCCGCTAGTCTCGCTACATCATCCGCCCTAACCGACGAACTTGTCAGTCATGGCGAAATTATGTCTTCTAAACTTTTTGTAGAAATATTGAAAGAAAAACAGAAAAATGTGTTATGGTTCGATGTGCGTAAAGTCATGCGGACGGATAATAAGTTTGGTAAAGCCACACCAATAATTGAAGATATTAAACAACTCTGTTGTGCACATCTAAAATCATTGTATGCCAATAACATTATTGTTACACAAGGATTTATTGGTTCTGAAAGCACCGGTAAAACCACTACCTTAGGTCGAGGAGGTAGCGATTATACTGCCGCTTTGCTTGGTGAAGCATTAAATGCAACACAAATCGATATTTGGACAGATGTTGCAGGTATCTATACTACTGATCCTCGAATTGCGCCATCCGCTAAACGCATTGACGAAATTTCTTTTGCTGAAGCGGCTGAAATGGCAACATTTGGCGCTAAAGTGTTACATCCTGCAACACTGGTGCCAGCTGTTCGAAGCAATATCCCAGTATTTGTCGGGTCGAGTAAAGCGCCACAAGCAGGCGGAACAATTGTTTATAATACCAACAGTATCAAATCCGATCTGCCATCATTTAGAGCATTAGCATTGCGCCGCAAACAAACCTTACTTACGTTAACTAGTTTAAATATGTTACATGCACAAGGCTTTTTAGCGAATGTGTTTACTATACTGGCTAAACATAATATTTCGGTTGATTTAGTCACAACGTCAGAAGTCAGCATTGCATTAACCATTGATACGACAGGAACCAACACCAATGGCACCAGTTTATTAACTAAAGCACTATTTGATGAGCTTTCCACACTTTGCCATGTCGATGTTGAAGAAGATTTAGCTCTAATTGCCATTATTGGTAATAAACTGACATCAACCAAAGGTATAGCCAAAGAAGTATTTGGTGTCTTAGATGATTTTATCATTCGACTTTGCTGTTACGGTGCTAGCACGCATAACCTTTGTTTATTATCAAGAAGTAATGATGCGGAAGACATCATTAAAATTCTCCACAAAACAATTTTTGAATAATACTCTCTATGAGGAAGATAATCTCTTCCTCTTTATCTGCTAAGTTCAAGATAAAATCCATACTAAGCTAAAAAATAAATTGTAAAGCTTAATAAAATATCTAAACATTTAATAAAAAAAATTATAGAATATAGCTAAATTATTTTATGCCGTACGTTCATAAAACTGTTCTCTATTTATCAATTGTCATCAATCTTCATCTAGTTTTGTTATTAGTAATTTATACGTTTAAAAAGTGTATTACTTTTTTTAATTCAATTTACTACATCTGTAAACTAACATTAAATACAACAAAATAAGGGTAAATTATCATGGGTATTATAAGTTGGATTATTCTAGGATTAATTGCCGGTTGGATTGCTAAATTTTTCATGCCTCTAGGCAGTGTTGGGGTGGTGAAAACCATTCTACTCGGTATCGCGGGAGCCTTGGTAGGAGGATATATAAGTACTTTCTTCGGCTGGGGCAGCGTTACTGGATTCAATTTCCCAAGTTTGTTTATCTCAGTATTAGGGGCGATTTTATTAATCTATCTTTATCGTCTTTTCAGATAAAAAATTCGCTTCAAATCAAAATTGGCGGATTTCTTCCGCCAATTAATTAATGCAATTATCAAAATAATTCTTATCGATAATTCAATGAATTTTATTTTTTGGTTTAGCATCAGTTACCATACTCACCGCTTTTAAACCTACGCTTGTAGCATCAAAAAACCGAATGGCATAAATTAGATTCCTTTCATTTTCGTTGTAAAGATGTTAATAAGTAATTTCGTCGTATGGCGATTTTTGTTATATTAATCTCCAAAATCACTTATAAATAAATAGTAAACTAGAATGCTTAAAATATTCAATACATTATCTCGAGAAAAAGAAGTATTTCATTCCATTACCCCCAATAAAATCGGACTTTATGTCTGTGGTGTGACGATTTACGATCTTTGTCATATTGGTCATGGGCGCACTTTTGTCGCATTTGATGTTGTTTCTCGTTATCTGCGTTTTTTAGGTTATGATTTAACTTATGTCCGTAACATTACCGATATTGATGATAAGATCATTAAAAGAGCCCTTGAAAATGGCGAAACCTGTGAACAATTAACCGAACGTATGTTACAAGAGATGTATGCTGATTTTGATGCATTGAATATTAAACGTCCTGACGTTGAACCTCGTGCAACTCAACATATGCAACAAATTATTGAATTGGTTGAAGAGTTAATAAAAAAAGACCATGCTTATATTGCTGATAATGGCGATGTAATGTTTTCCGTCGATAGTGATCCTAATTATGGTATTTTATCTCGTCAAAATTTAGAACAATTACAAGCGGGTGCCCGTGTTGATGTTGTTGATGTAAAACGCAATCCAATGGACTTTGTGTTATGGAAAATGTCTAAACCAAACGAACCAAGTTGGGATTCACCATGGGGTAAAGGTCGTCCTGGTTGGCATATTGAATGTTCAGCAATGAATAGCTACCAATTGGGTAATCATTTTGATATTCATGGTGGTGGGTCTGATTTGATGTTCCCACACCACGAAAATGAAATTGCTCAATCAACTTGTGCTCATGATGGACAATATGTAAATTATTGGATGCATTCGGGTATGGTAATGATTGACCAAGAAAAAATGTCAAAATCACTAAATAACTTTTTCACGATTCGTGATGTATTAAAGTATTATGATGCAGAAACAGTTCGCTATTTCTTATTGTCAGGTCACTATCGCAGTCAACTCAACTATAGTGAAGAAAATCTAAAACAAGCCAGAATGGCACTAGAGCGTTTATATACAGCTTTACGGGATACCGATCCTAATCATCCTCATACCACACCAGACAGTGATTATTACCGTCAGTTCTGTCAAGCAATGAATGATGACTTTAATACACCTGAAGCCTATTCCACACTATTTGATCTCGCGCGTGAAATTAATAAAGCAAAAGCGGAAAATGATATGGCGCATGCCAATGAATTGGCAGCCGAATTACGCTATTTATCTGCTGTTCTAGGTTTATTAGAACAAGATCCAGTCAAATTTTTACAAGGCGAATCACAAGACGATGTTGATAGCACCTTAATTGATGCTTTGATTCAACAACGTAATGAAGCCCGCGCCAGTAAAAATTGGGCGTTAGCCGATGAAGCCCGAGATAAACTAAATGCTATGAATATCGTGCTTGAAGATGGTGCGAATGGCACGACTTGGCGCAAAAAAAGTTGATGATATAAGTTAAAACACCCATTTAAAAATGGGTGTTAATAATCATCTATCTTAATTTTTTATCCACTGACGTTAAAATACCCCGTAAAATATTTAACTCTTGTTGTTCAATCCGTGCGCGAGTAAATAACCGACGTAAGCGCCCCATAATTTGACCGGGGTGATTAGCATTAATAAATTCAGTTTTCAACAAAGTTTGTTCTAAATGCTGATAGAAACGTTCGATGTCTTCATCTTTGGGAAACTCAATACTATTTATATCAGCCTCTTGTTCAGTTAAAACAGAATCAATATTTAACATCGACATTCGTATTTCATAACAAAGCACTTGTACTGACATCGCCAAATTCAATGAGCTATAAGCTGGATTTGCAGGAATCCCAACATGATAATGGCACTTTTGTAACTCCTCATTAGTTAATCCCACTCGTTCACGACCAAAAACCAAAGCAACATTTGCATCATTATTAGATGCTTCTTGAATAATTTTATCGCCACACTCTTTTGGTGTTAAATTCGGCCACTGTAAACTGCGAGGACGAGCACTAGTCCCGATCACTAACCGACAATCTGCAATCGCCTCATCCAAAGATGAAAAAATTTGGGCTTGTTTTATAATATCACTCGCTCCAGCTGCTAAAGAAATAGATTGAGAATCTGGTTTTATTACTGGGTTAACCAAACAAAGATGCGTTAATCCCATTGTTTTCATTGCTCTAGCGGCTGAACCCATATTACCAGTATGCGAAGTTTCAACTAAAACAATCTTCACGTTATCTAAATAATTCACAATATCCTCATTAAAAAGTATCGAGTTCCTATTAGAACCAAATAGTTAACAGTATATAGGAAAAAGATGGCAAAATGCAGATTTGAAATCTGATTGATTAAAATCAGCAGAAATTATTTTGAATGTTAATCACAAAATTTACAGAATAAATAAATAACTGATTGACGAAACTGCAATAATTTGCCAATGTAGAGGTCGAAATCCCCCATTGAGTTAGCTCAATTTGTTAGCGAATTTTTTAGTAAACTTTTTAGTAAACATAGTGGAGGTCAATCATGACGTTAAGTATTACCAGTAAACAAATGGACATTACTCCTGCAATTCGTCGTTATCTTGAAGATAAGTTTTCGAAACTAGATAAATGGAGAGCACTGTTAATCAACCCTCACTTTATATTATCGAAGGAACCTGATGGATTTATTATTGATGCCACCATTGCAACCAAAGGCACACCTTTAGTTGCTTCAGCTAAACACATTGATATGTATGCGGCAATTAATGATCTTATTGGAAAACTCGAAAAACAACTCAATAAGATTCAGCATAAAGGGGAATCTCGCCGAGCCTTTGATAGCATCAAAGGAGACGTACTAGAAAAGCAAGTTTAGAAAATAGATGATCATAAATAAATTAAAAGGCACTTTGATAGTGCCTTTATTTTTTAGCTTGTTATAATATTACACATCTATTTTTTACTTAATTAAGCCAAATGACTGTTAATCCTTTACTACCCTTGCGAGATAAAATTAATGAAATTGATGCGAAATTATTAGAGCTTGTAGCTAAACGTCGCCAAATTTCAACACAAGTCATTCAAACAAAAATTGAAGCCAACATTCCTGTGCGTGATTTAGAACGTGAACGCTCATTAATCAATTCACTTATTCATCAAGGAAAAGCCTATCATCTTGATGATATTTTAATAAAACGTCTATATCAGGTTATTATTGAAGATTCCGTTCTACTACAACAAAAGATCTTACAAGAAAAACTCAATCACAACACCATAGCGACGGCAAAAGTTGCTTTTTTAGGGCCCAAAGGCTCTTACTCCCACTCTGCTGCGCGACGTTATGCGAGTGCTCACTTTGAAGAAATGACGGAATCTAGTTGTTCAACCTTTAAAGATGTTTTTGAGCAAGTCGAAAAAGGAGTGGTGGATTTTGGTATTTTACCTATCGAAAATTCAAGCTCTGGTTCGATTAATGAAGTTTATGATCTTTTACAAAAAACCAATTTACATATCATTGGTGAACTTTCATTACCTATAGATCACTGCGTACTTGCTATTGCTGATGCCAAACTGGAGCAAATTGACACTATTTATAGTCATCCACAACCATTTCAACAATGCAGTAACTTTTTAGAAAAATCACCTCATTGGAAAATTGTCTATTGCGATAGTACCTCGTCAGCTATGGAGATGGTAGCAAGCCTCAATAAGCCAAATGTTGCAGCAATGGGGAACAAAGATGGCGGTGAATTATATGGACTACAAGTACTTGAACATGATTTTGCTAATCAAAAAGAAAATATCACTCGCTTTATTGTGTTAGCTCGACAACCTGTTGACGTTTCAAATCAGATACCTGCTAAAACAACTATCCTAATGAAAACAGGTCAACAAGCTGGGGCTTTAGTTGATGCATTACTAGTATTGCGCAATCACAACATTGTCATGACAAAGCTGGAGTCTCGACCAATCCATGGTACGCCATGGGAAGAGATGTTTTATATCGATCTACAAGGTAATCTAAATTCTCATGAAATGCAAACTGCGCTCAAGGAACTCTCAGCTATTACCTTATACACCAAAGTGCTTGGCTGTTATCCAAGTGATTCCATTTCTTCTCTCATGTAATATATTATTGACATTATGCAAAAATTTTCAAATGCCGTGCTCAAGTGGTATGAACAGTACGGCAGAAAAACGTTACCATGGCAAATTGAAAAAAGTTCTTACCATGTTTGGTTGTCTGAAGTGATGCTCCAACAAACTCAAGTTGCAACTGTCATCCCCTACTTCAATCGTTTTATTGAGCATTTTCCGAAGATAACCGATTTAGCACACGCCCCGATTGATGATGTGTTACATTTGTGGACTGGATTGGGTTACTATGCTCGAGCCCGTAATTTACATAAAGCGGCGAAAATGGTTACTGACAAGTTTAAAGGTCACTTCCCTACTTTATTTGATGATGTCGTTGCCTTACCCGGTGTTGGGCGGTCAACTGCTGGCGCAATTTTGTCGCTATCTCAAAACCAACATTACCCTATTTTAGATGGTAATGTGAAACGGGTTTTAACACGCTTTTTTGCTGTTGAAGGTTGGACTGGCAATAAAAGCATTGAAAACAGACTTTGGCAATTGAGCGAACAGGTCACACCAAAGCATGATGTAGCAAAATTTAATCAAGCGATGATGGATATAGGCGCAATGGTTTGCACTCGCACTAAACCTAAATGTAACTTATGCCCACTACAAAGTGATTGTATCGCTTATCAAACAGACAGTTGGCAACAATATCCTACTAAAAAACCGAAAACAACAACTCCTGAAAAATCGGCTTATTTTTTGATGCTAGAATACAACCAGAGTATATGGCTTGAAAAACGACCGCCATCGGGTATCTGGGGCGGTTTATATTGCCCACCACAATTTGCTACAAAGCAAGCATTAATCAATTGGCTAAACGATTGTGGAATTCAAACAACTCCACCACAACAATTGATTTCTTTTCGCCATACTTTTAGCCATTTTCATTTAGATATCATACCGATTCATTGCATCATGGTTAACAACACGAAATGTTTAGATGAAAGTAATGGCTATTGGTATAACTTAACAACAGAAAATGCGAAAATTGGCTTAGCAACACCCATTTACAATTTATTGAAGCAATTGAATTCATGATTGATTAAATGAGCTTAAAATCGATCGGTTGGTTAACTATCGGTTAAATTAGCGATATTATAGCTTAATTATTCTTCACAAAAAGTTGAGAATCTATTGTTCACCAATAATTTAAGGAATTCTATATGGCTAAAATATCTTATTTAAATACGCCTTTTACGATTAAAAGATTATCATTAAAAAATCGTATTGTTATGCCTCCAATGTGTCAATATCAAGCTAAAGATGGTTTACCAAATGATTGGCATTTTATTCATTATGTTTCAAGAGCTGTTGGGGGCGTTGGTTTAATTATTGTTGAAATGACGAATGTTGCACCAAATGGACGAATCTCGCCAAATTGTCTAGGCTTATGGAATGATGAACAACGTGATCAGTTTAAACGCATTGTTGATGCCGTTCACGCCCAAAATGGCAAAATAGCCATTCAAATTGCCCATGCAGGTCGAAAAGCGTTGGGAGCTGATGATGTGGTATCTTGCTCTCCTCTTCTTTATGACGGCACTAACGAGGCCAATAAACAGTGGCAATATCAAATGCCAAGAGAATTATCAAAAAATGAAATCGCTGACATTATTCAAAAATTTAAAGAATCAACCCAACGTGCCGTTGAAGCTGGTTTCGATGCAATTGAAATACATGGCGCACATGGTTACTTAATACATCAATTCAGTTCACCTAAAACCAATTTACGAACCGATGAATATGGTCAAGATAAGTTACTCTTTGGCGAACAAGTTATCAAAGCCGCTAAATCGGTAATGCCACCTGACATGCCGTTAATTATTCGGTTTTCAGCGCAAGAATATGGTAAAGATGGATATAGTATTGATTATGGATGCAAAATAGCTAAACGTTTTGCCGATGCGGGTGCTGACGTTTTAGATGTGAGTGGTGGCGGTGACGGACAACTTGATCCAGCTCACACCCCTGATTTTCATGCCGGTTATCAAGTTTACTTGGCTAGCGCTATCAGACAATCGATAGATTTGCCAATAATAGCTGTTGGTATGCTTGAGGATCATTACTTAGCCGATTACGTTTTAAGCCGAGGTGATGTAGATTTGATAGCAATTGGTCGAGGCTTACTCAATGATCCTTATTGGCCTTTGCGTATTCCTTCATCGCCATTTGTTCCGACATCTTATCAAATCGCTTTTAAATAACTTATGCTAAAATTTTACTTCCTGTAGCACACGCTACAGGATAATAAACATCAGCAAATTTATATCTTCATGGCATATTTAATCAACTGTTTTTTTAATGGTGAACAATAATCAATAGTATTCATGCCTACCGTTCTTAGTGCCTTCTTAAATAAGTTATCCCCATTAAACATATCTTGAATAGTTTGCATTGCCGCTAACATTACCATCGTATCTTTACGACGCGTAAACTGAAATGACTTTAGATTACTGACTAAGCCAATATCCTGATTTGCATCAATTAATTTTTTTATCGTCGACACTAACAAGGCCGAATCTTGAAAACCTAAGTTGACTCCCTGCCCGGCTAAAGGATGAATTGTGTGCGCTGCATCGCCTACCAAAACTAAACGATGTTTAACAAACTGCTTGGCAAAGCGTGCTTTTAATGGAAAAATCATTCTTGGGTTAATTAACTGACAGTGACCTACTTTATCACCTGTTAATTGAAATAATTGATGAGAAAAGTCGGTTTCAGATAACAAAGCTAAATTAGCTGCATTATCAGGTTTAGTTGACCATACTAAACAACTTTTATTAGGATGATAAAGGGGAAGAAAGGCAACAATACCATTGGGATAAAAAATTTGTTTTGCACAAGCATGATGAGGATATTCGGTTTCAACGGTTGTAATAAGTGCGTGATGAATATAATTACGTTCTAAAACCGAAATGTTTTCATGCTGACGAATCCATGAATTTGCACCATCTGCACCAATAATAAGTTTCGCTGGTAAAGTAACCTGATCTGCCAAGGTCAAAAAAGCACTATTATCATCGAATACACTATCTATCACTTCTTGACTATAAATCGTTATGTTGTTACTAGCTAAAGCATAGTGATATAAATAATGAGACATAACGTGATTTTCAATGATATAACCTAAATTTTGATAACCATAATCCTTAGCCTGTGCTGATAAATGAGCCTGTCCATTCTTTTCCCACACATCAATTTCAGTAAACTTTTGCACACGACCACTTAAGCAAAGTGCATCCCATACACCAATTTGAGCAAAATAGCGCTGGCTAGCACCATTTAGCGCTGAAGCTCTGACCCCAATCTTATCCTTTGGCAAACTTTCATGTTGGTGAATATTTTTATCAATAATGGCAATTTTCAAATCATAATGACTTAAAGCACAAGCCGTTGCCAAACCTACTAAGCCACCCCCAACAATGGCGACATCAAATTGAATACTCATAGCTCAATTATTTATTATCTAATTTAGGATCATTCTTAGATTCAATATCTTCACTCATCTCCTTTTTAAACCCTTTCAGCGCAGAACCTAAATCAGATCCTAAGTTTCGTAGTTTTTTAGTACCAAATAACAAGACGACAACAGCAAGAAAGACTAAAAGATGTGGGATACTAAATGACATAATAAAATCCTCTTTATTAAATTTTATTAATTCGTCTAACAATAGAATTGTAAACAAATGGTATATATATTTATACATTATACCTTTTAAGGGATGATTTCATAAGAAGTTTAAGCAAAAAAAAAGACCTGCATATAAATATACAGGCCAACATGAAATATAAGGAATATAAGGAAAGAAAACAATGAAAAATCCTTACACTGCTTATTATCCATTTTTTTTCGTTTCAGTCAACGTTTTTATTTGTTTTTTTATTTATTTTAAATTTTAAAAGAAAAAGGTCAAAAACAAGAATTAAATCTTTTAAAATCAATAAATAAATAAATTTAACGTAAGTAACTCATGAAAATAAATTAATTTGACATATATCAAATATAAAATAAAAAACATTTAAAAAGCAGACAAAAATCTTTTTTTCTCGTGGAAATAAACAAAATTCCAACAGAAAAACAAAAATAAAATATTTTTTTAAAAACACTATATTTTGATTTTTTAATACGCAAATTGATATAATTAACTTGCTATAAAACGAACAATTCAGACAAAATTACAAAAAATTACTTTTTTATATTAGCTTTTCATTTAATGTTGTATGTAAAACTTATAAAATATCTACTATAATTTGAAAAACGGATGTGATAGGAGAAACAAATCAGAAATGAATATGATTAAAAATAAAAATGTAAAAACATTTAAAGAAAGATTACATAGCTCAATGCAAGGTTTATCTGTCTCTGCCTTCGCTAAAAAATGTGATATGTCTGAAACAGTGATCAGAGATTATTTATCAGGAAAAACTTATCCATCTTTGACACGACTGGAAGTGATTGCTGAAAAATGCAATGTTTCATATAACTGGCTGGCAACAGGCTATAAATTAGAAGTTTTAGATCCTAAAGAAGATGAAGCAGATGTCTACAACGAGAATATATACCGTATTCCCGTCTATAAAAAACAGTTACCAACCAAAGAAGAAGCGCAATCACAACGATATATTCGAGAAACACCTCCTGTCATGAACTATCCCGTTGTTGAAGGTTGGGCTTCTCATCGAGGATTAGATATCAAAAAATTAATCATTTATTGGGCTAAAGGGGATCTCATGTCGCCTGAAATCAACAATAATAATGGTTTAATTATTAATACGGAAATCGTTGAAATTATTGATGGAGCAATCTATTTAGTTGAATATGAAGATATTACCTTTTTACGTAAAGTTCGATTAACGCAAAATGGGTGGGTTTTAATTTGTAACAATAACCAATTCCCTACCATTGAAGTCTCTAAAGAAAATTTTGATAAGTACCATTTTGTGGGTCGAGTTGTACAAATTATTAAGGATATTTTTTAGTCAAAAAATAGGCAAATATCGTTATTCAAGATATAATTGAAAAGCAAGAAAGAATATAAAATGAACTCTTTCTTGCTTTAGTTTTTAATATTTTTAGAATCTGCAATAATAGGTAGTAAAATGTTGTTAAATTTCATAACTATCCATCAGTTTTAGGATATCTAACTCTATTCATTCTACTCGCAATGTTAATATCAACGATTCAATTTAATGAAAAATAGCAAATAATTAGGTCAATTATGTATCGATTTTTTGAAAAATTGGTGTCACCTTATCCTAAAAGTGAACCGCAACCAGCAGCTAAAAATTTTCTAGGTTTTATATGGCAATCAACCCAAGGCACTCGAATATTCATGCTGCTTTTAATTATATTTAGTGCACTCAGTGGCGCATTTGAAGCTTTTCTATTCGCTGCCCTTGGCAAAGTGGTGGATTGGCTTGCGATTGTCGAACCTAATGAGCTTTGGCAAAAAGAAAAAACTTCGCTATTAATCTTAACCTTAATCATTTTATCCAGCACTTTGATTATTGGATTACAAACAATCATCAAGCATCAATGTTTAGCGGGAAATTTTCCAATGCGAATGCGTTGGAATTTACATCGACTAGTGCTTAATCAAAGTATGCGTTTTTTTCAAGATGAGTTTGCCGGAAGAATATCGGCAAAAGTTATGCAAACTGCATTAGCCGTTAGAGATACCTGCTTTCTTGTTGCTGATATCTTAATATTTGTGTTGATTTCGTTTATAACTATGGCTGCGGTAATCGGTCAATTAGCCCCTTGGCTATTGCTGCCATTCTTTGGGTGGTGTGTCCTTTATGGCTTAGCCATGTACTATTTTATTCCTCGCTTAAGTAAAGTTGCAAGTATGCAAGCAGATGCTCGTTCTACCATGACTGGACGTGTAACGGATGCTTATACAAACATTATGACGGTTAAACTGTTTTCTCATGCCGGTAATGAAGCAAAGTATGCCCAAGAGTCTATGGATGAGTTTTTGATTACTGTCAATAAACAAATGCGGCTAGTCAGCAGTTTTGAAATCGTGAATCATTTACTATCTATTCTACTTATTTTATCAACGACTGGTGTTGCCTTGCTGTTATGGACAAATCAATTAGTTGGAATCGGTGCTATTGCAACAACCACAGCATTAGCGCTTCGTTTAAACGGTTTATCACATTGGATTATGTGGGAGCTTGCAGCTTTATTTGAAAATATTGGGGTTGTGAAAGATGGTATGAATACATTTTCAACTGCAACAACCATTGTTGATAAACCCAATGCCAAAAATCTAAATGTGACTGATGGAAAAATCGAGTTTAAAAATATTTATTTCACTTACGATGAAAAGATTCGAAATTCGGTAATTAACGATCTCAATTTAACTATTAAGCCCGGTCAAAAAATAGGGTTAGTTGGACGCTCTGGCGCCGGAAAATCAACATTAATTAATCTGTTATTACGTTTTTATGACTTACAACAAGGTAAAATTCTTATTGACGGACAAGACATTACCGAGATTAATCAAGAAAGCTTACGGTCGCAAATTGGTATGGTTACACAAGACACGTCCTTGTTACATCGAACTGTTCGGGAAAATTTACTTTATGGTAATAATCAAGCTACTGAACAAGAGATGATAGATGCGGCTAAAAAAGCCCATGCAGATAAATTTATTCAAACATTAATCGATGCTAATGGTAGAACCGGTTATGATGCTCATGTTGGTGAACGAGGTATAAAACTATCGGGTGGTCAAAGGCAACGCATTGCCATTGCTAGGGTGATCTTAAAAAATGCACCAATATTATTACTTGATGAAGCAACCAGTGCATTAGATTCAGAAATTGAACAAGCTATTCAAGAAAGTTTATATGCACTAATGGAAGGCAAAACTGTTATCGCTATAGCGCATCGTTTATCAACTATTGCCGCAATGGATAAACTGGTTGTTTTGGATGAAGGAAAAATTATCGAACAAGGTACACATCAAGAATTACTGGATAAAAATGGCTTATACGCTCAACTTTGGAAACATCAAAGCGGTGGTTTTTTACCAGATAGTCTATAAGTGCGTTTAACGGTTTGGCACCTTTGTTCTAGGTGCCAATATCATTTTTTATTCACCAATCACAAATTTTTTATAAAATTCAGATTCGAAACGCATTATTGCACTATTTTTAGGCTCATCCCTTCTTTCAGGATGATATCCCGAAAGTAACTGAACAAAAGCGATAATTTTTCCATCTGACTTTTCAATAAATCCAGCTAAATTATAGCTGCCTTGTATATATCCCGTTTTTGCTCGTATGGTTTCTATAAAAGGCGGTTGATTAAAGCTTTTACGATATTGTAATGTTCCATCCTTCCCTGCAACAGGAAGTTTTTCAATAATTTTGAGATCGCGATCATGAGCTGAAATATATTGCAGAATTTCCATCATTTTGTCTGCACTGACAAGATTCAATCTAGACAAACCTGAACCGTCAACAATCACCAAATTTTCGAGATCAATACCAGCTTTTTTAAGTAAAATTTGTTTAACCGCATCCCCACTATTTCGCCATGTACCTGGAATTTTAAAGTAATGAGCCCCAATTGTTCTAAAGATAGCATCAGCGTACAGATTGTTCGATTTTTTCAACATTACGGTTAACAATTCTGATAGCGGTGCCGACTGGCTTGAAACTAATAATGAAAGTTTGCTATTTATGGGCTCATTACGTGCTGAAATCGCACCATTAAATGAAATTTTCTGTTGTTTTAACTCATTTTTCAAAACACTTGAAAAATAATCCACCCCATTAAGTACAGCAAATTTTAATGCTATTTTATCTGATCCTGACGCAATACATCCGGATAATTGATAGCGATTTTTGTCAGTATAACTGGCATCAAGCTCACAGTATTTATCATTCAGATCTTTACTGTTTTTAGCTATGGTTTTAACATTACCTGTCACCGTGACAGGAATATTTGAGGAAACAGAAATAGAGGCTTTAGCACCGACCTTACCCGGTTTGATTGTCACATAAAAACAATTATCATCGATAATTGCAGCTGACGGCGGTGCATTGTAACAAGCGGTTAAATTATTCCAAGACCAACCTTCTGCTTTATCGTGACTGGTAAATATAGAAGTATCTAAAATGACTTTTCCTGTTATTTTTTCAACCCCTTTCCCACGTAAACTTGCCAGCATATTTTTTAACTGTCCACGCGTAAAAGTTGGATCACCACTCAGTTGAATAATCAAATCACCATTTAATTGTTTATTGGCAATTGAACCATTAGTTAACATTTTAGTTTCAAATCTAAAATCCGCTCCTAATTCAAGTTCTGCTGCAAGTGCAGTGATCACTTTTTGGGTACTGGCTGGCTGTTTAAATTGATCGCTTTTATATTTAGCTAATGTTCTTGGTTTGTCATCAACAGATTGAACTAAAATTGATATATCACTACCTTTGGGTAACGAAGATACATAAGACTCAACTGACTGAGCTTGCAATATAGCGGAAAAAAAAGAAATAATAAAAAAACTTACTACTTTGAAATTTTTCATCAAAATCAGCTCAAAATTATTTTAATTAATGGGAAGGGATATTGAAAACAAATATATCTTTTTTTGTTATTGCTATCAATATATACTCAACTACTTTTATATATATGTTCTGTAAAAATAGTTAAATTTTGTTATTAAAAGATCATGACATAACTACATATTAGGCGATAAATTATGATTCACAACTCATTAGGCTTTCCAATTGAAACGGTCATCGTTTTTATTGTATTAGCATTAACAGCTATTGTTATTGATTTATATGCACATCATAACGATAAACCCATAAATTTAAAAAATGCTGTATTATGGTCACTATTTTGGATTGCTGTAGCTTTAGGATTTACTCTTTATCTATATCTTCATCATGGTAGTGCAATAGCGAGCTTATTTATCACTGGTTATGTACTTGAAAAGGCTCTCTCTGTTGATAATTTATTTGTGATTATGGCTATCTTTTCATGGTTTTCTGTACCTGAAAATTATCGTCATCGCTTGCTTTATTGGGGAGTAATAGGCGCCATCATATTCCGTGCTATTTTTGTTATCATTGGGACGGGTTTATTAGCTTTAGGGCCTTGGATGGAACTCGTTTTTTCCGTTATTGTTGCTTTTACCGGTTTGATGATGTTAAAAAATCAAGGTGAAAATGAAGAAATAAAAGATTATTCAAACCATTTCGCTTATCGAATAGCAAAACGTATTTTTCCCGCTTATCCTAAAATTGTCGGGCATCATTTTTTATTAACCTCTAAACAGTTAGATCAAGAACTTGCAAAACCAGAAAACAGTAACTTAATTGGCAAATTACCTAAAAGAGCTTTATACGCAACCCCGCTTTTTTTATGTATTACTGTAATTGAACTTAGCGATGTGATGTTTGCCTTTGATTCTGTTCCTGCTGTCATCGCGGTTAGCCAAGAACCACTCATCGTTTATAGTGCCATGATTTTTGCAATTTTAGGTCTCAGAACCATGTATTTTGTTTTAGAAGCCATGAAACAATACTTAGTTCACTTAGGAAAAGCGGTTATTTGTTTACTGTTTTTTATAGCAATCAAATTAGCATTAAATGCAAGTAACCATTTATTTGGGCATGGTATTGATATTAGTCCTATAACAAACCTTTATATCGTATTAGGCATTTTAGCTATCGGTATTATTGCCAGTATCATTTGGCCTGAAAAAGATCACTACAAAGCCGATTAATCTTCAGACAATGAGTAGGAATTCATCCTACTCATTATAGTAATAATTATTGACGTTTTAGCGAACGTATAAAATAGCTTATCCCTAAAATTACAAACCAAATTGGTGTTGCAATCAATGCTTGACGAGTATCTTTTTCAAAAGTAAGTAAGACAATAACAAATATAAAAAACATCAAGCTAACCAAGCACATCAAATTACCACCTGGCATCTTAAATTGAGATTGTTCGTGCAAATTCACTTTTTTACGTCGATAAGCCATATACGATATCAAAATCATCGACCAAATAAACATAAATAATATGGCGGAAATCGTCGTTACTATAGTGAAAGCTTCCATCACATTAGGAACTAAATAAATCAGAACTACACCACCGAATAAACAAGTACATGAAAAGAGCAAACCATTGGCAGGAACTGAACGACGTGATAATTTACCAAAAGGTTCTGGTGCATCTTGTTTTTTAGCCAAACCAAATAACATTCGGCTGGTAGAATAGATACCACTATTAGCCGACGAAGCAGCCGATGTTAATACCACAAAATTAATAATGCTTGCTGCCGCTGGTAAACCAATTAGGGTGAATAACTCAACAAATGGACTCTTATTTGGTGAAATAAATGACCATGGTGTCACACTCATAATGATAATTAATGCAAACACGTAAAAGAAGATAATACGTGCAGGCACAGAATTAATGGCTCGAGGTAAATTTTTATTCGGATCGACTGTTTCAGCGGCGGTAGTACCAACCAGTTCAATTCCCACAAAAGCAAAAATAGCTATCTGAAAACCGGCAAAGAATCCCATAAAACCATGAGGAAAAAATCCGCCATAATCCCAAAGATTCGAAAATGCAGCTGTGGTATTCGTTTGATCTGAGTGGTATGCTGTGAAAATTAATCCTAATCCAATACCAATCAAAGCTAAAATCGCAATAATTTTAATCATTGAAAACCAAAATTCGGTTTCGCCAAACATTTTTACTGTTAATAAATTAAGTGTTAACAGTAAAACGACGGTTAATAACATCGGGATCCAAGATTGCAAATCAGGAAACCAATGCTGTGCATAACCGGCAATAGCAACCACATCAGCAATACCTGTTACCACCCAACAAAACCAATAAGTCCAACCAGTAAAAAACCCTGCCCAAGGGCCGAGTAGATCATTGGCAAAATCACTAAACGATTTATATTTCAAGTTGGAAAGCAAGATTTCACCCATTGCTCGCATAACAAAAAATAAGATAAAACCAATAATCATGTAAACAAAGATGATCGACGGTCCAGCAAGGCTAATTGTTTTTCCTGATCCCATAAATAAGCCTGTACCAATTGCACCACTGATTGCAATTAACTGAATATGCCGATTAGAAAGGTTTCGTTTTAGGTCATTGTTTGAGGATGTATTGCTCATCACTATTATTACCTTTTATTCCGTAATTTTCGATTTTTTAAGGAATATAGGACTATAAATTCAATATTGCTAAATCGCAAGCTGATTTTTTATGAAAACTTTTTATTGTCCGTTAATAATTATGAGTAGTTTCTTATAATATAATTGTGTAGCATATTCAATACTGTTTATTATTGATAATAACTAATTAGATGAAAAAAAAACTTAATCATTATCTTTTCATTGTTTTTATTACCTTTTTTACACTTTCGCTGTTAACCAGCTGTCAAGATAAACCCATTAAACAGGGTCAACAATACTCGGACGGGCGATTACCCTTATCACTTAATATCAGCTATCCAAATTTAGATACGCCTGTAAACATAACAGACTACATTATGCAGGTGGAACAAATAAAAACCGCATCGCCCGCATTATACAAACAAAATGAACATATTTATAAAGCTGTTGATGATTGGATTAATGGCTTGCTTGCTTCTAATGAATTTCACAAAGTAGGATTAAATAGTTACGAAATGGCAGGTCAAGATGGATTTGGAAACGTGCACTTAACTGGTTATTATACCCCAATTATTAAAGCCAGACATAAACCTACTAAAGAATTTAAATATCCTATTTATAAAATGCCGGTTAACTACAAAGGTCAATTACCAAGTCGACAACAAATTTATAAAGGCGCTTTAGCTGGCAAAGGACTTGAAATTGCTTATAGTAATTCATTAATTGAAAACTTCATTATGGAAGTTCAAGGTAGTGCCTATATCGATTTTGAAGACGGTGAACCTTTGGTCTTTTTCAGCTATGGCGGTAAAAATGGACATGGCTATTCCAGCATTGGAAGAATTTTAATTGAACAAGGTGAAATTGAAAAAGAAAAGATATCGTTACAAGCCATTAGAGATTGGGCAACAACTAAAACTGAAAAACAGCTCAAAGCCTTGCTAACCGAAAACCGTTCCTTTGTCTTTTTTAAGCCCCAATACAATGCTGATGTCAAAGGAGCAGCAACTGTACCTTTGGTTGCTAATGCATCGGTAGCATCAGATAAGTTACTTGTCCCTCTTGGTTCGGTGGTGTTAATGGATTTACCATTACTCGATGAAGATGGTCAATATAATGGTAGACGAGAAACTCGTCTAATGGTTGCGCTCGATGTTGGAGGCGCCATAAAAGGCCATCATTTT
Source organism: Gilliamella sp. B2717 (assembly GCF_026536675.1). NCBI lineage: Bacteria > Pseudomonadati > Pseudomonadota > Gammaproteobacteria > Orbales > Orbaceae > Gilliamella > Gilliamella sp. B2717. The sequence goes on along the minus strand of NZ_JAFNNQ010000011.1, from coordinate 104,708 downwards.
GACCTTTATCTTGGCGTTGGAAATGACGCAGGTAAACTTGCTGGATACTACAATCATTATGGTCGGGCATGGGTAATTAAACCTTAATTTACGAACATCGACGGCATAACAAGAAACTGTTAAAATAGCAGGATAGAGGCTCAATTAAGGATAACTCATGAGATTATGCGATCGAGATATTGAAGCATATTTACAAAACGGTAAATTAAAAATAACCCCTCAACCAGCACCAAGTTCAATAAATGGCGCAACAGTTGATGTCAGGTTAGGTAATCAATTTCGGACTTTCCGAGAACATACAACTCCCTATATCGATTTAAGTGGACCCAAAGAAGAAGTTTCCGCAGTATTAGAACGTGTAATGAGTGATGAAATAGTACTATCTGAAGGTCATGTTTTTTACCTTCATCCAGGAGAACTTGCATTAGCCGTTACACTTGAATCTGTGACGATTCCTGATGATTTAGTTGGCTGGCTTGATGGACGTTCTTCATTAGCCAGACTTGGTCTTATGGTGCATGTAACTGCACACCGTATTGATCCAGGTTGGCAAGGACAAATTGTCTTAGAGTTTTTTAATTCTGGAAAAATCCCATTAGCACTTAGACCTGGGATGACTATCGGAGCCCTAAGTTTTGAGACTTTAACAGGGCGAGCGGCGAGACCTTACAATCGTCGACAAGATGCAAAATATAAAGACCAACATGGCGCTGTAGCCAGTCGTATTGATAAAGACTAAATCAGCATATAACCTTACTATAGGAACACTAATATGATAAAAAAAATATTGGTTACTCTTTTTATTTTAATTCTGATTATAGCTATTGGGATCATTTCACTGATTGTTTTTGTCGATCCTAATAATTTCCGAGGATTTATTTCTGATAAAGTAAGAGATAAAACAGGTTATGAATTAACTATTGAGGGTGATTTACGTTGGCATATTTGGCCACAAGTCAGTATATTAACCGATTCGGTAAAACTGAATGATACCGGTGCGCAAAAACCTATTTTGACCGCAGACAATATGCGACTAGATGTTGAACTGCTACCACTTTTTTCGAAAAAGTTGGTAGTAAAAAATGTTTTTGTTAAGTCGGCTGTCATCAATATTACCGATGATAGCAAAGGTGAAATGGCACATAAAAAAAACGCCAACAATATACCTCATAAACCTGATGAAGATAAGCAAAAGAATGAAGAGCAAAGCAAATCAAGTTGGCAATTCACATTGAACAAATTTGAAGTTGCAGATAGCACTTTAGTACTACAACAAAAAGATACGCTAATCAATTTTAGGAACATTAACTTAACGGTTGAACAAAAAGCGGATAAAAATCTCAATGTTGATTTCATAGGAAATGTTGATAAAAATCAACAGGATTTATTTTATGTTGCAAATGCCAATATTGATTTAAGTCAATACCCTGAACAGGCGACAATCGATCTGAAAAAATTTGATTATACGTTAACAGGTATCGGCATCCCTAGTGGCGAAATAAAAGGTAATTTGAAAACTATTTTACATTATCAAAAAAATCCGCAAAGCGTGAACACGCAAGATCTTCTATTATCAGTTAATGGTAATACATTTACAGGCAACGTTAGTCTCAATTTAGCTAACAAGCCTTATTTAGCGTTAGATCTCAATGCTGATAAATTAAATTTAGATCCGTTTATTACGGCCAAAGAGAAGCCTAGCGATAATGAAAGTAGCCCATCACAGCAAACGACACCTGTTGTATCGACAGTTCAAAAAACTAATAATGAACTTGATTTCCTAAATAGTTTCAATGCGAAAGCTAAGTTAAATATTAGGCAAATCGTTGCTAATCAAATAACACTTGATAATGTTCATGCTGATATCAGTAATAATGATGGTATTGCAACGTTTAATAACCTGAATTTTGATTTTGCCAAAGGGCATATTACGGCAAATGGTTTTGCCAGCGGCAAACAAAAGAATGCATTAATTAAACTGAGCAGTAAAATCAGTAATATCGATTTAAATGAATTCTTTAATCAAATCAATACACCAAATGATTTAGTAGGCGTATTTAATGCAAACGGAGAATTAGAAGTAAGCACCATTTCCACGGCTAACTTGTTATCCAGTTTACGAGGAAACGTTGCTATCAACATAGCTAATGCTAGATTGGATAATATTAATATTCAAAATATCATTCAAAATGCGGCAGCGAAGTATAGTAAAGATGTGCTGACAACCGAAAATCAACAAAAATTCACCGAGTTTCATCAAATTTCTGCTAATGGTAATATAAATAATGGTAATTTGGATGTTACGACATTAACCGCTAATTCAGAAACATTAGATATTATAAATGGTTCGGGAAGAGTAGGACTAGTTCAAAAAGACCTCGATATCAATTTAAATGTCAAAATGCTAGGTGGTTGGAATGGAAAAAGTGAAACCATTGCCAAATTACAACAATTAACGATTCCACTACGAATTTATGGTGAATTTACAAAACTTCATTATCAAATTGATATTAGCCAAGTCTTTAAAGATGTTCTTAATGATAAACTACAACAAGGATTAGATAAACTTCGAGAAAAACTCGAAAATCGAAATTCAAAAGATGATTCTAAATCAAAATCGAAGCAAAAAGCGGCGGATATCTTAGGTCAGTTATTTAAAAAATAGTGCTTGATCTGCACGTTAAATTGATTGTTGTGACGATCAATGATGTTAATAAAAAAGGTGAGATTAACTCACCTTTTTTTATTCGATAAAGAACATTTATTTATAGAATAAATTTACTTAAATCTTCATCAGCAACCAGTTTATCTAAGTGATCGCCTACATATTTAGCATCAATAGTAATAGTTTGACCACCTAACTCACTTGCATCAAACGAAACTTCTTCCATTAATCGTTCTAACACAGTATGCAAACGACGAGCGCCTATATTTTCATTTTGTTCATTCACCTGCCAAGCAGATTCAGCTATTTTACGGATACCATCAGGCGTAAATTCGATATTGACACCTTCTGTTGCCATTAATGCTTTGTATTGTACTGTAAGCGAGGCATTTGGCTCAGTTAAAATTCGCTCAAAATCTTCAGTTGTTAACGCCTGTAATTCAACCCTTATAGGTAAACGCCCTTGAAGTTCAGGTATTAAATCAGATGGATTAGCTGTTTGGAAAGCCCCCGAAGCAATAAATAAAATATGGTCGGTTTTTACTGCACCATGTTTAGTAGAAACAGTACATCCTTCAACAAGTGGTAATAGATCACGCTGTACACCTTCACGTGAAACATCAGGACCTGACGAATTACCTCGTTTACAGACTTTATCAATTTCATCAATAAATACGATCCCATTTTGTTCCACCGCTTCGATAGCTTCATGTTTAAGATCGTCAGGGTTAACCAATTTAGCAGCTTCTTCTTCAATCAACTGTTTAAATGCATCTTTAATTTTCATCTTACGTGGTTTGGTTTTTTGTCCACCTAGATTTTGAAACATTGATTGTAATTGATTAGTCATCTCTTCCATACCCGGAGGAGCCATAATTTCGACACCAATATTAACGCCAGCAACTTCAATCTCTATCTCTTTTTCGTCAAGCGTACCTTCACGTAATTTTTTTCGAAATGCTTGTCTTGCTGTAGAATCATTATTGTTTTCAACTTGTCCCCAGCCATCTTTAGCCGGTGGGACAAGTACATCTAAAATCCGTTCTTCAGCTAGTTCTTCAGCACGATTACGATTTCTTTCCATCGCTTCTTGTCGAATCATTTTTACCGCTGAATCCGTCAAATCACGAATAATGGAATCGACTTCCTTACCAACGTAACCTACTTCAGTAAATTTCGTCGCTTCAACTTTGATAAAAGGTGCATGAGCTAATTTCGCTAAGCGCCTTGCAATTTCTGTTTTACCAACACCAGTTGGACCAATCATTAATATATTTTTTGGGGTGACTTCGTGACGGAGTGCTTCATCTAGTTGCATACGACGCCAACGATTACGTAACGCTATTGCAACGGAACGTTTAGCTTTATCTTGTCCAATAATATGTTGGTTTAGTTCGCTTACAATTTCGCGAGGAGTCATTTCAGACATAATATAATTCTCTTAAATCAGTTAAATTAATAATTAAGTTCTTCAATCGTTTGGAAATTATTGGTATACACACAAATATCGCCGGCAATCGATAATGATTTTTGTACAATATCATGTGCAGATAAAGAAGTATTATCCAGTAAAGCTCTTGCCGCAGCTTGAGCATAAGGTCCACCAGAACCAATTGCAATTAAATCATCTTCTGGTTGAATTACATCCCCTGTACCAGTAATAATTAGTGAAGCACTTTCATCAGCAACAGCAAGTAAAGCTTCTAATTTGCGTAACATTCTGTCTGTTCGCCAATCTTTAGCTAGTTCAACAGCGGCCTTCGTCAAATGACCTTGATGCATTTCTAATTTACGCTCAAATAATTCAAAAAGTGTAAAAGCATCAGCAGTACCACCAGCAAAACCTGCAATCACTTTGTTATTATAAAGACGACGAACTTTACGTGCATTTCCTTTCATAATAATACGTTCGCCTAGTGTGACTTGACCGTCTCCACCGATTACAACTTGCCCTTCTCGACGGACACTGACAATTGTTGTCATATTCTGCTCCTTCTCTTACATAAATATCTTAATTTGGAATGAATAGGTTATATATTGGGATGATAAATTGGTTTTCAACATCTTTTATACAAAGATGTTGTCAATTTATTGAATGAATGGATAATCGAGATTCACATCACATTGTAAAATCAATTAAAATCCATATTTACTATGGTTCAAAGTTGATTATCATCTTTTTAACTTCAGGATAAAGTATTTGAGAAGGTTCCGGAATTATGGCTAACAATGTAGCAGCAACGGCTTCACGGCATAATGCATCATCGCCACTTAACACTTTATGATCTAATAATAGACCATCCGGTGCGATTTGAATTTGTAATTGGCAACGCTGACCTACATAAAGACGATTTGGATTAATAAATTTATTACTTATAGCGGTTTTAACTAAAAATTTATATTTATCTAATTCGCCGTTAGAAACACCCTTTCTTGTTGCTGGTGCGCTTGATCCACCTGTCGTAAGTTCACCTAATAGATCATTAACAGCTTTATCATTTGCTGCCTTTTGTTGCGCAGCTCGTTTAGCAGCTTCTTTTTTTTCGCGTGCCGCTTTTTCTTCAGCAGCTTTTTTTTCTGCTTCTTGCTTTTCTCGTGCTGCTTTTTCTGCAGCAGCTCTTTTTTCTGCTTCTAACTTTTCTCGTGCTGCTTTTTCTTCAGCTGCTCGCTTTTCAGCTTCTTGCTTTTCTCGTGCTGCTTTTTCCTCAGCGGCTCGCTTTTCAGCCTCTAGCTTTTCTTGTGCTGCTTTTTTCTCAGCTTCAAGCTGTTCTTGTTTAAGTTTTTCAGCAAGTTTTAAACGCTCTTTTTCTAAATCCTTTAAATACTGTTGCTGTTCCAGTTGCTTTTGCTGCAACAACTGATTCTGTTTTGTAATTTGCTCATCAACCTGTTGCCTTAATTGCTGTTGATTTTTTTGACTTTGTGATTGCCTTTTATATTGTTCAGATATAATAGATGGATCAACCATAATTGCATCAATCGATTGACCATTGACCGTACCGTAATTATCACTATCATCTTGTATAGCTTTATAACATAAAAAAATTATCAATAACACATGAAACAGGATTGATAAAATTATGGCTAAACTGAATTTTGAATTTGATTTTTTAGACATTGCTGACATTTTAATGTGTTTTATTCTAGTTTACATTGGTTGTGTCATTAAACCAACAGATTTAACACCTGCAGATTGTAATAAGTTTAAAGCTTTTATAATTTCTTCATAAGGTACATTTTTAGCTCCACCGACTAAAAATACAGCCTTTTCATTCAATGCTAATAACTGCTTAACTTCAGCAATGATCTGTTCTTGCTGTAAGCTTTCTTGTGGCACACTATCGATTCTGAGTGTATAAACCCCGACATCTGCCACTTCTAATATTATGGTTTTATTTTCAGAAGCTGAAACCGTCTTAGATTCGGTTGATTCAGGCAGATCGACTTCAACGCTTTGGCTAATAATGGGGGCTGTTGCCATAAAAATAAGTACCAATACTAACAGTACATCAAGCAATGGTACAATGTTAATCTCTGATTTAGTTGAAAAACGTGAACTTCTACGCATAGTTTATTTCCTGACAGCCACAGCTTGACGCTGTAAAATAGCTGAAAATTCATCAATAAAGTTGAGATAACTTTGCTCAATACGGCTGACTTTCAACGATAAACGATTAAATGCCATAACCGCTGGAATTGCAGCAAATAAACCAATTGCTGTTGCAATTAAAGCTTCAGCTATACCTGGCGCAACAAGTTTTAATGTCGCTTGTTTAGCTGCGCCAAGAGAAATGAAAGCATGCATGATTCCCCAAACGGTCCCAAATAACCCAATATAAGGACTAATAGAACCTACCGTACCTAAGAAAGGAATATGCTGTTCAAGATTATCAAGTTCTCGATTCATAGCAAGGCGCATAGAACGAGATGCACCGTCTAAAGCGGCCTCTGGCATATTTGGATTGATTTGATATAAACGGGTAAATTCTTTAAAACCTGAATAAAAAATATGTTCTGTACCTGTAATTTCATCTTTGTTGGATTTTGCTTTCTCAAATAAAACATTCAACTCGTCAGCTGCCCAAAAACGATTATCAAATTGTTCAATTTGCTTTTTGGCTTGCCTTAAAACCTTAGTTCTCTGAAAAATAATCGCCCATGACATAATTGAAAACATCAATAATAACAACATAACACATTGCACTAAAAGACCTGCTTGTAAGAACAGATTAACAATATTCAGATTTTCCACTTATATAAACTCCAAAACTAGTGACTTTGGAAGCCCACATGGCTTCATTTTAGTGATATCAACACAAGCAATAATAACATCAGCACTGCTAATCACTTGATTGTTCTCATTAATAATAGTTTGCTTAAAAATTATAGATGCCTTGCGAATTTGATCAACTTTACTATTAATAGTTAACAGGTCATCCAAACGAGCGGGGAAGTGATAGCTAATATCCATCTTTTTAACAACAAAAGCAATACTTTCTTGTAATAGCTTATGTTGACTGATTCCAAGTTGTCTTAGCAATTCTGTTCTCGCTCGCTCATAAAAAGCAAGATACCTGGCATGATATACGACACCACCAGCATCAGTATCTTCATAATAAACTCTGGCACTCCAATTAAATTCTTTCATATTTGTATTTACATATTTTAAAAGCAATATGTTTTATTATATCTAAATCTTAAATATGCTGCACTATGATATAGAATTACTCAAATGAAAACAATTATCATTTGTAACATATTAATGATTTAAATTAACGATGAATGAAAAAGGTGACGATTGTCACCTTTAAAAATATAGAGATGCTTATTAATTGTTATTTTTGGATTCTTTTTCGCTGTTTGTTTGTTCAACCCAAAGTCCTGTAACAACGGCAAGCATACAAGCTGCAATAAGACCGATAAACCATAAAAAGTAATACATAATTATACCTTAATAAAGTGAATGTTTGTTATTTTCGATATGATTTTTATCAAGTCGTCCGAACATTTTAATATATGACCAAGTAGTATAGAAAAGGATAATGGGTAAAAATATCACTACTACAAAGAACATAATATTAAGTGTTAACTGGCTTGATGTTGAATCCCACATTGTTAAACTCGCATTAGGCATAATGCTTGATGGTATAATGAATGGGAACGTTGCTATGCCATAAGTTAATAACACACACGCAATAGTTAACGTCGATAAAATAAATGATAAAGCATTTTTATTTAACCCAGAACAAACAATGTTGAGTAAAGGTAAAACAACACCGAGTACAGGAACAATCCATAAAATTGGATAATTCATATAATTTCTAAGCCATGTTGATTCGGTGGATACCACTTTATTTAATGGCTGTGACGTGACACTATGATCTATCGTGCTGACCACTTCATAACCATGCATACCAAACATGACCCAAATACCCGCTAAAATAAATGTAATGACTAAAATTAAGCAAGATATTTGAGTTGCTTTTCGGGCTCTTAAATATAATTCACCAGAGGTCTTCATTTGCAACCAAGTGCCGCCATGAGCAACAAACAACATCAAACTCACCACACCGGTTAATAAAGCAAACGGATTAAGCAAACCAAAGAAGTTTCCATCATAGAAGACACGATAAGAATTATCAAATCTAAATGGAACGCCTTCTAATAAATTACCAAAAGCCACCCCAAAAACAAGAGCAGGAACAAAGCTACCAATAAAGATTGCAATATCCCATAAACCACGCCATTTTGAATTTTCAAGTTTACTGCGATAATCAAAGCCTATTGGTCTAAAAAATAATGCACATAGAACCAAAATCATTGCGATGTAAAAGCCCGAAAACGACACAGCATAAGCAAATGGCCATGCAGCAAAAATCCCAGCTCCAGCCGTAATTAGCCAAACCTGATTACCATCCCAATGAGGCGCAATAGCATTTATCATAATTCGGCGTTCAGTATCTGTTTTACCTATGAAAGGGAGTAAAATACCAACCCCCATATCAAAACCATCAGTGATAACAAAACCAATCAAGATAACACTAATTAGCAACCACCAAATAGCTCGTAGAATTTCGTAATCAATCATTGTGTTTACTCCCTTTGTCCTATTCTGTAGTTGGTTGCGTTTTTTCGTAATGATATTTGCCTGTCCCCAAAGAACTTGGTCCAAGACGTGCAAATTTAAACATTAAGAACATTTCAGCAACTAAGAACAGAGTATAAAGTCCACAAATTAGTATCATAGTAAATAATACTTCACCTGGAGTTAACGACGAATTAGCCACACCTGTTGGTAAAATATCTTGAATTGCCCATGGTTGTCGACCGTATTCAGCAACAAACCAACCACATTCACATGCTATCCATGGAAAAGGTAAGAACACTAATAATAAACGGTGAAGCCAACGTTTTTCACCAATTTTATTTTTATAAGTAGTCCATAATGCAAGACCAGTTCCTAAGATCATTAATACACCAAGACCAACCATGATTCTAAATGACCAGAATAGTGGCCAAACAGCAGGAATAGAATCTTCTGTGGCAGCTTTAATGTGCGCTTCCGTCGCTTCCGGAATCGTTAAATTATCTCGATCAGTAAAACGTTTGACTAAATAACCATAACCTAAATCAGCTTTGTTATTTTCAAACAATTTAAGCACCTCGGGATCTTGATTTCCTTGTTGGATTTTTTCAAGATTTGTATAAGCTAAAATACCGTTACGAATTCGCATTTCGTTAGTGGCTAAAATGTCTTTTAACCCTGTTACTTGCTTATCCAATGAACGTGTTGTCATAATGCCCATTGCATAAGGTATTTCAATCGCAAATAAATTTTCTTTATCTTTTTGAGAAGGAAAAGCAATAACATTAAATGATGCAGGGGCGGGTTGAGTTTCCCATTCGGCTTCAATAGCAGCAAGTTTAGCTGGCTGAACGGTTGTCATTTCGTGACCGGCTTCATCCCCCATAATCGCGACAACAATAGATACAATGAAACCAAACATAGCTGCCACGGCAAAAGAGCGTTTAGCAAATTCGCTATCACGTTTTTTAAGTAAGTAATAAGAACTGATACTTAAGACAAAAATCGCACCTGTTAGATAACCCGCCGCGACAGTGTGCACAAATTTGTATTGTGCAACAGAGTTGGTGATCAGATCATAAAAACTTGCCATTTCCATGCGAGAGTTGATTGGATTGAAATCTGAACCGATTGGGAACTGCATCCAACCGTTAGCAACGAGAATCCATAGTGCAGAAAAATTCGACCCGAATGCAACGCACCATGTCACAAGAAGATGTTTACCGCGACTTAATCTATCCCAACCAAAAAAGAATAACCCTACCATTGTTGATTCTAGAAAAAAGGCCATTAACCCTTCTATTGCCAATGGTGCCCCAAAAATATCGCCGACGTAATGCGAATAATAAGACCAGTTAGTACCAAACTGAAATTCCATTGTTAAACCTGTTGCTACACCAACAGCGAAGTTAATAGCAAACAGTTTTCCCCAGAATTTAGTCATATCTTTCCAGACTTGCTTACCACTAACAACATATACCGTTTCCATAATTGCTAGCATAAACGCTAAACCTAGCGTTAATGGTACAAAAATAAAATGATACATTGCCGTGAGTGCAAACTGGAGACGCGATAGTTCTACTATATCTAACATAATTGCTCCCTGTTCCTTTAATATGCCCACAAAGTGTATAAAGATATATCGCAATATTGTACATCAATATTTAAAGAATAAAAATTGATTAATGTCAAAAAAAACACTGTTTAAACTGCTTTTTTTACCGCATTACCAATTTCAGCAAGACTACTAACTACAACTACACCAGCAGCAGTTAATGCTTTTACCTTTTCTTCAGCAGTGCCTTTATTACCCGAGATAATTGCTCCTGCATGCCCCATGCGTTTGCCGGCTGGTGCCGACATACCGGCAATATAGGCTATAACTGGTTTGCTAACATGTTTTTTAATGTATTCAGCAGCTTCTTCTTCCGCACTACCACCAATTTCGCCAATCATCACAATTGCTTTAGTCTTCGGATCTTGCTCAAGTAATGCTAAAATAGAAATAAAATCACTGCCTGGAATGGGATCACCACCAATACCAATACAAACAGATTGACCTAGTCCAATATCAGTAGTTTGTTTGACTGCTTCATAAGTCAAAGTCCCTGATCGAGACACAATACCGATATCACCAGCTAGATGAATATGCGCAGGCATAATGCCAATTTTACATTCATCAGGCACAATAATACCCGGACAATTAGGACCAATCATAATTGTATCACTCTGTTTTAGCTTTTCTTTGACAATAAGCATATCCAAAGTAGGAATACCTTCAGTGATACAAACAATTAATTTAATACCTGCTTCAATTGCTTCGAGTATCGAATCTTTGCCAAATGCCGCAGGAACATAAATCACACTTGCCGTTGCCCCCGTCGCTTCAACAGCTTCTTTGACAGTATTAAAAACCGGCAATCCGAGATGAGTTGTTCCCCCTTTACCGGGTGTAACCCCACCAACCAATTGAGTTCCATATTCAATCGCTTGTTGTGAATGAAAGGTACCTTGGCTACCCGTAAATCCCTGACAAATGACTTTCGTTGCGTTATTGATTAAAATTGACATAATTATTGTTCCTCACTCTTCCTATTATTATGCGACCGCAACAATTTTTTGTGCAGCATCAGTCAAACTTTCGGCTGTAGTAACATTTAATTGGCTTTCAATTAAAATTTCTCTGGCAAGCAGAGCATTATTACCTTCAAGACGAACAACAACAGGAACAGTTAGCTCAATTTCTTTAATAGCGCTGATAATACCATCGGCAATTAGATCACATCGAACAATACCTCCAAAAATATTGACCAATATCGCTTTGACATTTTTATCTGATAAAATCAATTTGAACGCTTCAGCGACTCGCTCTTTGGTTGTACCGCCGCCTACATCGAGAAAATTGGCCGGTTTTCCACCATAAAGTTTGATCATATCCATGGTTGCCATTGCCAAACCTGCCCCATTAACCATACAACCGATATTGCCATCTAACGAAACATAACTAATCCCTTGTTTGGCGGCAATAGATTCACGTTTATCTTCTTGTGTGGTATCTCTTAAAATAGTTAAGTCAGGGTGTCTAAACATTGCGTTATCATCTAAAACGGCTTTAGCATCTAAGCAAACGAATTCATCGGCATCGGTAATAACCAAAGGATTGACTTCTGCTAATGACACATCATTTTTTAAGAAAAACTGCGCAAAATTAACAAATAGTTTGGCAAATTGGTTAATAAGTTTACCCGTTAACCCTAATTTAAAGGCAAGTTCTCTACCTTGAAAAGCACAAGGACCGGTTAAAGGATCAAGTGCAATTTTATGTATTAAATGTGGTGATTTTTCAGCGACACTTTCAATATCAACGCCGCCTTCAGTTGAAGCCATGATGACCACACGTTGAATACTACGATCTATTACTGCCCCTAAATAAAGTTCTTTCTGTATATTGGAAGCTTTTTCAATTAAGATTTGATTAACAAGTTGACCTTCTGATGTGGTTTGATAAGTGACAAGATGCTGACCTAGCCATTTTTCAGCAAAAAGTTTAATTTGATTAAGATCATTAGTACAAATTACACCACCAGCCTTTCCTCTGCCCCCTGCATGAACTTGACATTTAGCAACCCAAGCACCTGAATCAGACTTAGATGCTAATTCAGCTAAAGTATCTTGTACTTCATCCATTGAGTTACATACAAACCCTTCTGGTACGGGTAAGTTGTATTGCTTGAAAAGATATTTGGATTGATATTCATGCAAGTTCATAAACAAATTCCACAACTTAAGTTAATATTAAAAATAGCCTCAATTCTAATCCAAGATTAATCAATTGTGTAGTAAATAATATCTTATAGGTATTGTAATTGAGAATTATTGCTGATAATAAGTGACAATGATATACTCATTAGCTAAATTAATATCGTAATAATTGTAAAGGTAAAAAAATGAAACAAGTTGGTATTTTTTTTGGAAGTGATACAGGCAATACAGAAAATGTTGCCAAACAAATCCAACTCATTTTGGGTAACGATAAAGCCGATCTTTTAGATATTCGAGAAGCCACCAAAGAGCATATCGAACAATATGCTTACCTTATTTTCGGTATTCCAACTTGGTATTATGGTGATCCACAAGCAGATTGGGAAGACTTCTTTCCTAATTTAGAGCAAATCGATTTTAACGGAAAAACTGTTGCTATTTTTGGCTGCGGAGATCAAGAAGACTATTCAGAATTCTTCTGCAGTGCAATGGGAACAATACGCGATATTATCGAACCGAAAGGCGCCAAAATTGTTGGGCATTGGCCAACTGAAGGTTATATCTTTGAAGCATCTAAAGGTTTAGTTGATGATACACATTTTGTTGGTTTGGCAATTGACGAAGATCGTCAACCAGAATTAACAGAAGAACGCATTTCTACTTGGGTTGAACAAGTAAAAACAGAAATGAATATTTAATCTATTTTAATGATTTAATGTATTTTTCGTTCATCATATTTTATAATCATTAATTTATATCAACTATATTGGGATGTAATATGACAAATCATGATAGAGATAATAATGCAGCGCTGAAAAGTGCTGGTTTAAAAGTTACATTACCTCGTTTAAAAATTTTAGAGTTACTACGTGATCCTTCATGCCAACATATTACTGTAGAAGATCTCTATAAAAAACTTCTTGATATGGGAGAAGAAATTGGACTTGCAACAGTTTATCGAGTTTTAAACCAATTTGATGACGCAGGTATCGTAACCCGACACAATTTTGAGGGTGGTAAAGCCGTATTTGAACTTGCAACACAACAACATCATGATCATCTAATTTGTTTAGATTGTGGTGAAGTATTTGAATTTCGTGATGAAATTATTAATACCCGACAAAAAGAAATTGCAGAACAATATGGCGTAAAATTAACTTTCCATAGTTTGTATCTTTATGGTCATTGTGATTCCGGTAATTGCAAAAAACACCCAGAACTTCATACCAAAAAATGAGCCTATTTTATAGGCTTTTTTTACTTTTCAAATTATCGTAATTCTTCTGTTAGGTTAGTAATTATAATGAAACAGCTTTTAAACTTTGTCCCACTTGTTGTCTTTTTTGTCTTTTTGACAATGTATGATATTTTTGTTGGTGTTCAAGCATTAATGATTGCATCATGTGTATCACTTGTTATTGGAATGATTTTATACAAAAAAATTGATAAAGTAGAATTAATTTCCTTTTTGATGGTGATGATTTTTGGTGGTATTACGCTCGCCACAAAAGAAGCGATATTCATAAAATGGAAAGTAACAATTATTAATTTTTTATTTGCATCTGTTCTATTAATCAGTCAATCTATATTTAAGAAAAACTTAATTCAAAAAATGTTAGGCAAAGAGTTACAATTAGATGACATTATTTGGAATAAACTGAATTTAATATGGATAGTCTTTTTTATACTTTGCGGAACGTTCAGTTTGATTGCAACTTATTATATGTCTGATAACTTTTTTTGGAAATTTAAGGTTTTTATTTTACCCATTGCATCATTGTTATTATCCTTAATTTCTGGTATTTATATCTATAAAAATATTAATAAAGATTTAGAAAGTAAATAAATAGCATAGGTAGGAGTAATTTTAGTGATGAAACAAACAACTGACAATCCCAAGGGACAACTAGTACTCAGAACGCTTGCTATGCCTTCAGACACCAACCCACATGGACACATATTTGGTGGTTGGATCATGTCTCAAATGGATCTTGCAGGTGGTATTTTATCAAAAGAGATTGCTAAAAACAGAGTCGTGACTGTTAATGCCAGTAGCATTACTTTTCATAAACCCGCTATGGTTGGCGATGTAGTTTGCTGCTATGCTCGTTGTATAAAAACAGGAAGAACCTCAATGACAATTGCTATTGAAGTTTGGATCAAAAAATTAATTGATACTGATGATACAACACAGCGTTTTTGTATTACTGATGCGGTATTTACCTATGTGTCTGTCGATAAGCATAATAATCCAAAACCTTTACCAGAAATATTTCAAAACTTCGATTGCGACAAAGACCCGATTAGCAAATTAAATCTTAACAATAGTTGAGCAATATGCAATTATACTCATTCCATACTCTAATTAGTTCGTTGATCTTTCTAACTTATTGGTTGCTTATTGTAGCAACCTCATTGCGTATTGTTTTCAAACGCAGGCCGACAACCTACGTTATTGCATGGATGTTAATAATCTATATTTTACCAATTGTTGGAATCATACTCTACTTTGCCATAGGGGAAGCCCATTTAGGTCAACAACGTGTAAAACGTGCGCAACAAATGCGTCCTACAATTGCTAAATTTATTAATCGACTTGAAGATTTTCCTGATATTTTTACCCGTAATGTTAGTCAAGTCAGTAAACCGATTTTTCAACTTTGTAAGCACCAAACCGGCCTCGATGGTATTAATGGTAACCATATAGAGTTACTTAGCGAAACAGATGAGATATTCGATCGTTTAATCGATGATATCAATCATGCAACATCTAATATTGAAATGGTTTTTTATATCTGGAACGAAGGCGGTAGAGCGGATGATGTTGAGAATGCATTGATTGCCGCAACCAAACGAGGCGTAACCTGTCGTTTAATGGTTGATTCCGCAGGTAGTCGCCATTTTATCAGAACCAAAGCAAGTAAAAGAATGCGTGACGCAGGCATTACAATTATCGAAGCCTTAAAAGTAAATCTGTTACGTTTTATGTTCCGACGTCTTGACCTACGTCAACATCGCAAAGTTGCCATTATTGATAATTATATTTCTTATACTGGCAGTATGAATATCGTGGATCCTCGCTATTTTAAACAAAATAAACACATTGGCGAATGGGTAGATATCATGGTAAGAATGAATGGGCCAGTGACAACGTTAATGGGTGCAATTTATGCAAGTGATTGGGAGCTTGAAACGGGGAAATACTTAGCATTACCGCAAATTACTGAGTTTGCCGAACCGCCCGAAGAGAAAAAACACATAATGCAATTAATTGCTTCAGGGCCGGGTTATACTGAAAATATGATTCATCAAGTGCTGTTAACCGCAATATACTCAGCGCAAGAACAAATTATTTTTACTACCCCTTATTTAGTGCCTAGCGATGATATATTACACGCTGTTGTGACAGCTGCTCAGCGAGGTGTTGAAGTGATTATTATCGTTCCGAAAAAAAATGATTCACTTATGGTCAAATGGGCTAGTCGAGCATTTTTCTCTGAATTACTAGAAGGTGGTGTCAAACTTTATCAATTTAATGATAATTTATTACATACCAAAAGTGTGTTAATTGATAATCAACTTAGTTTAGTGGGTACCGTAAATTTAGACATGCGTAGTTTATGGCTCAATTTTGAAATCACTACAGTTATTGATGATGCTGAATTTGCTAAATCATTATCTCAGCTTTTACATAAATACTTATCTAACTCAGATATCGTAAATATCGATGAATGGAAAAAACGCCCAATTTGGCAACGTGTTATTGAACGACTTTTTTATTTTTTTGCACCGTTGCTATAAAAAATTAATTTTTTAAAACTAATGTTATAATCGGATCTAATTCAATAGCCATTTTGTGACATATCTGGTTGAAAACAATTGTCAGCAATACGATGAACCTTGGATTGAATTGTTCCATCTATTGAAAGCTTGATTTCTCGCCATCCTGGTGCTTCATAGGATAATTTAAAATCATAAGATTTTGGCATAAATTGTACGCAAGTGGAAGGTGTAGAAAACGCTTTGCAGCCGTGCCAAATATATTCCAGACTTTGATGAATATGTCCCCAAGCTACGCCTTTTATATTGGGTTGATGCTTAATAATTTCTTCTAATTCATGTTTGTTTTTTAATATGTGTTGATCTAACCAGTGACAACCTGACTCAATAGCATGATGATGCAAAAACACAAAAGCATAACGATCATCATGACTTGTTAATGTGCATTGCAAAAATTCAAGTTCTGACTGGGGTAAAAAACCATAGGCTTGATCCACAACCTGACTATTAAGCAACACTAAAAGCCATTTATCCCCTAGAAGAACAATTTTATTTTCAGCGAGTTGATAGTCAGCAAAAATTTCATGCATATCATGATAATTGTCATGGTTGCCTGCTAACCAAACACAAGGTAAATTAAATTTTTGTATTTGCTCGGCAAAAAGACGATAAGCTTGTTTAGATCCATCTTGAACAAAATCACCTGTTGCCACTATTAAGTCAAACGGGCTTTTTCTATTTTCTATTTCTCTTATCACTGTTCGAAAACTAGCATTTGAATCAATACCTAATAATTTACTCTGGTCATTAGCAAAAAGATGTGTATCGGTAATATGTAAAATATTACTGTAATTTCTATTTATGATTGGAAGCGTTAAAAATGACCCCAAAATTGACCTCAACATTTTATCAAAATACACGATTAGAGATAATCAAATCCCCAAAAAAAGGATAGCAAAGCTGGCTAGACTAAATATTTTTTATTATAAATTCAAGTAGATTTATAAAGTGTAAAATGGATCACATTTTTATGAAAGAAAAACTTAAATGTGATCATTGCCATTGATTATATCCATTCATCTTTTAATGATTTATAGTTGAGCTGTAACCATTGAAGCGCAATAATTGATGCCGCATTATTAATCACGCCTTCTTGAACCCACTGATAAGCTTGCTTGCGGCTAATTACATGCACTTTGATATCTTCGTTTTCTTCTGCCAATCCATGAATTCCCATAGCAGTTGAGGAATCTACTTCACCAACTAATATATGAAGTTTTTCCGTTAATCCCCCCGGTGATGCCAAATAACTTACAATCGGTTTACAACGTCCAATTGTTATACCTGCCTCTTCCATCGCTTCTCGCCTTGCAACCTCTTCATAAGATTCATTTTTATGATCCATCATGCCAGCAATAAGTTCTAATAACCACGGACTATCCTGAGTTTCGATAGCAGCAATACGAATCTGTTCTATCATGACTACGTTATCAAGTTTAACATCGTAAGCTAATAACACGACAGCATGTCCCCGCTCCAGAATTTCTCGCGTTACGACATCGCTTTTGGTGCCGTCAAATTTACGGTATTGAAAACGGTATTCAATTAAAGAAAAAAAGCCTTTATACAAAACACGTTTAGTCAAATTAAACACATCTTTCTTGTTAAACACAACAGGATCATTATTAATTTTCATAGAAACTCTCAATTTTAGTCTTAATTTTAATAAAAAGTGCGAATAGTTAACAAACTATGCTTACTATATCCTATTTATCTGTTAAAATTATGCAAATTAAAAATACTATTATATTTGAATGTTTTAAAGAGAAAATTGATGAAAAAAACTTTAACCTTTCTAATCGGCTTAGCGCTAAGCCACTCTGTATTTGCCGAAAATTTGGTTCAGGTTTATGAACAAGCTAAGGAAACGAATCCTGATTTAAGCAGTTCATTAGCTGAAAAAGAAAAGGCATATTCAGCAATTTCTGGATCACGAGCAAGCTTATTACCACAAATTGGTTTAAGTGCTTCTTATGGTGTAACTCATGGGCGTCGTGATACCAGTGGTGTAAAATCCAAAAGTGGGAACCTTTATCAAGTAAGCTTATCACAAAGTATTTTTAATTATTCTAATTGGAAAGCTTTAGATATCACTAAAAAGCAAGCTAGTATTGCTGATATAGCTTATCAATATCAAGGACAAACGCTTATATTAAATACCTCAGTTGCGTATTTTAATGTACTTAAAGCACTTGAGGCATTAAACTTTATCGATGCACAGAAAAAAGCAATTGGTCGTCAATTACAACAAACCAAACAACAACATCAAGTTGGTTTGGTAGCAATTACCGATGTGCAAAATGCGCAAGCAAATTATGACCTTACGCTTGCTCAACAAGTTAATGCATTGAACGATTTGAATAACGCTATCGAAAACTTACGTCAGGTCAGTGGTCGATTCTATTCAAATTTAGCAACCATTAATACCAAAATGTTTAAAACCGAAGCGCCAATTTCAATTAATTCGTTGTTAAAACAATCTGAAGTGTCTAATCTTAATTTATTAACAATGAAATTAAACCAAGAAATAGCTCGTGATCAAATCAAATTATCACAAGCAGGACACCTACCGACAGCAAGTTTAGATGCATCAACAAATCTAAATAAAACCGATAGATATGGGGATAATTTTGCAACTAATGGGGGTCATAGAGGAAAATCTTATTCGGGTAATAATTATGTTGGATTAAGTTTAAATTTACCTATCTTCTCAGGTGGCGCTACGCAATCTAAAGTTGAGCAAGCTCAACACAACTACGTTAGTTCGAGTGAAAAGCTTGAAAGTACTAATCGCAGTGTAATCAATCAAGTCCGTTCTTCTTATAACAATATTTCTTCGTCAATTAGTGCGATTAAAGCTTATCAACAAGCGGTTGTTTCAGCTGAAAGCTCATTAGAAGCGACGAATTCAGGTTATCAAGTAGGAACTCGAACTATTGTTGATGTATTGAATGCAACTACTCAACTTTATAGCTCTAAACGAAATTTATCAGATGCTAAATATAACTATCTAATAAATTTACTACAACTTAAATATGCTGTTGGTACATTAACCGCAGACGATTTAGTCTATCTAAATAATATGCTTGGTAATGAAGTCAGTACCTTAGCAACAATACAATAATCTTTAAGTATAACTGTTTGACTTTAGGCGATTTTATCGCCTTTTTTTATTGCCTTATAGCAGTTATCTTAAATCAAGTCTGATCATAACATCATTTGATGATTTTCATGACATCGTATCAACCACGAATTCAATAAACATTTTCATTATAGCTAGCGGTTGTCTGTCAGCAGTATAAAGCATATGGACTTCCCGAGCGGGAGGTAAATAATTTTGTAATATCGGTAATAATTTATCTTGTTTTATCGCCTCATTAAGCATCGGTTCGGGTAACATCGTTATCCCCAAACCTTCAATAGCGGCAATCGCTAATGCTGAAGTATCATTTGATTGTAATGAACCAGAAATAGAAAGATTGACGGCTTTGCCATTCATCGTAAATGGCCAAACATAATCATTTTTATTTCGATTCACATATTGATAAATTAAACACTGATGATTTTTTAAATCGTCAGGAACAGCTGGTACACCATTTTGCATCAAATAACTGGGCGAAGCAGCAAATATAAGTTGAAAAGGTTTAAGTTTGCGTCCGATCAGACCGGAATCATTTAATTGACCGATACGAAACACAATATCATAATCCTCTTTTACTATATCAACATAGCGATCACTTAATTGAATATCAATGTTTAATTTAGGATAGCGTTTCATAAAACGGCTAATGACCGGAATTAAATTATAGTGTCCATAACTGACAGGTGCACTAATCCTTAATCGACCTTTTGGCTCTTCAATAAATTGTTGGGCTAATATCTTCGTCTCTTTTATTTCTGCAAGAATTAACAAACACCGTTGATAATACTGTTTGCCAAACACGGTAAGATGTTGCGAGCGTGTTGTTCGATTAAGTAATTTTAATCCTAAGTGTTTTTCTAAAAAAGCAATGTATTTAGTCACCATCTGAGGTGAAGTATTCAATGATACTGACGTAGACACAAACGATCCTGTTTTCACCGTCAATACAAATGCTTCCATACACTTTAATAGATCCAAATTATCAACTCCTAGTTGTTAATAAATCAATTTTTATAATATTTATTATCCCTTATTTTATAAAGATAATAAAACAAAATCATCTTGGGTGTGAAAACATAAAATTTACTACGAGATAAACAGGTATTGTCAATTAAACTTCTATTGAAGATAACGTTATAGATTCAAAACTGAATAATACAACAAATTGAAGATCGCTTGTTATCCTAAATAATGACGTAAAAAGTAAACACCTTTATATTTTAATAATTTGCGCAAAGGGTATTTGGTTCTATCAAAACTAGCTTTATATCCTGAAGTTGGTGATTGGCGTGAACTTAACCAACATAAACTGTGTTTTATTCAAAATCAATTAGTTAAAGCATAGAAATCCAATAAACAGAAAATTACTCCATAGTCTATGGAAAAACCGACATAACAATTACTTTATTAAGAAATTAAAAGGAAAAAAAATGAACAATCATGTTAAAAAATACACTGCAATTACCGGCGCAAGTTCAGGCATTGGTTATGCCACTGCAATTGAATTTGCTAAACGAAATAAAAACCTTATATTGATAGCAAGAAGAGAATCACAACTAGAAACATTGAAACAAAAAATTGCCGAATTAAATCCAAATTTGGAAGTCATCATTAAAATTTGTGATTTGTCGCAAGCCGATAATGTTTTTTCACTCTTCAAACAATTAGATAGCTATTATATTGAAACATGGATAAATAATGCAGGTTTTGGGCATTACGGAAGTGTTAAAGATCAAGATTTAGATAAAATACAATCTATGCTACATTTAAATATCGAAGCCTTAACAATTCTATCAACGCTGTATGTGCATAAATATCACCATCAATCTGGCACACAAATAATTAATATCTCTTCACGAGGTGGATACACAATTGTACCCAATGCTGTCACTTATTGTGCGACTAAATTCTATGTTAATGCTTTTACTGAAGGTTTAGCGCAAGAATTAAGACAAGCAAAAGCGAAATTAACGGCTAAAGTCTTAGCCCCTGCGGCAACCCAAACTGAATTCGGTCAAAAAGCGAATAATGTCAATGAATATGACTATAATAAAAGTTTCAGCCAATATCACACAGCAGAGCAAATGGCTGGTTTTTTAATGGCGCTATATGATAGCGACAACATCATCGGAGAAATTAGCACAAAAGATTTTTCATTTACATTAAAAGATAGCATTTTACCTTATTCTGGCAATGCGGCTGAAAATCAAAAGTCTTAAAACTTTTACAACAAAACACGTTAAAAAAATTAAACATCTTAACAAGCGTTTTAACTTGTTAAGATGTAAAAAAAGAAAACAATTAATTACGAAATTCGCATACCCGGTTTTGCTCCACTATCAGGTGACAATAAGTAAACGCCTTCACTATCATCTTTACCACTTGCACAAAGTACCATGCCTTCAGAGATACCAAAACGCATTTTACGAGGCGCTAAGTTAGCGATCATAATCGTTAATCTGCCCACTAAAACTTGAGGATCAGGATAAAACTCTTTAATGCCTGAAAAGACATTACGAGTTTCGTCTCCTATATCAAGTGTAAGTTGCAATAATTTGTCTGATCCTTCAACAACACATGCATTTTTAATTAATGCAACACGCATATCCACTTTTGCAAAATCATCAAAATTGATCGTGTCAGCAATCGGTTCAGCGACTTTTTCTTTAGCTGGCGTCGCTAATGCAGCTTGTTGTTTTGTTTCGTCAATCATAGCAGTAATTTTATCCATATCTATACGGTTAAATAGGGCTTTAAATTTGTTAATATTGTGTCCGGTCAAAGGTTGATTAATCGAATCCCACGTCAATTGGCTACTTAAAAATGCTTCAGTGCGTTCCGCTAATGCTGGCACAATAGGTTTTAAATAGGTCATTAAAATACGGAATAGATGAATACCCATTGAACAAATATCTTGTAATGCTTGATCTTGCCCTTCTTGTTTTGCTACAACCCACGGCGCTTTTTCATCTATATAACGATTTGCTTCGTCAGCCAGTGCCATAATTTCACGTATTGCTTTACCGGATTCACGTTGTTCAAAATAATCAGCAATTACTTTTGATTTTTCAATGAACAAAGCATAAAGTTCTGGCTCAGCAAGATTATCAGACAATTTACCGTCAAAACGTTTGCTGATAAAGCCTGCCGAACGGGAAGCAATATTAACAACTTTATTGACTAAATCACTATTAACACGTTGGACAAAATCTTCCAAATTTAAATCGATATCATCAATATGTGGCGACAATTTCGCTGCATAATAGTAACGCAAGCAGTCTGGATCTAAATGTTTTAAGTAAGTACTTGCCTGAATGAAAGTTCCACGTGATTTTGACATTTTTGCACCATCAACCGTGACATAGCCATGAACAAAAATATTGGAAGGTTTACGATGTTCACTACCGTCTAACATTGCTGGCCAAAATAGACTATGGAAGTAGACAATATCTTTACCGATAAAATGATAAAGTTCAGTCGTTGAGTTTTTATTCCAAAACTCATCAAATATCGCTTTATTATTTTTATTACAGTAATTAAGGAAAGATCCCATATAACCTATTGGCGCATCTAACCAAACATAAAAATATTTACCGGGTGCATCCGGAATTTCAAAACCAAAATAAGGAGCATCACGGCTAATATCCCAAGGTTGTAATCCTGCTTCAAACCACTCTTGCATTTTATTCGCAACTTGATCTTGCAATGTGCCCGATCGGATCCATGCCTGTAACATTTCTGAAAAAGCGGGCAAATCAAAAAAGAAATGCTCTGAGTCTTTCATTATTGGGGTTGCGCCAGAAATAACCGATTGAGGATTAATGAGATCAATTGGATTATAAGTTGCACCACAAACTTCACAGTTATCACCATATTGATCTGGGGCTTTACAACGTGGACACGTGCCTTTCACAAACCGATCAGGTAAAAACATCTGTTTTTCTGGGTCAAATAATTGTGATATTACTTTTGTTTTGATATAACCATTGGCTTTTAGCTTTTTATAAATCTGTTCAGATATCTCACGATTTTCTGGACTATGCGTTGAATGGTAATTGTCATAACTGATGTTAAATCCAGCAAAATCACGTTGATGCTCAGTTTTAACTTCTGCAATCATCTGTTCAGGCGTCATCCCTAGTTGTTGGGCTTTAAGCATGATTGGCGTACCATGCGCATCATCTGCACAAATAAAGTAAATCTCATTGCCACGCATTCGTTGATAGCGTACCCATACATCAGCCTGAATATGTTCTAGCATATGTCCTAAGTGAATTGAACCATTTGCATAAGGAAGTGCACAAGTCACTAATATTTTGCGTTTTGTTGTCATGTCAATTTAATACCTTTTATTACATAATGTCGGGAATAGTACATCAAACATGGGATTATCGCTAGATTTATGCCATAATTTAATAAAAATTCTTTCCAGATTCAGAAAAATCAGCAAACTAATGACTCACGATATTTTGGAAAGCATAAAATAATTTGGCTGTTCTCAATATTTTACTTAAATAAGCATGATAATTATACAAATCAGCATAAAAGCAGATAAAACCGTAGATAAAAATGAAGGCTAATCACCATGGAACCCAAAAAGATTCTTGAAAATTTTGCTCATCCTACTTTGCGAAAAAATTTAATCAAATTAGGTGCAGTTAAAAAGTGTGAAATGGAAAATCAAACTTTGCATATTCATTTAACGATGCCCTTTGCATGGCAAATCACTTTTGAAGAGCTGAAAAAAACCATTACACCTCAATTACTCGAACTTGACGGTATAAAACAAGTGAATTGGCAAATTGATTTCAATATTGCCACCCTAAAACGAGCAAATCATCAACAAGCGATAAAAAACATTAAAAACATCATCGCCATTAGCTCTGGTAAAGGAGGAGTCGGTAAATCATCAACCGCGATTAACCTTGCGCTTGCACTGCAAAAACAAGGCGCCAAAGTTGGTATTTTAGACGCCGATATTTATGGCCCGTCTATACCTACCATGTTAGGAACCGAAAAACAACAACCACTTACTCCCGACAATAAACATATGACACCAATTATGGCCTATGAATTAGCCAGTAACTCGATTGGCTATTTAGTCGATTCAGATGGAGCTATGGTATGGCGAGGACCAATGGCAAGTAAAGCATTATTGCAAATTTTGCAAGACACACTTTGGCCTGAACTTGATTATTTAGTGATTGATATGCCACCAGGGACAGGAGATATTCAATTAACACTCGCGCAAAGTATTCCTGTTACTGCCGCGGTGATTGTTACCACGCCTCAAGACATTGCCTTAATTGACGCTAAAAAAGGCATCACAATGTTTAATAAGGTTAATATCCCGACGCTAGGTATTATCGAAAACATGAGCTACCATATCTGTGAAAATTGTGGGCATCATGAGGCAATTTTTGGTGAAGGTGGTGCGGCACAGCTTGCCGAAAAATATCAAACTCAATTACTTGGGCAAATACCGCTGCATAGAATGTTGCGACAAGACCTTGATACCGGAGCGCCAACAGTTATTAGTCATCCAGACAGTGAATTTACTGAAAATTATTGTCGAATTGCCGGGCTACTTGCCAGTGAATTATATTGGCAAGGTGAAGCGATTTTACCGGATATCTCATTTAAAGCGTTATGATTGTTAAGCTGGATATTGGTTGTTTAACGAAACAGCCAATATCAGCCTTAAATTGATAAACATTGGATTTACAATCCAGTCATAGCCGTTGTTAACTTTTATTACTTTTTACTTTGTTGATTGGTTTGTAAGCGGTTAAACTCCATTTTGGCTTTTGCCAGTTGTTGATTAAACTGGGCATTAGCATGCAGTTGTGCCACCACACTCGCCGCCATCACTCTAGCCGCATCAATATCACTTTGCCAATGGTATCCACAAATAACACGACTTTCACCCACTTCAAGACCTCGTTTTAAAATTTCATTTTGACGTTGTGGGTTGATTTCAGCTAACACCAGCGATATAGCAAAACCAATTGTTGTATGTCCTGAGGGATAAGATCCATTAGTAAACAGCGTTTTTTCGTCTTCTGGTCGGCAAGTGGGCTCATTGAAAAACGAAAATGGTCGGATACGATTGTAATAATTTTTCGCCGAACGAGTAGCCAGATCACCAGCATCTTCTTTCATTGTCGTAATCAATTTATAAATTTCGGGTGTTTTGATAGCAGATATATCAAAACCAAACGACGTTGAAAATTGCTGAGTGACATTTTCCTTGCTAGAGTCAGCATCAATATAAGCTTGTCTTCCTCGTTCGGTATGACGCATCGATTTACCCCAATCATACATGGCTTTATCTCTTAAAAATTCAACACTGGTAAATGAAGGAGGTGGTGGTAACAATTGTAAACTATCAGGCGCTTGATTTTCAGTAAGAAAATAGTCATTGGGATGTGTTGTTACATCTTTTATTTCTACGGCGAATGCTTGAGCACATAATAAAGAATACAACATAATACTTCTAACTAACATTTTTTGCATAGACGGCCCCCTTTTCTTTCTCGATATTGATATTCCTATATCGTTGGTATTTAAAACGATTAAATTGCCTTGTTACAATGTCCATACAATAAAGTTTTCTAAATCTTATTGTCTAATCACATTGATTTATTTGATATTAATCAATCTTAAATTGAATTATTGGATTAATAAATGACATCATTTACATTATGTGACAACTATCACATTTTCATACTGTCACTTTTTATCAATAGTGATATAAAAGATCGAATCACTCTTCAAGCCGTAATGATATTTAAAATAGAGGTATCATAACTGTTTATGATGCAAAAATTTTATCTCGAAACATAAAAAATACTGCACCAAGCAAACAGCAACCAGCCCAAATATAATCAGTTTTAAAAGGTTCTTTTAAGATATAAATTGAGAAGGGTATAAAGACAGACAAACTAATGACTTCTTGAATAATTTTTAATTGACCAGCGGTGGCAACTTGAAAGCCTATACGATTAGCAGGAACTTGCAATAAATACTCAAACAGCGCAATCCCCCAACTAATAAAAACGGCAACAATCCAGACTTGATTATGCAAAAAACGTAAATGGCCATACCAAGCAAACGTCATAAACATATTACTAAAAATTAATAGACATATCGTAATAAAAAGTTGATTCATGATTATCATCACTGCTAGTGGAAAGGTATGAGTATTATATACCTGTTACGAATGAAGGTACAAAATCGATAAAGAATGCCGATTAGTTGTCATCGAAGATGACACCATTATCTTTACTGACTGTTTAATAACGAACATTATTCATGTTATAATGACACTCAATCTATTTATCCCTTCTTTAAAAAACAACATGATAAACAATGCTAATAAACGGTCTCGAATTTGGTCGTCAATTTTATGTTTGGCATTTGCAGCATTTATTTTTAATACCACCGAATTTGTTCCGGTAGGGTTGCTACCCAACATCGCTAAAAGTTTTTCAATGGATGAAGCGCATGCAGGATTATTATTAACTATCTATGCTTGGTCTGTTTCATTATTATCGTTACCATTAACGGTATTAACTTCAAAAATGGATCGCCGAAAACTTCTTGTTTTCTTATTCTGTTTATTCATTGGTAGCCATATCTTAGCGGGTTTTGCTTGGGACTTTTATAGTTTAATGGTAGCCAGAATTGGAATCGCTTGTGCACACGCTGTATTTTGGGCTATTACTACGCCTTTAGCAGTACGACTTGCACCCAATGGCAAAAAAGCTAAAGCAATGGGTTTTATTGTTGTCGGCGTTTCAATGGCAACAATTTTAGGTATTCCAATTGGCACGATAATTGGTCAAGTTGTTGGTTGGCGGATTACTTTTTTATGCATCGGTTTTATTGCTTTTTGTGTCATGGTTTCATTACTCTATTTATTACCGCCTGTGCCAAGCACAGACACCTTATCTATCCGTGATATTCCGAAAGTACTTAAACGACCAGTATTACTTAATATCTATCTGTTAACAGCAATTATTATCACTGGGCATTTTTGTGCTTATACCTATATCACCCCATTTATGATAAATGTCGGTGGCTTTAACGAAAAAGTGGTGGTTAGCATACTATTAGCTATTGGTTTTTCAGGTATGATCGGCAGTGTTGTCTTTGCTAAATATTCGGATAGACATCCAACAGCAATTCTAATCATCCCTTTGTTACTATTGATGATTTGTTTACTTTCACTCTATGTTTGCTCGTTCAATTTAATCACTGCAATCTTACAAGGCATGTTATGGGGACTTGCGATCACCATCATCGGCATGGTTATGCAAAGTAAAGTCATTGATGTTGCTCCAGATGCAGCTGATATTGCAACATCTGTTTATTCAGGTATTTATAATATCGGCATTGGAGCAGGTGCGTTTGTAGGTAGCCAAGTATTAGTCAGACTTTCAACCGAGTATATCGGGTTTATTGGTGCAATATTTGTCATTTTCGCATTAGCACTCTTTTTTGTATTAACAAAAAGAACATGGTAAATGCTAACAAGAGCTTGCCAGCAAGCTCTTAACACGACTATTGTTGACTTAACGACTCAAGCGCTTCCCAACGTGCAAAGATGGCTTCTAGTTCAGCTTCTTTATTGGCTAAGTCAGTTAAAATCGGGCTCGTCACCTCGTGGGGTTGATTGAAAAAGTCACTGTGCCCTATTTGCGCTTGTAAATCAGCTATTGCTAATTCCAATTGCTCTATTTGGCTTGGTAACTGTGCTAATTCACGTTGTTCATGATAATTTAACTTTACTTTCTTTTTCGCTTCAGGCACGTTAGCTTGAGCAGTTACCGCTTTTTCATCTTTTTTAACCTGTGCACTATTTTTTTTCACCGACACGGGTTTTGCTTGCTGCTGTTGCTGTAAAGCATCAGTATATCCGCCTGCATAAATACCGATATGACCTTTTTCTTCAAAAAACCAACATTGAGTAACCACATTATCAACAAACTGTCGATCATGGCTAACCAATAAAACGGTGCCTTGATACTCATTGACTAGCTCTTCTAATAACTCTAATGTTTCAATATCCAGATCATTGGTGGGCTCATCGAGTACTAATAAATTACTTGGTTTTAAAAATAATTTAGCTAACAATAAACGATTTCGCTCTCCCCCTGATAATGCACGAACAGGAGTTCTGGCGCGTTTAGGTGGAAACAAAAAGTCCTGCAAATAGCCAAGCACGTGACGAGATCGACCATTAACCATCACCTCTTGTTTACCTTCAGCCAAATTATCCATCACTGTCTTTTCAGGATCCAACTCAAGTCGATACTGATCAAAATAAGCGACTTCCAATTTGGTACCACAATGGACGCTACCCGATGTCGGCTGTAAGTTACCTAACATCAGCTTTAAAAGTGTTGTTTTACCTATACCATTAGGACCAATCAGCGCAATTTTATCGCCACGTAATACTTGTACCGTAAAATCATTAACCAATAATTTATCTGCGACTTGATAGCTCACATTATCCAATTCAAAAACAATTTTGCCCGAACGCAACGCTTCTTCAATTTGCATTTTTGCACTACCCATGACTTGGCGACGCTGTGAATGTTCTTGTCTCATCGCCTTTAAAGCGCGTACTCTACCTTCGTTACGTGTACGGCGAGCTTTGATACCTTGACGTATCCACACTTCTTCTTGAGCTAATTTTTTATCAAATTCTGCATTTTGCAACTCTTCGACACGTAGTGCTTCCTCTTTTCCAACAAGATAACTATCATAATCACCACCCCATGAAGCCACTTTACCTCTATCGAGGTCAATAATACGCGTTGCCATTTGCCGAATAAAAGAACGATCATGTGAAATAAACACAATGCTACCATTAAAACTTTTTAAAAATTCCTCTAACCATTTAATCGTTTCGATATCTAAATGGTTAGTTGGCTCATCCAGTAACAATACTGTTGGCTGACACACTAATGCTTTAGCCAATGCGGCTTTACGCAACCAACCTCCTGATAAGGATGACAACAGCACATCACCATCCAAGGAAAGTGAAGAGATAACATTACGAATACGATTATCAAGTTGCCAACCATTTTGCTGATCTAATTGCTCTTGTAATTTAGCTAATTTAGACAGATTACTTTCACTGGGATCTTGTTCAATACGATGAGATAAATCATAATAATCCCTCAATAATTGAGCTTGTTCTTTTAAACCTTCTGCAACGAAATCGAACACATTTCCTTGAATATCCCTTGGGGGATCTTGTTGTAAACGTGATACAACAACATTATTCTCATAAATAATTTGACCTTCATCTAACGGTACTTCTTTATTTAATACTTTTAGTAACGTTGATTTACCTGCACCATTACGCCCAACAAGACAGACACGCTCATTAGCTTCAATCGACATATCAATATGGTCGAGTAGTGGCGCATCACTAAAGGAAAGATAAGCATTTGTAAGATTGATTAATGACATAGTTATTTTTTATTTGGATATTAAGTAATATGGCGTTATTCTATCATAAAGTTGTGGTCAGCAACTAAACTCAATTCTTCAAAATTTTTTAAAATTTCACAAGCTTAAAATCACTGTTCTCTTTCATTAAACGACTAATACTGTTATATTTATTTACATAAAGGAAATAAAATAAATTTCAGTATGGAGGTTATCATGAGTCATATGTGGACATTTCAGCGTGTAGGTGGATTAGATCAAGTTGTTTTTAAAAACGCCGACGATATTATTAATCTACCCAATCTTGACCCTAAATTATGGGTCGCACTCAGTTGCCCGACGACAGGGCTAGATTTTGACAAACGAACATTGGCACTTTTGGATGAAGATCAAGACGGTCGCATTCGCATTCCCGATATATTAGATGCTATCGCTTGGACAAGAGGTAAAATTCACTCTTTTGAAACGATCTTACATTCATCAGATATTTTACCTTTGTCACAAATTAATACAGAAACAGAACAAGGTAAAAAATTATTCATCACCGCTCGCAGCATTCTTGTCAATTTAAACAAAAGTGATTGTGATTATTTAACTCAAGATGATGTACAACAATCTATTAAAATTAATGCAGGCAAACTTTACAATGGTGATTTAATTTTTCCTGCATCCGCCGAGCTATCACCAGAAATGCAAACTTTTATCAAATCAGCAATAAAAATTGTTGGGGCTGAAAAAGATATGAGTGGAGAAAATGGAATTAACATAGATATTGCCAAAACATTTGTTCAAAACTTACAAATATGGCAACAATGGCAAAAGGATATAAGTAATACACAAACACCATTTGGCGAAAATAGTGCTGAAATATGGAACCTTGTTCAAACGCTAAAACCCAAAATAGATGACTATTTTTTACGTGTGGAACTTGCACAATATGCACCACAAGCACAAACAGCATTGAACGTTGATGAGAAGTATATAGTCCCAACAGAAAATGGGTTATTATCAGACGAAGCGCTAGCCGAATTACCGTTATCAAAAATCGATACCCATAACTCTCTCGATTTGGTCAATGGGCTCAATCCATTATGGAAAGCAAAAATTACACAATTTAAAACACTCGTTTCGCCGTTATTAGCTAATTCTAATGTACTAACAGAAGAAGAATGGCAAAATATTCAAACCAGTCTGGATCCTTACGCCTCGCTGATTAATTCAAAACCTAGTATGGTTCAAACCAAAGTTTCAGTTCAACCAACCGATAGCATTGAAGATTTATCAAACAAAACGATTAAAAACATGGCAAATAGTGATTTATTGGCTCAATTTCAAGAAATGGTTGATCAAGACAATAAAACGCCGATTTCAGCCTCAGATGTTTTAATTTTAGAAAAACTTGTTCTATTTCACAAACATTTGTATCGACTACTCGTCAATTTTACCTCTTTTTCTGATTTCTTTTCACTTGAAAAAAGAGCCGCATTTCAACTTGGAAAACTCTATATTGATGGTCGCTGTGCAACGTTATGTGTTTCGGTAGATAATATTGCCAAACACATTACAATGTCTAACTACTCGGAACTGTGTTTACTTTACTGTGAATGTACCAGACAAGGTGAAAAAAAGGTGATTGCAGCGGCTATTACTGCAGGGCAAGGTGATTTACTTATCGAAGGTCGTAACGGTGTATTTATTGACAATGAAGGTAATGATTGGGATGCTAATGTAGTTAAAATTATTACAAAACCAATCAGTATCCAACAAGCTGTTTGGGCTCCTTATCAACGTATTGGTCGCCTAATTACTGAACAAATTAATAAATGGGCAACCAGCAAAGATGCCGATATCGAAAAAACCGGTACGCAAGTCTTACAAAATCCAGATACCAAATTTGATATTGGTAAAAGCGTGGGTATATTTGCCGCAATTGGCTTAGCACTTGGTGCAATTGGTACTGCTTTAGCAACCATTTTCCAAGCACTATTTTCATTAAGCTGGTGGCAACTTCCTTTGGTTATTATTGGATTATTTGTCATTATATCGGGCCCTTCTGTGATTTTAGCTTGGTTAAAATTAAGACACCGTACACTTGGACCACTTCTTGAAGCATCCGGTTGGGCAATTAATGGGCAAGTGAAAATAAACTTATTATTAGGTGGATTACTCACTAGTAAAGCAGAATTACCGAAGAATGCAAAACGTAATTTACGTGACCCAATGAGAAAACGTCGTAATAAATTTGCTATTGTATTTTGGATAGCTTTAGTATTAGGTATTGGTATAACAGGTGGGTGGTTATGGCATAAAGGTCATATAACACACTTTATAGAGCAACAAAAGCAAGAACTTATACAAAAAACCACAGACACAGAAAAACAATAAAAACAAATCTATCATTATCGCCGATAGTGTCGGCGATAATGATGGTATCTTAATGTTGATAAACAGGGAATTGCCGACATATCGCTAATACTTTTTCTTTTACGGCTTGGATCGTTTGTTCATCATCAATATTATCTAATACATCGCAAATCCAATTAGCCAATTCACGAGACTCGGGCTCTTTAAATCCTCGCCTTGTAATCGCAGGTGAACCAATACGAATACCAGATGTGACAAAAGGACTTTGCGGATCTTTTGGCACACTATTTTTATTCACGGTGATATTTGCACTTCCTAATGCTGCGTCAGCTTCTTTACCTGTAATTTTTTTATCGACTAAATCAATCAAAAATAGATGATTGTGTGTTTCACCAGAAACGACTTTATAGCCCCGTTTTAAAATCACATCAACCATTGCTTGTGCATTTTTAACGACTTGTTGTTGGTATTGTTGATAAGCTGGTTCCATTGCTTCTTTCAATGCCACCGCTTTTGCTGCAATGAC
The DNA here is from genome assembly GCF_026536675.1 of Gilliamella sp. B2717. NCBI lineage: Bacteria > Pseudomonadati > Pseudomonadota > Gammaproteobacteria > Orbales > Orbaceae > Gilliamella > Gilliamella sp. B2717. The sequence goes on along the minus strand of NZ_JAFNNQ010000011.1, from coordinate 71,860 downwards.
ATGCATTAAAGGCCCACCTTGCGCACCAGGAAATACCGATGAATTTAATTTTTTATAAAGATCTTCACTACCACCTTTTGCCAAAATTAATCCGCCTCTTGGTCCACCAAGGGTTTTATGGGTTGTTGTGGTAACCACATGCGCATAAGGAACAGGATTTGGATAAACACCTGCTGCCACTAAACCTGCAACATGCGCCATATCCACAAATAAATAAGCACCCACACTATCAGCAATTTCACGCATACGCTTCCAGTCAACAATACCAGAATAAGCAGAAAAACCGCCAATAATCATTTTAGGTTTTGACTCATTAGCAATGGTCGCTAACTGTTCATAATCAATACGACCTGCCTCATCAACACCATAGGCAACCACATGATAAAGCTTGCCTGAAAAACTAACCGGTGCACCATGGGTTAAATGACCACCTTCAGATAAATTCATACCCAGTACTGTATCGCCAGGATTTAATAACGCGGTATAAACAGCAAAGTTAGCTTGCGAACCTGAATGGGGTTGTACATTGGCATAATCAGCACCAAATAACGTTTTTGCTCGTTCAATAGCCAATTTTTCAACAATATCGACATATTCACAACCACCGTAGTAACGTTTACCTGGATACCCTTCTGCATATTTATTGGTTAACTGGGAACCTTGTGCTTGCATTACTCTTGGGCTGGCATAATTTTCGGATGCAATTAATTCAAGATGATCTTCTTGACGTTGTTCTTCACCCTTAATGGCATCCCACAACTCCTTGTCATAATCGGCAATAGTCATTTCTTTACTAAACATTTTGACTCCTTATTTTCAATTACATTGGCTTTTAGGCTGTTGATTAACTTTACGCTTAAAAATCACGATGAATTATCCTTACCTATCCAACATTTTATTTCAATCTTTTTTATGAGTTATAAATAATATTTATAGAAATAAGATTATAAAAATCTTGATAGGCTAAATATCCGATTAATTCACCAAACGGTTATAATTTAACCTTAACAAAAAAATGTGATTTTTTAATTTATTTGTTGATAAATAACAGATTAATTACACTCAAAATTGTCAGTTAACAGCATTTTATCTAGCTATTGAGATAAAAATACTCGCTGCTTTTTATTTTTCATAATATTAAGTATATACTTATGCAAAAGTTAATCATTGAGTATTTTGTTCTATGCCACTTTCGACATTAATTGTTTTACCTCTTTTAATTATTACCGTCGTGGTTGCCTCTTTTTTTAAACGCAAAAAGTGGCAACTGCTGGTGATCAGCCTGTTGACAGTTTTTGTAGTCATGGAGTTAACCTCAATCTATTTTAGTGGCGGCTTTATAGACTACCAGTTTTACGTCAATTTAAATATCAATGACATTATACAAGGGTTATTCATTTTTAAATTACAAGCACTCTTGGTGATTGTTGTTTTTTTGGGTTTTGTATTTTTACTGTTTAAGTTAGCGAGTTTATTTAAGCGAAAATGTCATCCATTACTTCGTTTGGTATTGGCTATGATTGCCATTATTAGCATCAGTTATCACAATGGACCGTTAAGCCGTTTATACGAAATTTATCAAGTGACAAACGCACCTCGTGAATCATTCGAACAAGCACTACAAACGCTCAATATGACTGATTACACTAATAAAAATCAGTTAATTAGTCATAAAGGAAAAAATATTATCGTCATTTCGTTAGAATCGTTTGAGCAAGGTTTTTTAGATTTTGCGGATATCACACCGCATTTAAGACAATTACGTCAAACATATACTTTCTTCCCGAATATGCCAATGAGTGTTGGTAGTAGCTGGACAACTGCATCAATGTATACTTACATGACAGGCGTGCCTTTTTTAATTGGTGGGTACTCAACTTCGCCATTGATGAAAAGCAATCAAACCCAATTAATCAGTTTAGGGGATGTATTGAAACAGGCAGGCTACCAAACACGCTATGTTATGGCTGGCCCTGATTTTGCAGGTATTGGACATACCGCTGAATTACTTGGTTTGAAAGTGATTTCTGAAAAAAACTATATAGGTCAGTATCCTAATGCACCTTTTGGATTATATGACAAAGATATTTTTGATATCGCCAAAAAACAAATTAATGATATGAATGAGGCAAATCAACCTTTTGCTTTATTTATTTCAACTGTTTCAACCCATGCCCCTAATGGATTTTACGATGAACGAATGGCATCGGTTATCACACCTAAAGAAGATAATATGTCATTTGTTGCTGCCTCACTGGATTATAACGTTGGACAATTTATCCAATATTTAGAGCATAATGGATTACTCGAAGATACGGTCTTTTATATTTTTCCGGATCACTTAATGATGGGGTCGGGTACTCCTACTATTCATCGCCTATCTGAAAAAGAGCGTCAACTTTATTTATTAACCAATGCTAAACCTGAAAATTTACATAAATCATCCGATCAAACAATCTATCAAATTGATTTACCAAGATTGATTTTAAATGGTGCTCAAATTAAAAGTAATGCTAAATTTTTAACTGATTATTTAACCCAAATCGACATGGATAAAAAACAGTTTATTGAACAAAATAAATCCAAAATCGCAACGTTAAATCACTCAGCTGAATACGTTAAATAGGTCAAACATGACACTTGATACCATGATCATAGTCACTACCGTCAGTTTTTTGGGAATGATTTCGCCCGGACCTGATTTTTTTCTAGTGTTAAAAAATAGTTTAAGTTATAACCGAAAAATAGCATTACTCACGTGTTTGGGTGTCATTATCGCCATATTAATTCATATGAGTTATTGTGTTGCGGGAATCGCAGTGCTGATTACCGCAACACCCTTGCTTTATAATGCATTACGTTATGTTGGTGCTGTATACCTAATCTGGATAGGCATAAAAGCACTACTTGCCAAAAATAGTGGTACTCGTTATCTAAATTGTGAATCACATGGTAGGATGATCTCATCTGGCACAGCGTTTATTCAAGGCTTTTTATGTAATTTACTTAATCCTAAAGCTACTTTGTTTTTTCTCGCTATATTTACTCAGGTACTTAGTGCTAATTCAACGCTCATTGACAAATTATTAGTGGCACTGATAATTTGGGTAGAAGCGATTTTTTGGTGGCCATTTGTTGTCTTTATTTTTCAAACCCGATCGGTACAACGATGTTACGGTAAAATTCAGTTCATCATTGATAAAATTCTGGGTATCATTATAATCGCACTGGGAATAAAAGTAGCTTTAGGTGGTTAATGCCTCGTTATTTTCCAAATTCTAATACTTAATCGATCATAAATTTATAAGAAACATGATTGACGTAAAAATTAACTCGCTTTCTTTTTGAATATTTCTCTGTTACTTGCTACACTGTTAGCTATCTAATATATATTATTATTTTCAATTTTACTTATTGAAGATCATAAATGGCACAAATACCTTCTAAAAACTCCATAGGTTAATTGAAATGGATAAATTATTAAAATATGGTCGTGAACTTCTTGAATTGGAAATTCATGAAGCTCAAAAGTTACCTAATCGGCTAGGTGAAGACTTTATTACAGCTTGCCAGCTTATTTTAACTGCAAAAGGAAAAATTGTCGTATCGGGTATTGGAAAATCGGGACATATCGGAAAAAAAATTTCTGCTTCTTTAGCCAGTACTGGTAGCCCTTCTTTTTTTATGCATCCCTCCGAAGCGCTACATGGCGATTTAGGAATGGTAAGCGAAAATGATGTAGCAATACTAATTTCTTATTCGGGTCGAGCAAAAGAGTTTAATTTTATACTCCCTATACTTGCTTCGATGAAAGTACCGGTGATTGCCATAACTGGCGGTTTAGACTCACCCTTAGCTAAAGCGGCTCAAGCCGTAATTGATATATCGATCGAAAAAGAAGCGTGTCCTATGGGGCTAGCACCTACTTCGAGTTCGACAAATACATTATTAATGGGTGATGCGCTGGTCATAGCCGTCATGCGAGCCCGAGGTTTTAATGAAGAAGATTTTGCTCGTTCACATCCGGCAGGCAGTTTGGGTGCGAAATTACTTAATCAAGTAAAAGATGTCATGAGAACGGGAGATTTAATTCCAAAAGTTCCCCATACCGCAACAGTACTTGAAGCTATGCTTGAACTCAGCCGCACAGGTGTGGGATTAGTTGCAATATGTCAGGATAATAATAAAATTATTGGCGTATTTACTGACGGGGATTTGCGTCGATTATTATTAAAAAATGGCACATTACAAGACAGTATTGAAGCTGTGATGACAAGTCCTGGTTATAGAATACCCGCAAGTTGGAAAGCAACAGAAGCTTTAAAATCATTTAATTATCACAATATTACTGCTGCACCAGTTGTGAATAACGAAGGTGAATTAGTCGGTGCATTAAATATTCACGATTTGCATCAAGCAGGAATTAGCTAAAACTATTAATAAATACCTATTGCAAAAAGGGGCTTTCTATTGAGATAATTACCAACCTAAATTTTTGTCGTTAGACGGAGATACAAGAAAAGTTACACAATTAACTGCTTGTGAAACGAAAGATCACGGTCAGTTAATATTGTGTTGTAAATTTTAACCAAAATTAATAGATGATGAAACTACAATGGCAGAAAAGCGAAATATTTTTCTAATTGGCCCAATGGGGGCAGGAAAAAGCACAATAGGTCGACAAATTGCACAACAGTTAGGCATGGAGTTTTTTGACTCTGATCAAGAGATCGAAAAACGAACGGGTGCCGATATTGCTTGGATTTTTGACTTAGAGGGTGAAGACGGATTCCGCGCCAGAGAAGAAAAAGTCATTAATGAATTGACTGAAAAACAAGGTGTAGTACTCGCGACAGGCGGTGGATCGGTTCTATCAAAAGAGACACGTAATCGTTTATCTGCTCGTGGGATAGTGGTCTATCTTGAAACAACCATTGAAAAACAGATGGCAAGAACTCAAAAAGACAAACGGCGTCCATTATTACAAGGAGGAAATACCCCTCGAGAACTCTATGAAGAGCTTGCTGATGAACGTGAACCACTTTATCAAGAAATTGCTGATATCACTATTAAGACAGATGAACAAAGTGCTAAAGGTGTAGCTGGTTATATCATCGATAAAATAGAGCAAATTTAAGCTACTTATTATCAAGATAATGACTGATACTGAAATAGTAATAGTGTAGATGTCAAGTTAAGGAGTAAATATGCGTGTAGATAAAGATGACCGTTATATATCAGAAAAAGCGAATAAAGACTCTACAACTTCATTCAAATTACCAAGTTTTCTTAATTATTTTTCCAAGAAAAAATTAATTATTCTTGGTTCTGCTATGGTAATCTTTTTCTTAACGCTAAGTTTTGTGATATTAAGTTCTTCAACAGAAAATGAACCAACATCATTGACGTCGCCTGACGTCAATGGTTATTCATCAACAGATATTGAAAACAGCAACAACGCTCAATATTTAACTGATGAGTTAAACGCATCAAGTAACACACAAACCACCGATTCAAGTTTATTGCCCAACTCTACAACTGCTTCAAGATCGAATCAATCATTAGACAGTCAAGAGTCACTAACCAGTAATAGTAATATTGTGGATGAATCAAGGAAAGCTCGTAATCAATCAAATGATTCGACTATAAAAAAACCAACAACATCGTCCCTTTCTGAGAAAAATGGAGCGAATAGTCATAATACTATTTCAAGTCATAACGGAAACAGGAATAATAACAATACTATTTATATTAAAGATGATGAATACACTATTCAACTTAGTGCTTCATCATCTATTGAAAACTTAAAAAAATTTGTTGAAAAAAATAATATTACTCATTACCAAATTTACGAAACTAAACGTAATAACAGTAAATGGTTTATTTTGATTAAAGGTATATATAAATCATCAGATGAAGCCAAAAAGGCTATAAAATCTTTACCTAGTGCTTTACAAAAGGATAATCCATGGGTCAAATCTGGTGCATCTGTGAATAAAGAAAAAGCTGAAAAATAAAGGATATGGTTCATTTATCCTACCAAAGACAAAATAGGAGTATCCTTTGAAAAAACAACGAGCCTTTTTAAAATGGGCTGGAGGAAAATATGAGCTTGTGGACACCATTAGGCAGTATCTACCAGAAGGAGATCAACTGATTGAACCTTTTGTTGGTGCAGGTTCGGTCTTCTTAAATACCAATTATAAAAGCTACCTTTTAGCTGATATTAACCATGATTTAATTGAATTATTCAATTTATTGAAATCAAAACCAAATGAGTTTATTAATGATCTAAAAATATTTTTCCAACCTCAGAACAATAAGCCTGAGGCATTTTATCAACTACGAGACGTATTTAATTATAGTAAAGATCAGTATTTACGATCGTTATTATTTATTTACTTAAATCGTCATTGCTATAACGGTCTATGTCGTTATAACAACAGTGGACTTTTTAATGTGCCATTTGGTCGCTATAAAACAATCTATTTTCCTGAGAAAGAGCTAAACTTTTTTGCAAAAAAAGCACAAAATGCGGAATTTATCTGTGCCCCATACCAAGAGGTCATGAAAAAAGCAAAGAAAAATTCTGTGATATACTGTGATCCGCCCTATTTATCGCCAAATGATTCGGCTGGATTTACGGCATATTATTCAAATAATTTTGGCTATGAAGAACATAAAAAACTCTCTAAATTAGCCGAAAAAATGGCTTATAAAAACAATATTCCAGTGCTTGTATCCAATCATGATACTGATTATACAAGAACGTTATATAGTAAAGCTCGCCACCTTTATCGAGCTGAAATGCGACGCTCAATTAGCTGTGATGGTGAAGGTCGAAAAAAAATTGATGAAATATTAGCGCTATACAAATAATCCTAAAAACATTTGAGTATTGGCTTGTATGATTAGAGGTATGTTATGAAAGAGTTTATTATTGCACCGTCAATACTTTCAGCAAATTTTGCTTGTTTAGGTGAAGAAACCCAAAAAGTGATTGAAGCAGGGGCTGATGTAATTCATTTTGATGTCATGGACAATCACTTTGTGCCTAATTTGACAATGGGGTCAATGTTTTGCCAAGCACTACGTGACTACGGAATAAAAGCCCCAATCGATGTCCATTTAATGGCATCCCCTGTCGAAGAACTTATTGTCTCTTTTGCAAAAGCTGGAGCTAGCAATATCTCTATTCATCCCGAAGCAACGATTCATCTTGACCGAACGTTGCAACTCATCAAAGATCATGGTTGTACCGCTGGTTTAGTTTTTAATCCGGCTACTCCGTTAGATCATTTAGATTATGTAATGGATAAAATTGATATTGTGTTATTAATGGGAGTTAATCCTGGTTTTGGTGGGCAATCTTTTATCCCGTCAACATTAAAAAAATTACGACAAGTTAAACAACGTATTATTGAATCAGGTCAAAATATACGACTTGAAATAGATGGGGGCGTCAAAGTCGACAATATTGCAGAAATAGCCCAAGCAGGCGCTGATATGTTTGTTGCAGGGTCTGCCATATTTGGTCAGCCTGATTATAAATCAGTTATTGATGCCATGCGAAAAGCATTAGCAGGAGTAAACTATGCCTAAACTGGATGACATTCAAGCAATAGCATTTGATCTGGATGGCACACTCGTTGATAGTGTACCCGGACTTGCATTAGCAATTCAGCAAATGCTTGCCGACTTACAATTACCTACTGTTAGCAAAGATCAAGTTAAAAATTGGGTAGGTAATGGCATCGATGTTATGTTAGAACGTACCTTTAAAGCAATCGATATAACCCCAACAGCAGAATTGTTTAGTCAAGCTAAAAATTGCTTTAATCAGCATTATGATAAAGTTATCGATGCAGAAACAAAACTCTTTCCACATGTTAAAGAGACCTTAAAAGTGCTTTATGATAATCATTATCCATTAGCACTTGTTACCAATAAACCTGCACAATTTTTACCTGCTTTATTAGAATCATTAGGCATTAAAGAATATTTCAAACTGGTGCTAGGTGGCGGTGATGTTATCAAGCTAAAACCTCATCCTGCCCCACTTTATCAAGTTATGGCAACGTTTGGGCTCTTTTGCGATCAATTACTATTTGTTGGTGACTCGAAAAATGATATTACCGCAGCAAAGAATGCTAACTGCCCTACTGTTGCGTTAAGTTACGGTTACAACTATGGTGTATCCATAGCGACCAGCGACCCCGATTTTTTGTTTGACGATTTCAAAGATATATTAACCTTGTTACCACTGCCTAAAGCTGAGGCAAAAAAATAAGAATGAATAGATTAGGAATAAATTATGAGTAAACCGATTGTATTTAGTGGCGCTCAGCCATCAGGGGAATTAACACTTGGCAACTATTTGGGTGCCTTAAAAAATTGGGTCGCTTTACAACAAGAATACGATTGCGTTTATTGTATTGTAAATCAACATGCTATCACAGTACGCCAAGATCCACAGAAGCTACGCAAAGCAACGCTCGATACCATGGCGCTTTATTTAGCATGTGGCATTGATCCTCAAAAAAGCACTATATTTGTACAATCTCATGTACCTGCTCATGCTGAATTAGGGTGGGCATTAAACTGTTACACTTATTTTGGTGAACTCAGTCGCATGACCCAATTCAAGGATAAATCATCACGACACGCTGAAAATATTAACGCAGGGCTTTTTGATTATCCTGTATTAATGGCAGCTGACATTTTATTATATCAAGCTAATTTAGTACCGGTGGGTGACGATCAAAAACAACATCTCGAACTATCACGTGATATTGCAATGCGCTTTAATGCCCTGTATGGTGACATTTTTACTGTTCCTGAACCTTTTATCCCTAAAGTTGGTGCAAGAGTGATGTCTTTACAAGACCCAACGAAAAAAATGTCTAAATCTGATGAAAATCGAAACAATGTGATTGGCTTACTTGAAAATCCTAAAGACATCGAGAAAAAAATCAAACGAGCGATGACCGATTCTGATGAACCGCCTGTTGTACGTTATGATTTAAAAAATAAAGCTGGTGTATCAAATTTATTAGATATATTAACTGGTGTAACAGGAAAACCAGTCACCGAACTTGAAAAAGAGTTTGAGGGTAAAATGTATGGACATCTTAAAACGGAAGTGGCGACACAAGTGATTGATATGATAAGTCACTTACAAGCACAATATCACCAATATCGTGATGATGAAGATTACCTCTATTCAATCATGAAAGAAGGCGCTGAAAAAGCTCGAGCTAAAGCGGATATCACATTGAAAAAGGTCTATGACGCTATCGGTTTTGTATAGTCTGAAATCAAAAAAACATGATTATTATTAACACTAAACAGTATTAATTAGCTTTGATATAGGCATTGATTATCCTAATGACAATCAATCCGATGAAAGCCATTTAATTAAAATAGGTTAGTTATGAAGATTATCATTCTTGGGGCAGGACAAACAGGCAGTGCGCTTGCAGAATATCTTGTTACTGAAAAACAGAACGATGTCACTGTTGTCGATGAAGATCATGATAAATTGCAATCTTTGCAAGAACGCTTTGATTTACAAGTTATTTGTGGAAAATCATCTTATCCACAAGTATTAGAGAGTGCTGGCGCGGAATCGGCTGATATGCTTGTTGCCGTTACCAACTCTGATGAAATCAACATGATGGCATGTCAAATAGGGCATGTCATGTTTAATATTCCGCAAAAAGTGGCGCGTATCCGCGCACCGGAATACAATGATGAAAGATATCCTTTTTTCAATAAAGAGTGTATCAATATCGACCATATCATTGCACCAGAAAACCTTATTACCAACCACATCAGTCATTTAGTTCAATATCCAGGCGCATTACAATTTGCCTCATTCAACGATACCCGTGTGTGTCTAGTTGCCGTTATGGCGTATTATGGTGGTGCGCTAGTTGGCAGTGAGCTATCAGAGCTTAAAGAACATCTTCCGCATGTTGAAGCCAGAGTCGTTGCTATCTACCGTAAAAATCGCTTTATTCGTCCACTGGGTTCTACCTTAATTGAAGCTGGCGATATGGTGTATTTTATTACTCCGCCAACCAATATCAAAGCCGTGACCAGTGAGCTACAACGTTTAGAAAAACCCTATAAACGAATTATCATTAGTGGCGGTGGCGGCATTGCACTTGCACTGGCTAAGCGCTTAGAAAATGATTATCAAGTCAAACTAATTGAACGCAATGCCGAACGGGCAGAACTCATTGCCGAACAGTTACTTAATACCACAGTATTACATGGCGAATCATCAGACCAAGAATTGCTATCCCAAGAACAGATTGAACTTACCGATCTTTTTATTGCGGTAACCGGCGATGATGAATCCAATATTATGTCATCGATGTTAGCGAAAAGAATGGGCGCTAAAAAAGTCATCGTCTTAATTCAAAAACAAGCTTACCTAGAACTCATTAATGATAGTGTGATTGATATTGCTATTTCACCCCAACACGCCACTATTTCTGAACTTTTAAGTCATGTCAGACAAACAGGCATCGTCAAAGTTGTATCACTACGACAAGGCGAATCTGAAATTGTGGAAATCGTTGCGCATGGTGATAAAGAAAATTCAAAACTGGTCGGAAAAAACATCAATGGATTAAAGCTACCGTCTGGGGCAACAATTGGTGCAGTTGTACGTGATGAAGATGTTATTATTATCAACACGGATTTAACGATTGAAGAGAATGATCACCTGATCATTTTCTTGCCGGATAGAAGAGCCATTACGGATATCGAAAAATTGTTACAATAACATTTAAATCGAAATTTTCTATTATACAAACTTGTTAAAAGCCAATAGGCAGTTCATAATATAAGCATAATTTTGACTCGGGGTGTTTTTTATTCATTAAAAAAACTGAGAGTTTACCCGTTGAACCTGATCTGGATAACACCAGCGTAGGGAAGTCTAGCCATTCAACTTTACAATAGGCAAATTCTTCCCTATAAATCAAATAAGGAATGAACATGTCAGTAACCACATCGCTTCAAATCACACAAGTTACACCTTTTATTAATCTTGTCAAAACGCAACGCCCATTAGTTCATTGTATAACAAATGATGTTGTACAAAATTTTACTGCTAATGTCCTACTTGCTATTGGAGCTTCACCAGCAATGATTATTGCTGAACAAGAAGTGGCTGAATTTGTTAAAATTGCTAATAGTTTACTGATTAACATCGGTACAATTAATCACAATACCGCCAAAAGTATGCTACTTGCAGCAAGCCAAGCTCAACAAAGCCAAACTCCATGGGTACTTGATCCTGTTGCCGTTGGTTCGGCACTTGCTTATCGTACCGAAATTGCGTATCAATTATTATCATTTAAACCCACCGTTATTCGTGGCAATGCTTCGGAAATCTTAGCGCTAAGCGGTCAATTTGCATCATCAAAAGGCCCGGACAGTCAAGACTCGACAAAATCCGCTTTACAATATGCAAAACAATTGGCACAAGACTACCAGACTATCATCGCCATGACTGGTGACATTGATTATATTACTGATGGTCATACGACTTACGCTATAGCAGGCGGTGATATTGCTTTAACCAAAATTACCGGAACAGGCTGTTCCTTATCTGCTATGGTTGCAGCGTTTATTGTAAATTCAACCGATCCACTTTTAGCCACAGCAGCCGCTTGCTTTATGATGAAAAAAGCTGGAGAAAAGGCAAATAAACAGCTTGGATTAGGCAGTTTTGCCGTATCGTTATTAGATCAATTATCACTATTTTATTCATCATACTAATAGGGACGTAGCATGCAGAAAAAGTTGGATCTTACTCTCTATTTAGTGCTCGATCCGACACTATGTGGAGGAATTAGTGGCATGGTAGACACCACCAAAATTGCCGTTGCCAACGGTGTAACCGCCGTACAATTACGATCAGAACAAGAATTGACAGGCAAAGATTGGTATAAAGCTGCTTTAGCCTTGAAAGAAGCACTCAGTCAGACATCGGTACCGCTATTGATTAATGATCATGTGGATATTGCTTTAGCTGTCGATGCAGATGGTGTGCATGTTGGTCAAAATGATTTGCCCGTTGATGTAGCTCGCCGATTGATCGGTAAAAATAAATGGTTAGGGCTATCTGTTTCGAATCAGCAACAACTTGAAACCGTGCCTTGGCAAAACGTCGATTATATTGGAATTGGTCCTGTCTATCCGACCTCGACCAAGAAAGATGCATCCTCGGCACTTGGTATTGAGCAGTTAACTCAATTAGTCAAAACCAAACATTGCCCTGCTGTTGCCATTGGCGGTATCGACATAACAAAAATAACAGAAGTGATGCAAACAGGAATTGAAGGCGTTGCAGTCGTATCGGCTATTTGTGGTCAATCCAATATTGAACAAGCAACCACCTTACTAATCAATAAAATAAATCAAGCTAGATAGGAAGCAACATCATGACAATTACAGCCCTAACTATTGCTGGTTCAGATCCCAGTGGGGGAGCTGGCATCCAAGCCGATCTCAAAACGTTTTCGGCACTTGGTGCGTATGGCATGTCTGTCATTACCGCGTTAACCGCACAAAGTACCCAAGGTGTTGATGCGGTATTGGCAATTCCCACCGAATTTATCGAAGCAGAATTTAACACCTTATATCAAGATATCCACATTGATAGTGTCAAAATTGGTATGCTAATGAATAAAGAAATTGTCACAACTGTCTATCAGTTATTAAAAAATCATCCTATACCATCGATTGTACTTGATACAGTTATGATCGCTAAAGGGGGACATGCACTTTTAAAACCCGATGCCATTACCGCCATTCGAGAACAATTATTGCCACTGGCAACAATTATTACACCTAACTTACCCGAAGCCGCAGCGCTTTTAGATTGTGATGAAGCGAAAAATGAAGATGAGATGCTAAAACAAGGGCAAGATTTACTTAAACTAGGTTGTAAAGCGGTACTAATGAAGGGCGGGCACTTAGACAGTCAAGAAAGTCCCGATTATTTAATCACCTCAGACCAAACAATCCGAATGACATCGCAAAGAATTCAAACAAAAAATACGCATGGTACAGGTTGTACCTTATCAGCCGCTATTGCGGCTTTATTACCTAAAAACAGCTTAGCACACGCGGTTAAACAGGCGAAAGAATATCTTCACGGAGCCATACGCCATGCTGATGATTTAAATATTGGTAAAGGGATTGGACCAACACATCACTTTTATTGTTGGTGGTGATTCAAAAACACAATTGACGCATATTTGCGAACACTCTCTTCAAATTTTTCAAAATATGAGTGATTAAAAGAGGATGTAAAGTAGGTTTTGGACGTTTTAAACGTGTTAATGAAAACAGATAAATAAAAAAACTAACGTCCAAATTTGTTTGCTTTAATATAGGTTAATTAATATGAAATACCTACAAATTCATACCCAGCTTCATTGATAGCCGCTATAGCGGCTTCTTGTGAAATGGTCCCGCCTTCGATATCAACTTCATGTTTAGCCAAATCAATCGTTACTTTCGCTTTTGGATCAATATCGTTAATCGCTTTAGTAATCGTATTAACACAATGCTGACAACTCATATTATCGACAATTAATTTCATAGTTGACCTCTCTTTTCAATTAAATCTTATCAGAATTCGGATCGCCCAAATTAGCGTAGGCCTTATAATTGTGTTCGATCCATTGACCCGCATTATTACTCGTTTGATAATAATCAAGCCCAGTAATTTTCATCATACTTTGTGGGAAACAAAAAAGATTGCGTACAGTAAAAAATGAAGCTAAATTTTTTGAAACGTCCACAATATTGTTTGTAAAAAGCATGCTTCAGTTACAAAGCCACAATGACATTATTTCTTTTATCATACACAATTTTTTATTCTGATAAAACTGGCTCTGACATATTATCATTTTGCGTATAAGGTATTGGCTTTGACATATCGAATTATTGCGTGAATGTTGCGAATATTTTTTTGTTCAACGTTGTCATCGCAATACTTTTTAAAACTAGAATTTGTCAGGCATCTCTTTTATCGTTTCGATTTACTCATCAACGTGATTCACTTTAGCTTCAAATAAACTGGAATTTATAGGACACAAATAAAAACATCTCAATCATCTTTTCATGTTCAACACTTGGAATCATTATCAGATAACAAACTGAACAATCTAGGATTAATAGCATCATTTTCACTAATAGTGAATGGTTAACAATCTAAGTTTATCCATGGTTATCATCATTTAAAACGCCAAGATAATTTTTTTATAGAAAAATTTATTCATGCATTTAATTTATTTACTCTCTGAATTAACAACAAAAAATGCTATAAATCCAGAACTTCTTTGACACTATTGCTTGTTAAACGTTATACTAAAGGCGATATTTTGTACATCTGAATAGTTAAGCACTTTTTTCAAAAGCAGTTTAAACATAGGGGGGTGTAATTTGGGTATCTTAAATAATATTTTTTCTAAAATCTTTCCAAGTGCTCAAGCGGCTGTCGGTAATGTCGCTGATGCCGTTAAAAATCAAGTCAACAGCATTACCGGTCATGATAAAGATGCCGCGTCAAATAATCAGAATCAAGACCAAAATCAAAATCAACAACATTCAGACAACCAAACGCCCATTTCGGACGTGGATGTTATGTCAATTCTTAATAATTTAGCGAGCAAATTTCCTGAAAAACTTAATTGGAAAACATCGATTGTTGATCTTTTAAAATTATTAGGAATAGACAATAGTCTAGATGCTCGTAAAAGATTGGCAAAAGAACTTAATTACACGGGTAGTACAGATGATACCGCTGCAATGAATACTTGGTTAATTAAAGAAGTATTTAAACGAATTGCCGAAAAAGGCGGTAATATTACCCATCTATTTTCTTAATCAAAGATTGTTACGTGATTTGTTATCCACCTGGTCTTCGGGTGGATTTTTTATATAGCATATTGTAATTCGTTCGACTCAATCAACGGCATTACGCTTTAAACGAGTGTAATCGATTCATTGCGGCTTCAAAGCTTTGTGATAATAAAATATCCGTGCAACGTGCAGATTCATCAATCGCTTTATCTATTAGTTCTTGCTCGGGCTTAGAAGGTTTATTTAACACAAAACCGACCACTTTATTTTTATCACCCGGATGCCCGATACCGATTCTTAATCGATAAAAATTTGGATTATTGCCTAATTTGCTAGCAATATCTTTCAAACCATTGTGACCACCATGACTTCCGCCAAATTTAAATTTCGCAATACCCGGATTTAAATCAAGTTCATCATGAGCAACTAAAATTTCTTCGGGTTTTATCTGATAAAATGAAGCCATCGCTTGAACAGCTTTACCACTTAAATTCATAAACGTGGTAGGCACTAATAAACGTATGTCATGTCCTGCGATATTGATACGTGAACTATAACCAAAAAATTTAGGATCATTTTTTAACGGCTGTTGATAACGTTGTGCAAGCAAATCAACATACCATGCCCCTGCATTATGTCGAGTTTGGGCATATTCATTTCCAGGATTGGCCAGTCCTACAATAAGTTTTATGGTTGTCATGATGTTTTAATTGTTAGCTGTTGTTACTTGAAGATGTTAAATTAAAAAGCCCCAAAAAACGGGGCATCTTTATCATTAAAAATCAATTATTGATGGAACATTGCAGAAATCGATTCTTCGTTGCTTATGCGACGAATTGCTTCTGCTAACATTCCTGATAATGTTAATTGACGTACATTTTTCAATGCTTTAACTTCCGCTGTTAATGGAATAGTATCACAAACGACTATTTCATCAATGGCTGAGTTTTTAATATTACTGACGGCTTTACCCGAGAAAATCGGATGCGTTGCGTAGGCAAATACTCTTTTAGCACCACGTGCTTTTAATGCATCAGCGGCTTTGCAAAGCGTTCCTGCTGTATCAATCATATCATCGACTAAAATACAATCTCTATCAGCAACATCACCAATAATATTCATCACTTCAGCTTCATTCGCTCGTTGACGACGTTTATCGATGATCGCCATATCGGTGTCATTTAACAGTTTTGCAATAGCACGAGCTCGCACCACCCCACCAATATCCGGAGAGACAACAATTGGGCGTTCAAAATCACGTTGAAGCATATCTTCTAAAATCACAGGGCTACCAAATACATTATCCACTGGCACATCAAAAAAACCTTGGATCTGTTCAGCATGAAGATCAACCGTTAATACTCTATCAACACCGACAGTTGATAAAAAGTCAGCAACCACTTTAGCTGTGATCGGAACCCGTGCAGAACGCACTCGACGATCTTGTCTAGCATAACCAAAATAAGGAATAACAGCGGTAATACGACCTGCAGATGCTCGACGCATTGCATCAATCATAACAAGCAATTCCATTAAATTATCATTGGTTGGTGCACAAGTTGATTGAATGATAAAAACATCCTCACCACGGACATTTTCATTAATTTGAACGTTCACTTCTCCATCGCTAAAACGACCAACAACAATATCACCAAGAGAAGTATAAAGACGATTAGCTATACGCTTTGCTAGCTCAGGTGTAGCATTGCCAGCAAAAAGCTTCATATCAGGCACGAGAAATCCTCAAGCATGTAATCATGATTACGTATCCGTAATCGGTTAAATCGGAGTGACAATTATATAATCATTTGGTGATCATGCTCAACCACATTATAAAAAATTATCAAAATAATTTAACCTGCCTAGCAAAATAGTGTAAGAGTCCATGGGTAATCAATATGTTTTTTGACGTCAACTTAAAATCGAGTAAACTAAGTAATCATCGCTATTTTAGAGTAGCTTTCAATTAGTTTAAATCAATTTTACAACACAAGTAGATAATCTAATGGCAGAACAATTACATACAGATATTGAAGAACAAAAACCGAAACGAACAATACGCAGTTTTGTGCTACGACAAGGTCGTTTGACCAAAGGTCAAGAACAAGCATTACAAAATTTATGGCCCGTCTTTGGTGTCGAATATAATGCGGGATCGCCCATTCACTTTGAACCTAATCAACACGTCGTTTTAGAGATTGGATTTGGTATGGGCGCATCACTCATCGAAATGGCAAAAAATGCCCCCGAGAAATCTTTTTTAGGTATTGAAGTACATAAACCGGGTGTCGGAGCTTGTTTAATGGCGATCGAAGAAAATCAATTATCAAACTTAAATGTGATGTGCCATGATGCAGTCGAAGTTTTAGAAAACATGATTGCAGATAATTCATTAGATAAGGTGCAAATATTCTTCCCTGACCCTTGGCATAAAGCAAGGCACAACAAGCGTCGAATTATTCAGCCTGCTTTTGTCGAACTTATCAGACGTAAATTAAAAGTTAATGGTATTTTACATCTAGCAACAGATTGGCAACATTATGCCGAACATATGCTTGAGGTGTTAAATCAAGCGACAGGTTATAAAAATTTATCATCAACAGGAGATTATATTCCAAGACCAGCAGACCGACCTATTACCAAGTTTGAAAAAAGAGGTCAAAATCTTGGTCATGGTGTTTGGGATCTACAGTTTCAAAAACAATAACGTTATTAAGGAGCCGTTATGGAAAATCAAACTCTTGATTTCATTTATCATCGTCGTTCAATTCGTGCTTATAAACCCACCCCATTGACGCAAAAGCAAATAGCATCGATGATTCAAGCAGCACAATCGGCTCCGAGTTCTAACTTTCTTCAATGTTCAACCATTATTCGTATCACAGACAGTGATAAGCGAAAAAAATTAGCTCACTATTCAGGTGATCAAAATTATATTTATCAAGCTCCCGAATTTTGGGTGTTTTGTGCCGATTTTAATCGACATTTTCAAATTGATGCAACGATTCCTCTTGAACGAGCCGAACAACTTTTAGTCGGTTGTATTGATACCGCCTTAATGGCGCAAAATACGGTTATTGCTGCGCAATCGTTAGGATTAGGTACAGTCTTTATTGGTGGTTTACGTAATAATATATCTGAAGTGACACAATTACTAGCCTTGCCAAAATATGTTATCCCCCTTTTTGGTCTCTGTATTGGGTATCCAGATCAAGAACCCGAAATGAAACCAAGATTACCGAGTGAATTAATCTTTTTCGAAAATCAATATCAACCAATCAATCAGACATTATTGGCACAGTATGATGAGCAAATAGAAAATTATTATCAAACTCGTAGTTCTAATCAAAAAGAAGGCGGATGGAGTAACAAAATAGCTGAAACGATCTACAAAGGACAACGAGAATTTATTCTCAACTATTTACATCAACAAGGCTGGGTGAAACAATAATGAACAATCACTATCAATTGGATAAAGTCGTCATATTAAGCCGACATGGAATCCGTACACCATTACAAAATACACTTGAATTTTTAGAACAAGCCACGCCGTTTAAATGGCCTAAATGGGATCATCCTTATGGTTATCTAACTACCCGAGGCGGTGCGCTAGAAGTTTATTTTGGACGATACTTAGCGACATGGCTTGAAAATCAACATATTCAATACCAAGCAACTTCTTCTGATGTGTTTGTGTATGCAAATAGTTTACAAAGAACCGTTGCTACAGCTCAATTTTTGACAGCAGGTGCTTTTGCCGGATATGACATCCCCATCAATCATAAATACCCTATTGAAAAAATGGATTCCATGTTTGATCCTAGTTTACGTAACGATTCTGACGAATTTAAACAAGCTGTTATTAAGGACATTGATGAAACTGTTACAGCAGAATCAATCTATAAAAATTTAGCGCCTGCTTATGAAATTTTAGCCGATATTTTAGACTATAAACATTCCAAATTTTATGCACAATATCAATGTGATTTAGCCGATATTCCTGTTGAAGTTTATTTGAAAAAGCATGAAGAACCTGCTCTGTTAGGTGCATTAGCGATTGGTGTTAGTGCAGTAGATGCATTTTTATTACAATATTATTCGGGCTTTCCTAAAGAACAGATTGCGTGGGGAAGAATCAACAGCCAAGCACAATGGCAACAACTTATTCAGATACGTAATCAATATCTAAACTTAGTCTGTCGAACTAAAACGCTTGCCAAACATTCTGCTACCGAATTGATTAATATGATAAACAATCTTATGCATCATGATGATCGAAAAATTCATTTACTTGTGGGACATGATAGTACCATTGCTTCATTATTCGGCGCATTAGACTTTGAACATTATCAGTTACCGAATCAATATGAAACAACACCAATCGGTGGTAAGGTAATTTTACAACGTTTTCGTCATTTAGAGTCTGGAACACACTATTTTAAAGCCGAATACGTTTATCAAAGCTTTGAACAACTATTTACCGGTGCTCAAATCAGTATGAATAACCCACCACAACATTTTACGTTGCAGCTTAAAAATGCCATGCAAAATCAAGATGGATTTTATGACTGGCATGATTTTGAGCAGCGTTTAAACATGTTTAAAGGATGATTTAATCAATTCACTTCTCACGTCAGCATTTATCCTACATGGCGTGAGATGAATTTAACATTTAGCTCCCTGTTATGGTTAAATACCTCTGTTATATTATCTCACCTAATCACTATTCCCACCTTATCTTCAAGGAGTGGATAGAATAGATAAAAACGGCTTCTTGTTTATTAATGTAATCGATACCATAAAAGTTATCTTATTTTCGCTCAACATGTAACCTGCATATTAACGCTATATTTCATTGTAAGCAGAATCGCCTCATCAATAAATTGATAATATTAAATAGAATAGAGTTATCTTCTTGAATTCTTTGAGTTGAATTAAAACATCGTCATCAACAAAACATCTTACTCATAAACAACAAAAATAATGTAATCGATTTCATAAAGTGTTATCTAGATCACTTTTTTCATCATTTTATGGTGATACTATCCACCATAAAAGAGCAGCAAGTTCATCCATAAAAAAATATGTAAACGATTTCCTAATGAATGCATGTTCATTCAAATTCGATTAAAGGAAGTAAATTATGAATCAAAATACTAAGTCAGCAAGACATAATAAGAATTATTGGATTTTCAGTTTTTATTTCTTTCTCTACTTTTTCATCATGGGTGCCTATTGCCCATTCTTTCCCGTTTGGCTGAAAATGAACGGGCTTGATGAAGCAAAAACTGGCTATGTTTTTTCGTTTATTTCATTTTTTGCACTACTCTTCCAACCTTTATTCGGTTTAATTTCAGATAAATTAGGACTGAAAAAACATCTCCTTTGGCTTATTACTCTACTGTTAGTCTTGTTTGGGCCATTTTTTATTTATGTGTTAGGGCCACTTCTACAATTTAATGTTACTGTCGGTGCGATAGCTGGAGGGTTTTATCTTGGCATGGTTTTTAGTGGTGGTGCGCCTGCTATTGAAGCCTTGGTTGAAAAAATAAGCAGACGCAGTGGATTTGAATTTGGGCGTTGCCGTATGTTTGGCTGTTTTGGTTGGGCAATTTGTGCATCATTTGTTGGAATTATGATTTCGAAGAACATTAATGCGGTTTTTTGGCTCTGTTCTGGTTTTGCATTATTTCTACTTATTTTAGTGAAATTAGCCGATCCCGCTAAAACTTCCACCACGGATATCGTTGAACAAATGGGATTAAATAAGCCTGAATCCTTTAATTTTAAACTCGCAGTCGATTTATTAAAAATGCCGAAACTTTGGTGTTTTATGCTTTATATAATTGGCGTCGCCTGTACTTATGATGTTTTTGATCAGCAGTTTGCAAACTTTTTTACGTCGTTTTTTTCCAGTGAACAAGTCGGTCAAGAAGCCTTTGGTTATGTCACAACTCTCGGTGAAATTTTAAATGCAACCGTCATGTTTTTTGCTCCATGGATTGTGAAAAAAATTGGTAGCAAAAATACGTTATTAGTTGCCGGTGCTATTATGTCAATTCGTATAACTGGCTCAGCATTTGCCAGCAATGCAGTTGAAGTTATTATTCTAAAAACCTTACACATGTTTGAAGCGCCACTATTACTTGTCGGGGCATTTAAATATATTACAAAACACTTCCCTATACGATTATCGGCAACCGTTTATTTGATTGCATTTTGTTTTGCTAAACAACTTTCAACGATGTTTATGTCCACACTTGCAGGTCTAATGTATGTCGAAATTGGATTTACAGGAGCCTATCTGGTGCTTGGTTTGATTGCATTTAGTTTTACATTTATTTCATCTTTCACTTTATCCGGACGAGGGCCTTGGGATCTATTCATACCTAAAAATAAACACCCGTCTGAAATACAACAATAACCAAATTTTTAACAATTTAAGATAAATTGAGGTTTCTATATGAAAGTATTCGTTACTGGTGGTTGTGGATATATAGGAAGTCATACCTGTGTTCAATTGATTAAAGCAGGTTATACGCCAATTGTGATAGATAATTTATTCAATAGTAAAGCATCGGTATTAAAAAGAATCCAACAAATTACGCATCAGCCAATCAATTTTTATCCAGGTGATGTACGAGATGCCAATTTATTAGCGCAAATTTTTAATGAACATGATATTCAAGCAGTGATCCATTTTGCGGGTTTAAAAGCCGTCGGTGAGTCGGTATATAAACCACTTGAGTATTATGAAAATAATGTCTATGGCAGCATTGTGTTAATGAAGGCAATGCGTGATGCAGGCGTCAAACAATTAGTTTTTAGTTCATCCGCAACCGTTTACGGTGAATTAGCCCCCGTACCTTATGTTGAAACCTTGCCACAAGGTTTACCAACCAGCCCTTATGGAAAAAGTAAGTTAATGGTCGAACAATGTATTATGGATTTGGCTATTGCCGAACCTGATTGGTCATTGACTTTACTACGCTACTTTAATCCTGTGGGGGCTCATCCTAGTGGATTAATAGGCGAAGATCCTCTTGGTATTCCTAATAATCTTATGCCATTTATTACCCAAGTTGCTGTAGGAAAAAGAGAATCATTGGCGGTGTTTGGAAATGATTATCCGACGCAAGATGGAACGTGTGTTCGTGATTTTATTCATGTTGTTGACTTAGCTGATGGTCATATCGCCGCATTAAAAGCTGATCATAATCAACCCGGTGTCCATATTTACAATCTAGGATCAGGTGTTGGGTATAGTGTTTTACAAGTCATCGAAGCATTTGAGAAAGCGTCAGGAAAACCGTTAAAGTGGCATTACGCACCCCGACGTGCGGGCGACCTACCCGCATTTTGGGCAGATGCAAAAAAAGCAGAACAGATACTCGGGTGGAAAACCCAATTAACGCTTGATGATATGGTCAGAGATTCTTGGAATTGGCAATCGAATAACCCACAAGGTTATCCTCAAGATTAATAAAAAAGATGAATACCAGCAATATGTTAAAAGAGGCAAACATGCAAATATTTAATCCTGTTGATCATCCCCACCGTCGTTATAATCCATTAACGGCTCAATGGGTCTTAGTGTCACCGCATAGAGCCAAGCGACCTTGGCAAGGTCAACAAGAAACACTAAATCAAGAACAAAAACCCAGTTACGATCCTAACTGTTTTTTGTGCCCCAGCAATAAACGGGTCACGGGTGATAAAAATCCGGACTATACAGGTACTTTTGTATTTACTAATGATTTTGCCGCATTAATGGATGATACCCCTGATTCGCCGCCAGCTGATGATCCTCTTTTTCAAATGCAAAGCACCAAAGGAACCAGTCGAGTAATCTGTTTTTCCCCCGATCATAGTAAAACCTTGCCAGAATTAGACTTAAAGGCAATTGAGGGAGTAATTAAAACTTGGATATCACAGCAAAAAGAACTAAGCCAAAATTATCCTTGGGTGCAAATATTTGAAAACAAAGGTGCAGTAATGGGATGCTCTAATCCTCATCCACACGGACAAATTTGGGCAAATAGCTTTATCCCAAATGAAATCGCTCGTGAAGACCTGAATATGCATCATTATTTTGAAACCTATCACCGCAATTTATTAGTTGATTATGCCCAAAAAGAATTGATCTATCGTGAGCGAATAGTTGTTGAAACAGAGCATTGGCTTGCTGTCGTGCCTTTCTGGGCAACATGGCCATTTGAAACGTTATTATTACCCAAAACACATATTGCACAATTAACCTTATTAACCGACAGCCAACAGATTGATTTAGCGGTGGCGCTGAAAAAATTAACAAGTCGTTATGATAATTTGTTTAATTGCTCTTTCCCCTATTCTATGGGTTGGCATGGCGCACCATTTATGCAAGGTACCACTGACTATTGGCAAGTTCATGCTCACTTTTATCCTCCTTTGCTTCGTTCAGCGACAGTCAAAAAATTTATGGTAGGTTACGAAATGTTAGCTGAAGTACAACGGGATTTAACGCCTGAACAGGCAGCTGAAAGACTCCGCAATGTCAGTGATGTTCATTATAAAGATAAAAAGGATAAATAGATGAAAGCATTAATCGATAAAACTAAACAAGCTTTTGCAACCCTATTTGGTTATCAACCCGATATCACTGTGCAAGCACCAGGGCGAGTCAACTTGATTGGTGAGCATACCGATTATAACGATGGTTTTGTATTACCTTGTGCGATTAATTATGGCACAGTAATAAGCTGCCATAAACGTACCGATAAATTAATACGTGTAATTGCCGTTGACTATGATAATCAACAAGATGAATTTTGGCTAGATTCCCCTATTGAGAAACATTCACAATATCAATGGGCTAATTATGTTCGAGGTGTAGTAAAACATTTAAAAAACTATGCAAATACACTTTATGGTGTTGATTTAGCAATTAGCGGTAATGTCCCCCAAGGTGCAGGATTGAGTTCATCGGCTTCGCTTGAGGTGACTATCGGCAAAATGTTTCAAGTTCTAAATAATTTACCTTTAGATGGCACTAAATTAGCATTAATCGGTCAGGAAGCGGAAAATCAATTTGTTGGTTGCAATTGTGGAATTATGGATCAATTAATATCGGCACTTGGACAAGATCATCATGCTTTACTTATTGACTGCCGTACGCTCTCTGTTCATCCGGTTTCAATACCCGATGATTTAGCTGTTGTTATTATTAACTCAAATATTAAACGTGGATTAGTCGATAGCGAATATAATACTCGTCGTAGGCAATGTGAAGCAGCAGCAACAGCGCTGGGCGTAAAAGCATTACGAGACGCCACATTATCAGATTTATTGAAAATTAAACCAACGCTTGATCCTAGCGTTTTTAAACGTGCACATCATGTCATTACCGAAAATGAACGGACTTTACTGGCATCTCATGCACTTGCACGTCGTGATTACAAATTACTATCGACATTAATGGCGCAAAGTCACAATTCAATGCGTGATGACTTTGAAATTACAGTACCTGCTATCGATTATCTGGTGAACATTATCAACAATGTTATTGGTGAACAAGGTGGAGTTCGTATGACAGGTGGCGGTTTTGGCGGCTGTGTTGTTGCACTGGTAAATAAAAATAAAGTTGATGCAGTAAAAACCGTTGTAAGCAATAATTATCAGAATAAATTTGGTATTAAAGAAGATATATATATCTGTCAACCAAGTGAAGGAGCGCACGCCATATGTCTTTAACAACGATCATTACACTATCTAATAAGCAAGGGATGCAGATTAAATTATCTAACTGGGGAGCGACTTGGCTTTCTTGCTTAATACCGGTTGATAATAAAAATCGTGAAGTACTTCTTGGTTGTAGTTCGTTAGCGCAATATCAACAACAACAGGCTTATTTAGGTGCAACTATTGGGCGTTATGCTAACCGTATTGCTCATGCATCTATTGAATTAGGCGATAAACGCTATCCGCTTGTGGCCAATGAAGGTAAAAATCAGCTTCATGGCGGAAAGTTAGGCTTTGATAAGCAATTATGGCAAATTGATGATCAATCTAATCAACAAGTCATTTTCAGTTTAATTTCTTGCGATGGTGATCAAGGTTATCCCGGTGAACTGAAAGTTCAAGTGACCTATCAACTTACCGATAATAATCAAGTTATCATCATGTTCAATGCCTCTACCACGCAAACTACTGTGGTAAATTTAACCAATCATGCTTATTTTAATTTAGATGGCGAAACAAGTAACACTATCCTCAATCACACTTTACAAGTCAATGCTAACCAATTTTTGCCCGTTGATAATCATGGCATACCTGATGACAATTTAGCTAGTGTCGCTGAATTTGATATGGACTTACGCCAAGCAAAACGATTATCAGACCGATTACTTGAAAGTTCTGAACGACAAAAAACAGGTGGCTATGATCATGCGTATTTACTGGACAAAACCCAGACAATTGCCGCGCAATTAACCTCATCCGATAATAAAGTGACCATGAATGTCATAACGACCAAACCAGCGTTACAAGTTTATACCGGTAATTTTCTGCAACATACACCTAACCGTCATAATGGGGAATATGACAATTATGCAGGTATCGCGCTAGAAGCACAATTTCTACCAGATAGCCCACATCACCCCAAATGGCCACAACCTAGCTGTTGGTTAACACCTGATGAAACCTATCAATATCAAACTATCTATCAATTTTTAATTGAATAATATTATATCAATTGAGTATGTAAACGGAAAAATGAACACTTAATGCTATATGAGCTAACACCAATGGAGTTAAGTCCAACTGGATTTAATGGGACTTACTACCACGGTAACACCTCAATTTTATTCAATGCGCGTTTATAACCAACGATGAATATTCCGATAAAACCATCAAAGCTTTTTGTCAAGTTACCCTAACAATTTTGATAAGAATTCGGTATGATAGAGCTATCATGGCAAATGGACATTATGATTGATGAAAAGTAAAAGTTTAACTGCAATTTTTCCGGGAACGTTCGATCCAATTACTAACGGGCACATCGATTTGATTACTCGAGCTTCGCTGTTGTTTCCTCGATTAATTGTTGCAATTGCGGAAAATCCGAATAAAAAAACGTTATTTAGTTTGAAAGAACGGGTCAATTTAGCATCCAGTTCAGTTGAACACTTACTTAATGTACAAGTGATTGGATTTGATAATTTAATGGCAGATTTTGCACAAACTCATAATGCAACGGTCATTGTTCGAGGTGTTCGAACCACTCAAGATTTTGAATACGAAAGACAATTAGCCGAAATGAATCGCGCATTAAAACCGGATTTAGATACTTTATTTTTAATGCCATCGATGACTATTGGTTTTATTTCTTCAACCATTGTGAAAGATGTTGCTTATCATGGTGGCAATATTACCAATTTAGTTCCTTTACATGTCAAAACAGAATTGTTAAAACGGTTAACATAACGTTGAATTTATATGGTTATTTTTTACACTCCACCTTCAAAAAAACAAGCTCCACAAAAATTAACGGTCACCATCTCAGCGATAGATGCCTTCGGACAAGGAATTGCAAATCACAAAGGCAAAACTATTTTTGTTAAATCAGCCTTACCCGATGAAACTGTTGATATCCAGTTGACAGAAAATAAAAAAAATTATGCTAAAGCGAAGGTCATCAAATACCACAATCAAAGTGCCCAACGGGTAAAACCATTATGTGGCTATTATCAAAAATGTGGTGGCTGTGAATTGCAGCATATTTCAACGGATTTGCAGCAAAGTGCAAAGTATCATGCGCTCATTAATCTGATACAAAAAGAAAGTGGGCAATCGTTAACCCATATCACTCATTCAGCACCGCTTATTATTGCTGATCAACCTTATCATTATCGCCGACGAGCCCGACTTTCAATAAATATTGTAAAAGGTGAATTATTTATTGGTTTTCGTCAGGCTGAATCAAATCAAATTATCAATATTGAACACTGTCCAGTGTTGGTCGAAAGCTTGGATCAGTTACTCGCTCCTTTGCAAAAAATATTACGTCAAATTAAATCAAGAAAATCGCTTGGGCATATTGAATTGGTTGCTGTTGATAGTGGCATTACCATGGTATTAAGGCATACTTTGCCTATGACCAATGAAGACACTCAGTTACTATCAAACTTCGCTGAAGAAAATGGTATTTCACTCTACTTTCATGGCACAAATTTACAACACATTACCGGCCATACGGAACATTATTATCTAATTAATCAGTTAAAGCTTACTTTTAGTCCTTTGGATTTTATTCAAGTTAACAGCAACGTTAATCAAAAAATGATTGAACAAGCGCTTGATTGGCTAACATTAACATCAACCGATAAAGTGTTAGATCTCTTTTGTGGTATGGGTAATTTTTCATTACCTATGGCTACCTATTGTCAATCATTAACGGGCGTTGAAGGCGTAGAAGAACTAGTTGAAAAAGCGAAATTAAACGTTATATTAAATAGCAATAAGGTTTGTGCCGAAACTCATTTTTTAACAAGTAATTTAGACGATAATCAACAATTTTTTACATGGAATCAATCACAATTTGATAAAGTTTTATTAGATCCTGCCAGAGCTGGGGCATTTAATGCAACGACAGAAATTGTTAAAATGGCTCCGTCAAAAATTGTTTATATCTCATGTAATCCCGCAACATTAGCGAGAGATAGCAAAGTGTTAACTCAAGCGGGTTATAACATTGCTCAAGTAGCAATTTTAGATATGTTTCCACAAACTAAACATATTGAATCAATGTTGTTGTTAACCAAATCAGGATCATAATTATGGTATCAATTAGAGGAGCACACCAACATAGTGAAGAGCATTACTCTCTTGCACAGTTTGATGTCGAACAATGGGCAAAACAAGAATTACAACTGACTAACGCGGATAGTTATCAGACGTTTAAACAAGTCTGGGATTTTTGCTTTGAAAGCAGTGCCGGTGCAGCTGAGCAAGTCTACTGTTTTCAAAATGCCGTTGAAATGGTTGAAATATTATCCACACTTAATATGGATATCAACAGTTTATGTGCGGCTTTGTTGCTCCCTTTCCTTGAAACTAAGATTATACGTCGAGAAGATATTCCTGAAGATTTTGACCGTGAAATGATGCACATTATTTCTAGCATTGTTCGAATGAAAGAAATTCGTCAACTTCGCGCCATCCGTAATGGCAGTGCAACGTCTGAACAGATTGATAGCATCCGCCGTATGTTATTGGCAATGGTTAATGATTTTCGCAGTGTAGTGATAAAAATTGCCGAACGCATCACTTATTTACGTAATCTGTTAAATGCTCCACAAGAAGAACAAGTCCTAGCTGCTAAAGAATGTTTTAACATCTATGCACCGCTTGCCAACCGTTTAGGAATTGGTCAATTAAAATGGGAGCTGGAAGATTTTTGTTTCCGTTATCTCTATCCGAATGAATATCGCTTTATTGCTAAAAAATTACACGAAAAACGCCTTGATCGTGAATCCTATATCAATCATTTTGTTAAGCATCTACAAGCGTTAATGAATAAAGATCATATTCGTGCAGAAGTTTATGGACGCCCGAAACATATTTACAGTATCTGGCGAAAAATGGAACGCAAACACCTTGAATTTGAAGATCTTTATGATATTCGTGCTGTACGGATTATTTGTGATCGTATTGAAGATTGTTATAACGCATTAGGTATTGTCCATAGTCATTATAAACATATTGCTAAAGAATTTGATGATTATGTTGCCAACCCCAAACCAAATGGTTATCAATCAATTCATACCGTAGTGTATGGCCCAGAAAATAAAACGATTGAAATTCAAATTCGAACTGAGCAAATGCACAATGATGCTGAATTAGGCATTGCTGCACACTGGAAATATAAAGAAGGCAGTACTGATAAAATGACTGCTTATGATCAGCGAATTACTTGGCTACGAAAATTATTAACATGGCAACAAGAGATGTCTGAAAGCGGTGAAATACAAGAAGCCGTACGTAGCCAGATTTTTGATGATAGAGTCTATGTCTTTACGCCTAAAGGTGATGTGGTTGATTTGCCTACTGGCTCAACACCGCTTGATTTTGCCTATCATATTCACAGTGATGTAGGTCATCGTTGTATTGGTGCAAAAGTTGGAGGACGAATTGTACCATTTACTTATAACCTAAAAATGGGCGATCAAGTTGAAGTAATCACTCAAAAACAACCTAATCCAAGCCGAGATTGGTTGAATCCAAATACCGGATTTGTAAATAGTAGTCGGGCACGAGCTAAAATTCAGGCATGGTTTAAAAAACAAGATCGACATAAAAATATAGCAGCTGGTCAACAAATTTTAGAAGATGAGCTGGAACCTTTAAATATCAGTTTGAAAAGCGTTGAAAAAATGCTGATTGATAAATATAACGCCCATTCCTTTAATGAAGTTCTTGCCGGTATTGGTAGTGGTGATGTCAGAATAAATCAATTGGTCAATTTTGTTAATGCCCAAGTCAATAAACCTACCGCTGAAGAAGAAGACGAAGCGGCATTAAAACAAATTGTTCAAAAATCCAATTCACAAACGAAAAATACCAATAAAACCGGTAATAAAAAAGGAAGTGAAATTATTATTGAAGGTGTCGGTAATTTAATGTGCACTATTGCAAATTGCTGTCGTCCTATTCCCGGTGATCCAATTGTCGGTTTTGTGACTCAAGGGCGAGGCATTTCCATTCATCGGGCGGATTGTGAACAGTTACAGGATTTAAAAAATCACGCTCCTGAACGAATCACCAGTGCGGTTTGGAGTAATGAAACCAATTCAAGTTATACCATGGTGATACAGATCGTCGCTAACGATCGGAGTGGCTTATTACGTGATATCACAACCATTTTAGCTAACGAAAAAGTCAATGTGCTTGGATTAATAAGTCGAAGTGATATGAAGCAACAATTGGCTAACATTGATGTCGACATGGAAATCTTTGATCAAGACTCGTTAAATCGTATACTCAATAAAATAAAACAGCTACCCGATGTCATTGAAGCAAGACGCCACCAAGGGTGAGCTATTTTTTAAGCCACCCTCACCCCCTTAAGTTTTGCTCAGACATCATTTCGTAATGTGATTTAGTTACGTTCTAACACTTCAAAGTAATAATCGTAAGGATTTTTATCATCAGCTTGATGATGTTCTTGAAAAACTGATTGCCAAGTTTCGGGGGCATAATTAGGGAAATAAGTATCACCTTGTAAATCAGCATCAATATGCGTTAAGTAAAGTCTATTGATAAACGGTAAAACTTGCTGATAAATATTGCCACCCCCAATGATAAAGACTTCCTCACATTGTTGACTATTGGCCACTACCAGTGCCTCATCAATAGATGTGACCCAACTTATATTAGGATTTGTATTTGATTCGGCTTCGGTTTTTGCTTGCCTTGAAATAACAATATTATGTCGATTGGGTAACGCTTTGCCGATAGATTCAAACGTTTTCCTGCCCATAATAACAGGTTTATTAAGCGTATTTTTTTTAAACCATGCCAAATCCGCAGGTAAATGCCAAGGCATCTGATTGTTAAAACCAATAACACGATTATGTGCCATGGCAACAATAATACTAAGTGTCATGTGAGTTTGTTTATACATAACCTAAAGCTTTAATTCGTTGATTTACATTTTCGGGAAAAACAGTTTGCGCCCAAAGTCGTTGACTTAAAGAAAGCAAAGACTCTTTTTGCCCATTAACAATCCAATTAGCAAGTTCAGTTGCAACATCAGGATAGACCGTTGGTTTTGGCGAAGGTAAATCTAACCAATACTTAAGTTTAATGCTATTTAAGGTTTCCATCACCGTTGCCATATCTAATGTATGTAAACATTGAGCATTATAGATTTGTTCAAACTGACCCGAGACAGGTTTAGTCAAAATCTTTTTACCCAAAACTAATGCTTCAGATATCAGTGCAAATCCCGTGTTAGAAATAATCCCCGAACAGCTTATTACCGCATCCATAAAACCGTCACGACAAAGAGGGTGCAAAGTAACATTATCGTTTTGTGATAATTGCTTTATATTTGGATGAAAACAGATAAATTGATGTTTAGCAAATTGTTTAAGTAATTCAACAATTTCAGTCATATTTTCAAATGGCAAATAAACAACAATGGAACCATTTTCGGTAGGCGCCACTTGAAATGAATCAATCATGGGTGGCAATAATTTATGTCCAAAATGAAACCAGTGTAAACCAATTGGCTTGGTTACTGGCGCATAATACTTCATGATCACATTTGCAATCAGTCCATATTCTTTGGGTTTTAAATACTGACAAACCGCCTGATTACTGATACCTAAGCATTCTCGATGCTGATGATGAGCAGCCCAAGCGCTTACCGGCTCAAAATCACTAATAATACAATCATACTTTGATAAGTCCAGTTCGCGAACATCTTTAATTAACCGAAAAGCACGGATGCGTTGAACCGTTTTACGAAAATTTATCTTTCCATTGACTGTTGCAAAGGTAACACCCCGAAAAGTCTTATAATGACCAAAAACGTCCATATCAAAATAATCTTTTGGATCACGCCCACTAAAAATATACTCAACATCAGCGCCTGCCTTTTTTAGCGCTTTGGCTAAAGTTCGACATCGGCTAATATGACCATTTCCTGTTCCTTGAACACCAAAAAGAATTTTCATATTGTAATGATTAGTCAATTAAAATTACTGCATATCATACCAGAAGCCTAAACAATTATCTTGCTTATTTTAAACAATAAAGGGGAATTTTGAGACAAATTTGAAAATGAGTTTAAGGGGCAATCGCAATACGAATTTCATGAACTCGTCAAACTTAAAAAAAGTCTATAGTTGATTTTTATAATTAATATAGTTATTCAATCTGTTAGCTTTCAATTATACTGTTTAAAAATAAGAAATGTTTAAAAAACGTGCTATATCGTGACGTTTGAAGTACAATATTGCTTATTAGCGATTTGATGCGTTGTGAGATTGTAATATGTCAATAAGGATCCTCAATATACAATTTAAAGGCATCGTTGTGTTAACAGCGGTTTTGTTGCTGTTTGGTTATTTTTTACTACCATTATCAAAAATGGGAAAATCTTTTGACTCGACTTGTTTTTCAACGACTCATTCCATTTTAACATTCGATCAAAGCTCGGATCCTCATCACGCTAAATCTTTATCATCAAAAATAAATTGTTCATTAATCAATCATTGTGCTGTATGTGGGGCAATCGTTTCAAACTATGCCATTAACCTCGATAGGCAAATCAACTTTACACATTTTTTATCACTTAAATTCATTGCAAATGATAATGAATTTATTCCTGAATTAAGACCACCACGAATTGCTTAATAAGTTATCGCTATTAGATAGTAGTTGTTAATCACTATCAGTTATAAACAAACGTTATCTATCGTTATGTTTGCTCACATCACGATTTTCAGCGTTATTGTTAAATCAGTTAATTTATTATGGGAATATTATGAAACGTCGACATTTTTTAATGAATTTTACGGCTGCTGTAGGTGGATTAGTTGCAACCAAAGCCATTGCTAAAATGGAACATACCAAGATGACGGGTATGACCTGCGAACTCAATTCTGATGATTGTAACAAGGGGGATAATATGCACGAACATATGAATATGAACATGAATATGAATCACGATCAAAAACCACAAAAGCTTTTGCCTACTTCCTCACTAAAACAGAACGACAATTTACCCAGCTTGATCAATTTAAAAAATGAAAGTAATCAACCGGGAGTATTTGAAGCGACCTTACACCTCAAACCCGTCAAAATTGCCTTAACACCTGAAATTACGACGGAATTTTGGGCATATAACGGTATGATTCCCGGCCCTAAAATTGAAGTTAACGAGGGTGATCACGTTAAAATCACGGTAAAAAATGATCTGCCACAAGCTACAACCGTGCATTGGCATGGGTTACTTATTCCATCGAATCAAGACGGTAACCCTCAAGATGCCATTCCAGCGGGAAAAAGTCGTGTTTATGAATTTGACGTTCCTAAAGGAAATGCAGGCACATTTTGGTATCATCCTCATGGACATGAAACAGTAGCTGAACAAGTTTATCGAGGTTTAGCTGGAACATTCATTGTTCGAAGTAAAGATGATCCTTTAAATTCTCTTCCTGAACAACACTGGTTCTTTTCAGATTTAAAATTAACGGATAAAGGTGAAATTGCCGACAATACCATGGTTGATTGGATGAACGGTCGTGAAGGTCAATTTGTATTAATTAACGGGAGTTATCGACCTAAAATTAAAGTTGATTCAGCGACACGTGTAAGAATCTGGAACGCTTGTTCAGGTAGATACCTTAACTTATCCATTCCTGATTGTGATGTCTTTTTAGTGGGGACTGACGGTGGATTATTGTCTGAACCTGTATCACTAAATAAACCATTACTGTTATCCCCTGCCGAACGGGCAGAAATTGTTATTCTACCTAAAAAAACGGGGACGGTTTATTTGCAATCTATCGGTTACGATCGAGGCAAAATGGGCAATGTACCACCTGAACAAGATATGTTACTTGCAGAATTAGATTTAACGCAGTCAAACTCAATCACCTTGCCATCAACACTTCGTACCTTACCAAAACTTGGACAAGCCACCGCACACAAAAAACTGGAATATACCGAAGTGATGGACATGAAAGAGCCGCGTGGCGGAATGTTATTTTTAATCAATGGCAAACGCCATGATATGAATCGTATCGATCTTGAAAGTAAAATTCACGAGGTTGAAGAATGGACTATTCATAATAACTCTCATATGGATCATAACTTTCACATTCATGGCGCACAATTTATGGTCGTTTCACATGAATTTAATGGTACAAAAACACCACCTCCATACGTGGCATTAAAAGATACAGTGAATCTTCGACCCCATGAAACAATCACGATAAAGATTCAACAAAATATGCCCGGATTACGCATGTATCATTGTCATATCATTGAACATGAAACACTGGGTATGATGGGTCAATTGATGGTAAAATAGTTTTTTATCTTTATCTATCTTGTCATTAAACGTTCGACAAGATAGATAAATTTCCTTTTTAACTGAATCTTCATTTTCTTGATAACAATACAAGTAATAAATGTTTTTCATTTTGGCAAATAATGCTAACATATTGCCACTATGATCATGACTAATTTCTGGCAAATACTCAGTAAACGCTTAACAATCAAAACAGCTCTATCGCACTTATTATTAGGTGTAATTGCTACTGGGTTTAGTTTATGCCAGCAAGAAGCAATCCCCAATGAATCAACGGTTTCTCACGTTGGGATTATGGCGAACAATGAAATCGTTCAAGATCAACAAATATCAACCCGAAAGGTGTCACCATCGTTAACCAACCCCCAAAAATTCAGTACCAATACTGTCTTTATGGCGACTAATTACGATATTTTATCCACCAATAAACCCATTCAAATAACTTCACATAATGCGATAAGAGCAGGTCCTAAAAACACTATTTAACTTAAGAGTTTATTACTTAATTTTTATGTTTTTATCTAAGGTGTCGACCTTACATTCCCTATTAAAAGAAGAAAGAGAAATTTATGTTATTAAAATTATTAACTAAAGTTTTTGGTAGCCGTAATGAACGTGTGCTAAAAACCCTGCGTAAGCGTGTTGAAAGAATTAATGCATTAGAACCTGCAATGGAAGCATTAACTGATGATGAACTTAAAGCAAAAACAGTTGAATTTAAACAAAAATTAGCATCAGGTACCCGTTTAGATGATATTTTAGAAGAAGCTTTTGCCGTTGTCCGTGAAGCCAGTAAACGTGTTTTTGGTATGCGTCATTTTGATGTTCAGTTAATTGGTGGTATGGTTTTAAATGAGCGCTGTATAGCCGAAATGCGTACAGGTGAAGGTAAAACGTTAACCGCAACATTACCCGCTTATTTAAACGCATTAACAGGCAAAGGTGTGCATGTCGTCACGGTCAATGATTATTTAGCACAACGTGATGCTGAAAATAATCGTCCTTTATTTGAATTTTTAGGTTTAACCGTTGGTATTAACCTGCCCAATATGCCGCCAGCAATAAAACGAGAAGCTTACAGCGCTGATATCACTTATGGTACCAACAACGAATATGGATTTGACTACTTACGTGACAATATGGTGTTTAGTAAAGATGCGCGTGTTCAACGACCATTACATTATGCTTTAGTCGATGAGGTTGACTCTATTTTAATTGATGAAGCAAGAACACCGTTGATTATTTCTGGGCAAGCCGAAGACAGCTCAGATAAATATGTGAGTGTTGATAAAATTATCCCTCATCTTATTCGCCAAGAAAAAGAAGACTCAGATCAGTTTCAAGGAGACGGTGACTTTTCAATTGATGAAAAATCACGTCAAGTTAATCTAACTGAACGAGGATTAATTAAGGTAGAAGAACTACTAATTAAACAAGGTATCATGAAAAATGATGAGTCGCTTTATGCGCCAAGTAATATTGTATTAATGCATCATGTCAATGCGGCACTACGAGCCCATCATTTATTTCATCGTGATGTCGACTACATCGTTAAAAATAACGAAATTATTATTGTCGATGAGCATACTGGACGAACAATGGAAGGACGTCGTTGGTCTGACGGCTTACATCAAGCGGTTGAAGCAAAAGAACATGTTAAAATTCAGAATGAAAACCAGACGTTAGCTTCAATCACTTTCCAAAACTATTTCCGTCTATATGAAAAATTAGCCGGTATGACGGGTACTGCCGATACTGAAGCCTTCGAATTCCATCAGATTTATGGTTTGGATACCATTGTTATACCAACTAACCGCCCAATGCAGCGTAAAGACCAATCCGATTTAGTCTATATGACTGAAAAAGAGAAGATTGCAGCCATTGTCGCTGACGTACAAGATTGTGTAAAACGAGGACAACCAGTACTAGTGGGGACTGCATCGATTGAAAAATCAGAATTGGTATCCAATGCATTTAAAAAAGTTGGCATTAAGCACAACGTATTAAATGCCAAGTTCCATGCCCAAGAAGCAGAAATTATTGCTAATGCAGGGAGTAAAGGCGCTGTCACTATTGCAACCAATATGGCGGGTCGAGGTACCGATATTATGCTTGGCGGTAACTGGCAAAGCGATTTAGCAAAACTTGAAAATCCAACTCAAGAAGATATCGAAAAAGCTAAACAAGCATGGCAAGTTAAACATGAAGAAGTTATTGCACTGGGCGGGCTTTACATTTTAGGTACAGAACGACATGAATCCCGTCGTATTGATAATCAGTTACGCGGTCGTGCTGGTCGTCAAGGAGATCCGGGCGGTTCACGTTTTTATTTATCGCTTGAAGATCCGCTGATGAGAATCTTTGCGTCAGAACGTGTTGGTAATATGATGCGTAAATTGGGTATGAAAGAAGGCGAAGCGATCGAACACCCATGGGTCAATAAAGCGATTGCGAATGCTCAAAAGAAAGTTGAAAGTCGTAACTTTGATATTCGTAAACAATTGCTTGAATATGATGATGTTGCCAATGAGCAACGTAAAGCAATTTATCGTCAACGAAATGAGATACTGGATAATACTGAAATTAAAGATACCATTACCGTAATCCGTGTTGATGTATTTAATGCGCTCATCGATCGTTATATTCCACGGGAATCAATCGAAGATATGTGGGATGTACCAGGACTTGAATTAGCGCTAAAACGTGATTTTGATTTGGATCTTCCAATTGCTAAATGGTTGGATGAAGAACAAAATCTTTATGAAGAGTCACTTCGAGAACGTATTATTCAAATTGCTCAACAAGCTTATGAAGAAAAAGAGCAAGCAGCAGGTTCAGAAGCATTTAGACATTTTGAAAAAACAGTTATGTTACAGACGCTTGATAACTTGTGGAAAGAACACTTGGCTGCGATGGATTATCTACGTCAAGGTATTCATCTACGAGGTTATGCGCAAAAAGATCCTAAACAAGAATATAAACGTGAATCCTTTAACATGTTTGAAGACATGTTAGAATCACTAAAATATGAAGTTATTGGGATATTAAGTCGTGTTGTTATTCGTTCACAAGAAGAAGTGGAAGAAGCAGAACGTCAACGCATTGCTGAAATGGAAAAACTATCAGCTAAGCAACATGCAAGTCATGAATCAGCTTCTAATATCGAAGGTGAAAGCGAAAACAATACAAGTTCAACTCAACCTAGAGTTCGCACTGAAGCCAAAGTGGGACGAAATGATCCATGTCCTTGTGGTTCAGGTAAGAAGTATAAACATTGTCATGGTGCTGTTCAATAAGCAAAAAATTTAGTATCATCAAACATTATTGATGATTTAATCAGCGATTATCATCGTCGTTTAAATTCAAGGGAAAGTGTTCACTTTCCCTAATTTTACGGATAGATAAACAGAATTATGAGAAAACATACTGAAATAGCAATAGGAATTATACGTTCGGAAAATTGTCAAATTTTTATTACCCAACGTGGAGAAGACTCTCATTTAGCGGGTTTTTGGGAGTTTCCCGGAGGAAAAATAGAAGTAGGTGAAACACCTTATCAAACTTTGCAACGCGAGATTGCTGAAGAAGTTGATATCCAAATCCATGATGCTCAATTTTTAAAAGTAGTGAAACACAGCTACGATGATCGTGATATTACCATTCACGCTTATTTAGTGGAAGAATGGGACGGCGTTCCATTTGCTAAAGAAGGACAACCCAGCCGATGGGTAGATCAAGAAGAATTGAATGCGGATGAATTTCCTGATGCAAATCGACCTATAATCGAAATGTTAAAGAATCTCGATAAACAAATTTAAGAAGTAATTGCCATAAATTGTTAAAATCACATCATTTTCAAATTAGCTATGCGCTATTTAGACTTTTGGTGAATTCTTTGTTCAGCTAACGCTAAAAAAATAATCCCGATGATTATACTTATTGCGCCTATAAAGCGTGTTAATGTAATCTTTTCATTAAACACCATTACCGACACTAACATTACCGTAACAACTTGTAAATGCGAGGCTGCAAAAGCAGGGCCAACTGGTGCTTTTTTTAACAGTACCATCCAGGTCACAAATGCACCGGTATAACCTATCATGACTAAATAAGCCCAACAGTGGCTAAAAATACGTAATAACCAATCAACACTCAATTCGAAAGGCAAAGCCGATATTGCTGTCAGCTTAAAACTGGTTTGACCAAAAGTATCAAAAAAAAGCAGTAATATAAAGCCAATTAAATAGAATTTTTTCATTCCGTGAGTCCTACTAAAACTACTCCTGCTGTAATAAAAAATATCCCTAACAACCGAAAACACGTTAGGTGCTCTTTAAATAAGATTCGTCCTGCTAACATGACCGTTATCATATTAAACGAACCCAATAAAATACCTTGTGACAAAGGCACTTCGCTTAAAAAAGCTAACCAGAAAATAAAACCAACAAAATAAGATCCAAAACCAATCCAAAGCCAAAAATTACCAAATAGTTTATGCCAATAATCCAAACCTTGATTATGCTTTGAGGTAATCGCTGCATATTTAAAGGCGATTTGACCGACCGTGTCACAGCCGATATTCAATAGCCAAAGAAAAATAATTAAGGTTGACACGACTGACACACTCCATGAATTTCCAACACGCTGTGTTTAATCAAAAATTGACTTTGTTGTGCCAGTTGTTTTAGTTGTTGTTCAATATTTGCTGAGTGTTTTTCAAAAATTTGTCGGCATTTATCACAAATAAAGAGAATTGAAAGATGATCGGGGTCTTGAAAATGTGGGCAAACAATATAACTATTGCTTGATTCAACTTTATGTATAAAGCCTTGCTCAAGCAGAAATTCAAGGGCACGATAAATAGTCGGTGGTTTGGCTTGGGGTTCACTGACTTTTAATAAATCTAAAAGATCGTATGCACTCATAGCCTTATTTGCCGTTAACATGATATCTAAAACTGTACGACGCTGGGTTGTCAATTTAATACCGCGTTTTTTGCATAAGGTTTCAATCTTTTCAATTATCAGATTATGCATCGTGTTTCCCTTGCCAGTAATCATTATTTATTTAATGCTGCTCTTCTTCGTCTTATTTCTTTAGGATCGTTGATTAAAGGGCGATAAATTTCAATACGATCACCCTCTTTCACTAGTTCATCAAGCGAACAACGTTTTCCATAAATACCAATTAGATGATCATCTAATTGAATGCGACAAATAGATAAGATATTGGATTTTACTATTGCTTGCAAGATATTCGTCGATTCTTCAACCTGACAATCAATTATTGTCGGATTATTCGGTAACGCATACACAACTTGAACCGTTATCATATTAATAAATCTGCCTTGCTCGATTGGAAAACGCTTTAACCATATTTATCATCACATCTTTAAACATTGGGGTAAAAGTCATGTCTAATAATTTATTTTGAAATTCAAAATCTAAACTAAAACTGATTTTACTTTGGTTGTCAGAAAGTGTAGTAAACTGCCATTTGCCCGAAAGATGCTTGAATGGGCCTTCTAAAAGGGTTAAATCGATTGAATTAGGTTCATTAATTTGATTTAATGTGGTAAATGATTTTTTGAAACCAAATTTTTCAACTTCAATAAATGCAGCAATAATATTATCCTGTTTTCTAATAATTCCCGTTGCGATACAATCGGGAACAAATTCAGGATATCGCTCAATGTCATTAACTAATGAAAACATTTGTTCAATTGAATACGGTTCAATAACTTCGTGAAATATATGTGCCATAACATTAATTAATTAAAAATAAAATTTGTGGCATATATTAACACGTAACTCTATAATAACGCACATTATGACTAAGAAAAAATCACACAAACCCGGTTCGGCAACCATTGCATTAAATAAACGCGCACGCCATGAGTACTTTATTGAAGAGGAAATTGAGGCGGGATTATCCCTACAAGGTTGGGAAGTTAAATCCCTGCGTGCAGGAAAAGTAAATATTAGCGATAGCTATGTACTGCTTAAAGACGGGGAAGCATGGCTATTTGGTGCAACCATTACACCATTAAATGTGGCTTCAACACATGTTGTCTGCGATCCCATGCGTAACCGTAAATTGCTTTTGAATGAACGTGAATTAAATTCGCTATTTGGTCAAATCAATCAAAAAGGTTACACAGTTGTTACGCTTTCATTATATTGGAAAAATGCTTGGGCAAAAGTCAAAATTGGTGTGGCTAAAGGTAAGAAAGAGTACGATAAACGAACGGATATCAAAGAACGGCAATGGCAGGTTGATAAAGCGCGTATCATGAAAAACGCTAATCGCTAATCATCTTATTATTACTTTTGTCTCTCATCGTAAAAGCTATGGATGGCGTTTAATTTGTGGTTTGATGAAAATCGCGTTATGCTTTAGCGCTTTAAAATTAAGCAGATCATCTATAGTGTTTACACACGTCAGTGCCATAGTTTGAAAATCTTGTGCAATAGCATCAATCGGATAATAAGAGTAATCCAGATAAATATTATAATCATACGAACATAAGCAAATTTGGTCTGGATTAACTTTAACCTCGACTAAATAGCTCAACACTTCCTGCAATAAATTACCGGACGGAGTAAAAATAGCTTTCGGTAAACGCCCTAATTTTTGATGCAATCGTTTGAGTAAGTCATAACCTTTATTTGGGCAATAACTATCACAAATGATCCAGTCAGAAGCTGGCGTTAAGCCTGCATTCGTTAAACCTTGTTTAAATCCTTGTAACCGAGCACAAATTGAAGTGAGTTGTGCATCACAACCAATAAAATAAAACTCATTTAATTTTTTTGCATAAGGTTCGATTAATTCAGCTACCGATCCTATTGCCTCACTTGTAATAAATGGAAGTGGGGTATGCTCAATATAACGATCAAAAAATAACACCGGAGTATGTTGATTAATACTCATGTAAAACTCATCGCTATCTAGTGATGTGACCACTATCATTGCATCCACTTTTCGTTCAACCAAATTTTGCGCTACATTAATTTCAACCTCTTTATTATAGTGGCTACAAGTAATTAAAAGCTGAATATTTTTTTCCCGAAATGATGCTTCTAAATGGTGCAAAAACATCGAAAAAAACGAGTTCGACATATCAGGAACAATGACACCAATTGTATTAGTACTCTTCGCCTTGACTAAGTATCGACGAATATGCGATTGCTCTTTATACTGCTCAGCTATTGCAAGCACTTTTTGGCGTGTAAGAGATGAGATTCGATATTTTTTATCTCGTTTATTAAAAATATGGCTGACGGTCGTTGCCGAAACGCCAGCCAAACGAGCAATATCATTGATTCTTAATTTATTACTCGCCATATTTTACCTTCCAAACTATCGTGGTGTGCGTTGTTGTTTATTGGGAAAAGTCGGGTTGTGATTTTCCGAGGGATTCTGATACCAATACGCCACGCTGGCAATATCATCACAACGTTCATACAATCTTATATCATCATTTCCGATCTGTTGAAAAGCTAACTTAATATTTTTATGGAAAGCAACCGGATCAGGTAAATGCCAACGGTATAAACCATGCATCGGAAGTGCATCATCGCCAAAGCCATGTACCGGATTTGAATCACCTGTTTGAAAAAAATCCCGTGTAGCATCTCGATTAGTTTGATAAGGATAGCCCATAAACAGTGTTTGAAAACATTTTGCTTTAGGCTTACCTTGACTGTCACGATTATGAAATGCCCATGCCCCACCAAAATAGTCTTCTGAGCCAGTTGAATGTTGTGTAGGATACGCACTATCATCATCCAGATAAAATTTGAACTCGCCTTCTCCCCACCAATACCGTTCTAAAGCGGTTAAGGCTAAATACGTCCCCACATAATAGCCATGACCTTGTACGTTATCTAATATGACATAATCTTGTGCATACTGAGTTACACGCTGACGACGCCATTGTGCATGAAAATAGAGAGGCTGTTCGAACGGTTTTGGCATGATGGCATAATTAATAGTGAAAAAGAAATGTTGTAAATCTGCTTCATGCTCATTGTGAATTTCTATTCTGGCTTTTTTATTGAATGGCATTCTAAAATAACAGTTAAATCCCCCTGTTGGATTAACCACAATCGGTAATGAATTGATATCACATCTTGCTCCAAATCCATTACAGAAAAAATCACCAATTGGGCTTTCAACTGACGGTATTGTTTCGTCATCCCAGTAGATACGAATAACCACATCACGCAAGACAAAACTACCACGATGTGTTCTATCGGTTAAGGTAAACCACATATGTCTAATTTCAGCAGGCCCGCTAATTTCTGCAATTGTTATTTTTTCCCCTGCCGGAATCGAGATACACCCTTGTCCTTTACGGCTAGGGCCTAAAGCACTCGCTTTCATACAAGACTTACCCTTTTCGCCTGTCATATTTTCAGGTGAAATAGTTCGAGTTTGTTCAAAGTTAAATTGTGTCACTGAATTGAATATATTCATTTTTAATCCTTAATATGTCTTAATAAATTCTTATTATTACTGTCTAAAAGATATGTGTTTTTATTAATCTTTTTTTAATGTGTTTGCTTTTTGGTCTCGACTTAAGAAGAAAATGGCAAAAATCATAAAACCTAAAACCACCAAACCTAAATTATTAAACGTCGTTGCGGCGCCAGCGGTATCATAAATGTCGCCAACATAAGTTGAGAACAAAATAACCCCAACTGAACCTGCGACTTGATAACCAATCAGAAAAACAGTGGCAGAAAGACGAGCATTAAAATTGTTATCAATATACTTAAATACTGAGACTAAAATGGTTGAAATTTCTAAACAATGCATCAGCTTAATAATGGATATAATGACAATGCTATCAACATGAGCAGTTAAAAATATTCGCGATGCCGATATAAATGCAGCAAAAATAAGCGCATTTTTTGCGCCCACTCGATTAACAACAAAAGGAACACAAAACATGACTGCTGCTTCTAAGAACACTTGAAAAGAATTTAATAAACCATATAAATGATAACCATCATTTACATCGGTAAATTGTTGTGTGAAATAGACAGGAAACAGTTGCTGATCATAAATATTATAAAGGCTATAAGTGCCTAATACATAAATAACAAATATCCAAAACTTTTTGAGCGCAAACACAGAAAGGATTTCATTAAAGGTCAATTTTTCTTTCTTTTGAAATACCACACTTGAGGATTGAGTTAAGTCAGGTTTGAAATTGAGATTTAAAATCATAAAACAGAGACCGACAATTGACGCTGCCCAAAAATTAAGATGGGGATTAATACTTATTAAAATTCCGGCGATAAAAGTCCCTACTGCATAAGCAATACAGCCCCAAGTTCGACATTGTCCAAATTCAAATCCAAACGCCCGACTAATCTTTTCACAATATGAATCAATCAGTCCCATACCTGCCACCCAACCAAATCCTAAAAAGAAACTGCCAAAAATCACACCAACATAAAAGTTATGCTTTAAAAGTGGTTCATAAATATAAATTAATGCAGGTGCTGCGCAGGTGATAATAATACTTTGAAACCAAATAAGGTGTTTTTTTAAGACTAATTTATCTTGATAAACACCATATATAATCATGATAATTAACGAAATAAAGTAGTTAAATGAATAAATGATACCCGTTTGTTTCGCTGTTAAACCAATCTCTTTACTAAGCCAAATTGAGTAAAAAGAGAAAACAAAACTGCCTGCTGCGTAATACATAAAGCTATAACAGGAAGCAAACCAATAAGTTGGTTTTTTATAAAATTCACTTGTCATAATTTATCCTATGAAGAGTTAACCACTGATAAGGAATATAAAGAGCTAAAAATTTAGCTTTAATGGGTTTATTGGATAAATGTGATCCACATCAAAAATTATTTCTAAGACTTGCAATAAACAGCAAAATTCATCATGGTGTTTTGTTAACAATAGGTAAATCTAAAAGTAAGATAATCATTATGCTGATAAATTCAAAAAAATTTGAACGTTGAACTTTAAAACAAGATATCAGACAACTTTTTAATTCATAAATCGCAACAAGATGGGTTTACCCATTGAATGATTAAAAATGTTTTAATTAGACGCCATTAACTGTGTTTTAAATGATCAAAAAATGAGGAATGTCGATTCAGCAACTTGCGTGAGACGATAAAATGTAACACGGTTAAGTATCCCTAAAAAATCTAACTTATAACTGCAAGATAGTTAACCTATATTAGATATATAAATTTAGTGAAAAAGACATCAAATTTAACTCAAACATATATGACAATCTAAAAAGTTGACACACATGATATAGCTAAAATATAACAACAATTTAAGATGGTTTATCGACTTGTCAGTTATGTAAGAATTGATAAAAATAGTATAAAAAAAATTAGAGTTACATTATTTAACTCTAATCAATTAGATGTTATTTTAAGGTTATATTTAAACGACTTAGGTATTTTAAAAAAATAAATTATGACCGAAAAACAAAATGAATATCACAGGCTTTATCAAGTCATCGCATCAGAATTAAAAAATCGGATTATTAGCGGTATTTACCCAATAGGAAGCAAATTACCTTCAGAAAGATTGGTGTGCGAAGAGTTAAAAGTTAGTCGTTCTGTCGTAAGAGAAGCAATAATCATGTTAGAAGTTGAAGGTTTTGTTGAAGCACGTAAAGGATCGGGTATCCACGTTATTGGCAATAGCTCGCTTAAAAACCTTTCATCAACTTCAGGAGGATTAAATTTTGTAAAAAGTGGGCCTTTTGAATTGTTGCAAGCACGCCAACTTATTGAGAGTAATATTGCTGAATTTGCTGCCACACAAATCACCAAGGGAGATATTGTTAAATTAT
Organism: Gilliamella sp. B2717; assembly: GCF_026536675.1. Classification (NCBI taxonomy): domain Bacteria; kingdom Pseudomonadati; phylum Pseudomonadota; class Gammaproteobacteria; order Orbales; family Orbaceae; genus Gilliamella; species Gilliamella sp. B2717. Next base: position 27,035 of record NZ_JAFNNQ010000011.1, on the reverse strand, counting down.
TAGAAATTCAACATAATGCTCAAAAAGAAGATCATCATCGCGATCCCTATTGGGATATTAAATTCCATACTCAGATTGCCATGATTACTCGTAACAGTGCTTTAACTATCATTGTTGAAGAGACATGGCAACAGCGCACGTTAAATCCTTTATGGAAAAAACTTCATGAAAATATGCCAGAACAAACCATTAATAATTGGGCAGATGAACATAACCAAATTTTGGAAGCTTTAATTAATCGAGATCCTAAAGCAGCAAAATTAGCGATGTGGCAGCATTTAGAAAACACTAAAAAAGCACTTTTTGATGCTGCAAATAAAGATTTTGAAACAAGACGTGATCACTATTTATTTTCTGATAATCCCGTCATTAGTATCAATAACAATGAATTAGACTAAACTAAACAAATCATCAAGCTTTAACTCACTCGTAGCTATCAACTAATTAAAAATAAATTTAGCAAAATTAATTGACGCTATCTTGTGTTTAAGGCTCAAAATGATAATCGATAATGACTTTGATTACTTTAAATGCATTGATCACTTATCGTTGATCGTCAATTTGAATGCCTAAAGGCGGTTCAAAATGAAACTTACTGAGTTCTACTTTTCCAAGTTTTTGGTGCGATAGATCATAAAAACTGCGTTGTCCATCTTCCTCAATAATCGTAAAATTGGAAATCATTCCGCTTGGTAACACTGAAATGATAAAATTCTGACTTGAACTGTCTGTTGGCTTTAAAGTGAATGAATCTTGTTTACGTGTAACTTGATAGTGGTTCCAAATAGGATTATGACTATCGGTAATTAAAAGCATTAAACGATTATCAACGGCTTTTTTTAAATCCATCACCGTGACTTGTTCGACTGTTGGCGTATAGACCCACATATTACTTCCATCCGAAATAATAGTTGTTTCCTCTGGCTCTGTCATTCTCCAATTAAAATAGTAAGGTCTTGTTACCCAAAGATCCCCCTTTCCTTCCTGAACTTGCTGATTATCTGCTGTTTTTACATCTTGTGAAAAGCGTGCATAAAATCCGTCAACTTTGTCTAAACGCTGTTGTAAGACCTCTTTATCACCTGCCCAAGCGGATACGCTAACTAATAATCCCATTAATACTAAAAATTGTTTCATAACGAATCCTTACTTTTTTTATCTATAACAAAGCGTTAAATAGTGTTCGTAAATCTGATTAGGTCAAAATATTACCGTTTTTCGTTAAGTTCGAAAAGTTATTTTCTTTTCTTTTTCACTTATCAATTAACAAGTATATAATATAATGAATTTTTCAAACTTGGATACTACCTGTTATGCCTAGCATGTCATTTGATTTTACGACTGATGAATTTCAGCCTTTAGCGGCAAAAATGCGTCCACGTAATTTATCAGAATACATTGGACAAACTCAGCTACTAGGAGCAGGAAAACCATTACCGAAAGCAATTGAAGCCGGAAACCTTCATTCAATGATCTTATGGGGGCCTCCGGGAACTGGGAAAACCACATTAGCTGAAATTATAGCGCATCATGCTCATGCTAAAGTCGAAAGAATTTCGGCAGTCACATCCGGAATCAAAGATATTCGTGAAGCCATTGAGCGTGCAAAAATCAATCAGCAAGCGGGTATCCGTACGATCTTATTTGTTGATGAAGTTCATCGTTTTAATAAAAGCCAACAAGATGCATTTTTGCCTTATGTTGAAAATGGTACAGTTACTTTTATTGGGGCGACAACTGAAAATCCGTCATTCGAACTCAATTCAGCGCTGTTATCACGAGCTAGGGTTTATTTACTCAAATCATTAACCAATGCCGATATCGAAAATATTTTACAACAAGCCATTGATGATCCGGTTCGAGGTTATGGCAATAAACATGTCGTGTTACCACCAGAAACAAAAAAACAGATTGCTGAATTTGTCGGGGGGGATGCCAGACGTGCACTGAATACACTTGAATTATTAGTGGATATGTCCGGTGGCAATGAACTAACACCAGCGTTACTCAAAGAAGTCATGGGTGAGCGTAGTGCCAGATTCGATAATCAAGGTGACCGATATTATGATTTGATTTCTGCCGTCCATAAATCAATTCGTGGTTCTGCGCCTGACGCTGCATTATACTGGTATGCAAGAATCATTACTGCTGGTGGTGATCCCCTCTATGTTGCTCGTCGATTACTGGCAATTGCCTCTGAAGATGTCGGCAATGCTGATCCAAGAGCAATGCAAGTTGCATTGGCGGCGTGGGATTGTTTTACGCGTGTTGGCCCCGCCGAGGGAGAACGCGCCATTGCGCAAGCTATAGTTTATTTGGCTTGTGCACCGAAAAGTAACGCCGTCTATCTTGCTTTCAAACAAGCTATGAGTGACGCGCAATCTAAGCCAGACTATGATGTACCTGAACATTTACGTAATGCACCAACCAGTCTAATGAAAAATTTGGGCTATGGAGCACAATACCGTTATGCACATGATGAACCTAATGCTTTTGCAGCAGGTGAAAATTATTTTCCGCCTGAAATGGCCGATAGTAAATATTATCAACCAACTGATCGTGGTGCAGAAAAAAATTATGCCGATAAACTTGCATGGTTAGAAGCCCAAAATAAAGCAAGCGCAATTCAACGTTATAAAAACCAAAAATGATTCATAAGTAAAACCTTTCTAAACCATTTTATTTTATTACAGAAAAAAACGTTTACTAACCGATAGTTAACAAAATAAAAAAATGTTAACTGACTAATAAATACACTATATATAGTAATAAAATGATTAATAGGCACTATATATTGTATATTTTGACAAATATCAATTATGATAGGCTCCACAAAAAACGGGATAAAACTGGATGGAAAATGAATAAATCAATATTTGTGACCAAGCGAGATGGTAAGAAAGAACCTATCAATCTTGATAAAATTCACAAGGTAATTACATGGGCAGCAGAAGGATTAGAAAATGTTTCGGTATCTCAAGTTGAATTACGTTCACATATTCAATTTTATGATGGGATCCGAACATCTGATATTCATGAAACAATTATTCGAGCTGCCGCCGATCTTATATCGCAAGATTCACCAGATTATCAATATTTGGCTGCACGTTTAGCCATTTTTCATTTACGTAAAAAAGCGTATAACCAATTTACTCCTCCACCACTTTATGAACATGTAAAAAAACTAGTGGCAAGTGACCGTTATGACAAACACTTACTTGAAGATTATACGCAAGAAGAGTTTGAACAAATGGATAAAATTATCGATCATTGGCGTGATATGTCTTTTTCGTACGCAGCAGTAAAACAGCTTGAAGGAAAATACTTAGTTCAAAATCGGGTAACAGGCGAGATTTATGAAAGCGCACAGTTTTTATACATTTTAGTCGCAGCTTGTCTTTTTGCTAATTACCCTAAAGATACGCGTCTTAGCTACATCAAACGCTTTTATGATGCAGTCTCAACTTTTAAAATTTCATTACCAACGCCAATTATGGCCGGTGTTCGCACCCCAACACGCCAATTTAGTTCATGTGTACTTATCGAATGTGATGACAGCTTAGATTCTATTAATGCGACGGCAAGCGCAATTGTCAAATATGTGTCACAACGTGCAGGCATTGGGGTTAATGCGGGCAAAATTCGAGCGCTTGGTAGTTCAATTCGTGGTGGTGAAGCTTTCCACACCGGTTGTATCCCATTCTATAAATATTTTCAAACAGCGGTAAAATCCTGTTCACAAGGCGGTGTTCGTGGTGGTGCTGCAACGGTATTTTACCCGCTTTGGCATTTAGAAGTCGAAAGTCTATTGGTTTTACGTAACAATCGAGGTGTTGAAGAAAACCGTGTTCGACATTTGGATTATGGTGTTCAGATTAATAAATTAATGTATCAACGCTTAATCCAAAACGAAAACATTACCCTTTTTAGCCCGTCAGATGTTCCGGGTCTATACGAGGCGTTTTTTGCCGATCAAGCAAAATTCGATGCGCTGTATCATCAATATGAACAAGATGTAAACATTCGAAAACGTGTAGTAAAAGCGGTAGAACTCTTTGCCTTGTTAATGCAAGAACGTGCATCAACTGGACGTATTTATATTCAAAATGTTGACCACTGTAATACTCACAGTCCATTCAATGCTCAGCTTGCGCCTGTACATCAATCTAATTTATGTATGGAAATTGCGTTACCAACTAAACCGCTGAATAATGTCAACGATGAAAAGGGTGAAATAGCACTATGTACACTGTCCGCCTTTAATTTAGGTGAAATTCAATCGTTAGATGATTTTGAAGAGCTTGCCGATTTAACGGTTCGTGCCCTTGATTCACTGCTTGATTATCAGGATTACCCTGTTCCTGCTGCTCGCAATTCATCCATTAATCGCCGTACATTAGGCATTGGTGTCATTAACTATGCCTATTATTTAGCAAAACATGGGGTAAAATATTCAGACGGCAGCGCTAATAATTTAACCCACCGCACGTTTGAAGCGATGCAATATTATCTTTTAAAAGCATCAAATAACCTAGCGAAAGAAAAAGGTGCATGTAACTTATTTAACGAAACGACCTATTCACAAGGGATATTACCGATAGATACCTATAAAAAGGATCTTGATACCATTACTAAAGAGCCATTACATTATGATTGGGAAGCGCTGCGTGAATCAATTAAAACCCATGGTCTACGTAATTCAACCTTATCGGCGTTAATGCCTTCTGAAACGTCTTCGCAAATATCTAACGCGACTAATGGTATCGAGCCACCTCGAGGATATGTCAGCGTTAAAGCATCGAAAGATGGCATCTTAAAGCAGGTAGTACCTGACTATAAAGATTTAAAAAACTTCTATGAACTACTTTGGCAAATTCCTAATAACACGGGTTATTTACAATTAGTTGGTATTATGCAGAAATTTATCGATCAATCAGTTTCGGCTAACACCAATTATGATCCGACAAAATTCCCGAATGACAAAGTACCGATGAAACAGCTGCTTGCTGATTTATTAACCGCATATAAATTTGGTGTCAAAACACTCTACTACCATAACACACGCGATGGGGCTGAAGATATTCAAGGGGATATTGCACTAACTGAAAGTGATGACGGTTGTGAAGGCGGGGCTTGTAAAATTTAATTGCCCTTTTAGACAAAAACAAAGCATCACTTTAAAAACATTCAATGGGGGATTTTGATCCCCCAATATTGCCCCTTTTCCGCTGTCGACAGGTAGTGGTAAAAGTAACTAAATTCAGTTAGGAGTACGATTATGAATATGAATTACAGTACCTTTTCGCATGTACATAACGATCAGCTTAAAGAACCCATGTTTCTTGGTCAACCAGTTAATGTGGCGCGTTATGACCAACAAAAATATGAAATGTTCGAAAAATTAATCGAAAAGCAACTTTCTTTTTTTTGGCGTCCGGAAGAAGTCGATATATCTCAAGACCGCATTGACTATGCGGCACTACCCGAACATGAAAAACATATTTTCATCAGTAATTTAAAATACCAAACGTTATTGGATTCGATTCAAGGTCGTAGTCCAAACGTTGCTTTACTCCCTTTAATTTCAATTCCTGAACTTGAAACTTGGGTAGAAACGTGGTCGTTTTCAGAAACAATTCACTCTCGTTCTTACACACACATCATACGTAACATTGTCAATGATCCCTCAGTGGTATTTGATGATATTGTGACAAATAAAGAGATCCAAAAACGTGCGGGTGACATTGCGGGTTATTATGATGATCTGATTAGTTATGCAAGCTATTACAACTTATTGGGTGAAGGGAATCACACGGTTAACAATAAAACCATTACTATAAGCTTACGTGAATTGAAAAAGAAACTGTACCTTTGCTTAATGAGTGTTAATGCCCTTGAGGCCATTCGTTTTTATGTCAGCTTTGCTTGTTCATTTGCTTTCGCTGAACGAGAACTAATGGAAGGAAATGCAAAAATCATCAAACTCATTGCCCGTGATGAAGCCCTACACTTAACGGGAACTCAATTTATGATTAATACGCTTCGTAGTGGTGAAGATGATCCTGAAATGGCTGAAATCGCAAAAGAGTGTGAACAAGACTGCTATGACCTGTTTTTACAAGCAGCGAATCAAGAAAAAGAGTGGGCAGCATACTTATTTGAAGGCGGTTCAATGATTGGCTTAAATAAAGATATTTTATGTCAATATGTTGAATACATCACCAATATTCGTATGCAAGCGGTCGGATTGAAATTGCCTTACGAGGTAAAATCTAACCCGATTCCATGGATCAATAATTGGTTAGTATCCGACAATGTTCAAGTTGCGCCACAAGAAGCCGAAATGAGCTCTTATCTAGTCGGTCAAATTGATTCTGAAATCAATGAAGATGATTTGAGTGATTTTACTTTATAATTTACGCTGTCATTAAAACTTCCTATCCTGACTTGCACAGGTTTAGTACTAAAGCCTGTGCATGTTTTGTCTTTAGCGGTTAACCAAATCCAAGTAATTACAATCCAATTTCTTTTTTTAATTTATATTACATTTCTTAATGTTTGATTAATAATCTTTTTAATTGTATTATTTAACCGATATTAGTTAAATAAATCAAAAGGAAGTAAGAAGTAAAATGAATAAATTCATGGTAAGTTTAATTGCTATTACGTTACTATCAGGTTGTAAAGTTGAATTAGCACCGACAGTAAACCTTAGCGACGTGCAAAGTGAAACAGCAAAAACCGTACAGTCAAAAATATTGATTGAAGTTTCATCATGTACTGACTTTAAAGATTCACGACAAGAATCATCCACGTTAATAAAAGCAAAAAATGAAATTCAAAAAATTTTTGCGGATGCAAAATATATTGAATGTTATCGAGAAAAAATGGATTCTAAAGCAGTATTTGAAATACCGATTATGGTAGGAGGAAAAACGGGTAATGGCGATATCCAAATACGCAATAACGAGTCAGGTGGTATGGTTGTTGAAATGTCAAAAAAATTAGAACAAAAGATCAGTAATCACCAAAATTCGACATTTCGCAAAATCAATACATCAATCAGTATTAACGTCAATAATGATTTGAATCAAGCACAACAAATTATTGGTTATGCTATCTATCTTGATAACAATGCGATTCCTGTATCTAAGTATGATTTAAAACCAGGTCAGCATACGATAAAATTATCTGATGTTTCGGTATCTGCAATATTAACTAAGGGTTCCGCTTTAGTTTATGAAAATGCTAATGATTCAATCGATACAAAAAATTAGCTATAACTAAAATAAAAGCCTATCAACGCTTTTATTTAGTTTATGATATTTAAAATGTAAGGTAAAAACTATCGAATTGCTATTTAGCTTGACGAAATTATGTTGTTTTTTTGGGGTATAAATCATAATAGATAACAGTAAATGTTTTCGTGTTAATTACTATCAATATTTGAAGCATAATTAAATAAAACTGTGTTATATTGTAGTTGCACTAACGTTTGAAACAGTACTATTCATCGATCTTGAAAAAACTTACTTCATTTTTACTTACATTAATTATAGGTTTTAATATGAAAAAACTTTTATTGAGTAGTCTTGTCGGTTTAGTTTTGGTTGGTTGTGGTGAAAAAAAAGTAACTGAAGAAATGCTTATTGGTGAGTGGGATTGCACATTTTCAGGGCAAGAGGCAAAATGGGAAAATGGTAAATTTTCTGACTATGCACCACTCAAACAAGATAAAGGGATGATTAGGTATTTTATGAAGGACAATACCTTATTTTTCAATTTTGGTACAGATACATCTTATCCATATAATTTAAAAGCTTATTATAATGATTCAATGGATATAAAATCCAATAATGGTGTTACATCAAAAACGCAAAAGACCATGAACTATTTATCACCAGACAAATTCAAAACAACGGAATTAACTGAAATTCTTATCGATAATGCTCCAAACGCAAATCGAAAAATGAATGTAGAAATAAATTGTGACCGTGTAAAAAATTAAAACAAAAGTTCAAGCAACAAACTAAACTGTTGCTTGACAGTCTGTGAAAATCAGGTGACGATATGATTATTGAATGGTCTTAATTTTATTCCCATGACGCAAGTGCATTTAATTTATCCTATTTCACCACTTGATTTTAGTGATGCTGAGATAAATATTAACTTTCTCAAACAACACCTTGACCAATTTCAACAATGGTCGATGAAGCAATTTAAACAAAATGCAGATATTGATGAATTAGTGCATCTACGCAGTCAATTTATCGATAAATTACTTGCACGATTATGGTGCTATTTTCAAATTCCCGATCAAACTTCATCAGCTTTAAAAAATAATCGTATTGCATTAATCGCTGTCGGGGGGTATGGGCGAGCAGAGCTACACCCTTTGTCAGATATTGATATTTTGATATTAAGTGATTACCCGCTTAATTATGACATCGAAAAACAAATCGGCGAGTTAGTACGGCTGCTTTGGGATCTTCATTTAGATATAGGTCATAGTGTCAGAACGCTAAAAACGTGTTTGCAAGAAGCTAAAAACGATATTACTATCATGACCAATCTAATTGAATCAAGATGGGTTGCGGGTAATAATCTATTATTAAAAACGCTTCGACAACACATTTTTAGTGATAAAATTTGGCCTTCTCCTGCTTTTTATCGTGCTAAAATTGCCGAACAACAAGCCCGGCATCAGCAATATCACAGTACAACTTATAATCTTGAACCTGATTTAAAAAATAGTCCGGGCGGTCTACGTGATATGCAAATTATTCAATGGATTGCGATTCGTCACTTTGGCGATGAATTTTTGCAAAAAATTGCTGATTTTCATTACCTCACTCCCGAAGAGGTAGACGAATTTAGAACTTGTCGTAAATTTTTATGGCGTATTCGTTTTGCCCTTCACAGTGTCATTACTCGCTATGACAACCGATTGCTTTTTGATCGTCAATTAAGTATCGCCAAGCTTTTAGGCTATCAAGGTCAAGGAAATGCACCTGTTGAACAAATGATGCATGATTACTACCGAATTGCACACAACGTTACTGAACTCAATCAGATGTTACTGCAATTATTTGATGAGTCTATTCTTGAAGTTAATCCAAGCAATAAACCCTATGCTATCGATGAGCACTTTCAAATCCGAGAAAAATTAATTGATGTAAAAGATGATAGTATCTTTAAAAAAGATCCGACAATGATATTACAGCTGTTTTACACCATTTTGCTCAATCCTCAAATCATCGGTCTCTATTCTAATACCATTCGTCAGTTACGCTCTGCAAGGCGAAAACTTACCACATTATTATGTGAACACCCTAAAGCCAGAACACTATTTATGTTAATCATTAAGCATCCAGATGCCATTGCAAAAGCAATTTTACCCATGCATCGTTATGGTATTTTAGCGGTCTATATACCTGGTTGGAAACATATCGCTGGTATGATGCAATTTGATCTATTTCATACCTATACAGTTGATGAACATACGGTACGATTATTAATAGAGCTTGATAGTTTAAAATCAGAACAAGGGAAACAAAAGCATCCTAATAGCTCAAACGTTTTTGCTAAATTATCCAAACCTGAACTGTTAATTATTACGGGTTTATTTCATGATATCGGTAAAGGTCGACATGGTGATCATTCTGAAATTGGTGCTAAATTAGTTGAAAAATTTTGTCAATTACATGAGCTTGAAACAAAAGATACTGATCTGATTATTTGGTTAGTACGCTATCATTTACTAATGTCAGTCACGGCACAAAATCGAGACTTACAAGATCCTGCTGTGATTCAAGAATTTGTTCAACAAGTTAAAAGTCGGCGTCGCCTTCAATATTTACTCTGCTTAACCGTTGCTGATGTGTGTGCGACGAACGAAACACTTTGGAACAGTTGGAAACAAAGCTTAATACGTCAACTGTATTTTAATGCCGAACACTTATTTGATATTGGAATACACCAAATACCGGAACAGCGGAGTATTGCTCGTCAACACAAGCAAGAAGCACTATCCATCTTAATCGCTCAAAATTATGATGAGCAACACGTCAAAAACTTTTGGCTAAACTATCGGGTTGATTACTTTTTGCGCTACACTACCGAACAGATTGTGTGGCATGCTCAAAATTTGTTAAACCACGACTTAACGCAAACACTAGTTATGATCAATTCGACGCCGTATCATGGTGGTACAGAAATCGTTATTTACTCACCAGACCGACCTTATTTGTTTGCTACCGTCTGCAACAACTTAAGTATGCACAATTTAAATATACTTGAAGCGCTTATCATCACCAATAAACAAGGATTTGCGCTTGATACCTTTATTGTACTGGAACCTAACGGCAATACCGTTCAATCTGATCGCCATGAAGGTATAATAAATGCACTTGAAAAAACATTACAACAACCGACTTATAAAGGTGTTACGGTAAAACCGCCTAAACAACGATTACGCTATTTTTCAGTGCCGACACAAATTAACTTTTTATCATCCTTTAACGAAAGTCAAACCTATATGGAATTGATTGCTTTAGACAGACCAGGACTTTTAGCTTGTGTTGGAGAAGTTTTTGCGAACTTAGAAATATCTTTAAGGAGTGCCAAAATTGCCACTATCGGCGAACATATCGAGGATCTGTTTATTTTGACCGACAAACATAACCATGCCCTTGATGATGATACTTGTCATAAACTAAAACAATCCATCATTGTTGCGCTCGATGCAATGAATTAATCACATAAATTAAAGATAATAACTATGCAATTTTTTACTATTTTGTTTCCTATTTTTTGTATTTTCGTGGTGGGATTTATTGCGCAGAAAAAATTACATTTTGATGTGGCAAACCTGTCCAAAATGTCACTGTATGTGCTTTCACCCTTTTTGGCATTTAAAACATTTTATACACATACCTTAACAACAGAATACTTATTTTATATTTGCTATATTTTTGGTCTCTGTTTTGCTTTAGTCATCATTATTTCGATTTGGTCTATTTTGATGAAATACTCCAGCAAAGAACGCTGTGCAATGATTTTAAGCGCTTGCTTTATGAACAATGGTAATTATGGCACACCCGTATTGCTTGTCTTTTTTGGCACAATAGGATTTGATCTGGGCGTAATTATGATGGTGCTACAACAATTTGTCATGAGTACTGTTGGTATCTATTATGCGGCAAAAGGTAGCGCACGAGATGATATCGTTACGCAAAAAGATGTCATTAACAAAGTTATTCGAATGCCTGTGGCGTATGGAGCGTTTTTAGGTATCCTTTTTCAACTTTGTAACATTCCCTTATCTAAATCGATTATGACGTCCATTGGGATGATTGGTGACGCATCCATCGTGGTGATTATGATTATATTAGGTATGCAATTAGCGAAAATAAAAATCACCCAACTGGATTATCCTAAATTATCTTTTGCACTCCTCACTCGGATGATTCTATCGCCAATTGTTGCTTGTGCCATGGTCTACTTCATGCCTATTGCACCGGTATATAAGCAAGTGCTAATAGTACTAGCGGCAATGCCAAGTGCGGCAAACACGACATTAATGTCGGTACAATTTGACACACACCCTGAACTTGTATCAAGTGCCACTTTTTTCAGTACTTTAATCAGTTTAATTACTCTGCCGATTGTTCTATCCTTAGTTGGGGCGCCCATTCCTTACTGATTCATGATCTCTCGATAAGAGAGATCTTATCTTTTACCATCAAAAACCATTTTTTTGATAAACGTTATCTGGATTCGGCCCTACGCGTTGATTTTGGTTAAGTCCATTAATCGCTTGTATTTCATCTGAAGTGAGTTCGAAATCAAAAATATTAGCATTCTGCATAATTCGATCCGGATGTGCTGATTTAGGGATCACAATGTAACCATTTTGAATATGCCAGCGTAATGTCACTTGTGATGCTGATTTCTGATATTTATTACCAATTTTAATAAGAAGCGGATCATTAATGACTTTGTTACGAGCCAACGGTGACCAAGCTTCAATAGCAATCTTTTGTTGTCGTAAATATTCCACTAATTCGATTTGAGTTAAATAAGGATGAATCTCGATTTGATTAAGCATGGGTTTAATATTTGCTTTGGTTGAGAGTAATTCTAAATGCGAGATTTGAAAATTACAAACGCCGATTGCCCGCACACGCTTTTCTTCATACAGTTTTTCGAACGCCTTCCATGTATCAAAAAAAGTGTCACTTAATGGCCAGTGAACTAAAAAAAGATCGAGGTAATCAAGCTGTAAATCTTTTAGCGACTGATTAAAACCCGCTAATGTTTTATCATAACCTTGATTGCTATTATTGATTTTAGTGGTAATAAACAATTTATCACGTGCGACATGGCAATCTTTAAGAATTTGCCCGAGTTGCTTTTCGTTCTGGTAAAGCTGAGCGGTATCAAACGCTCGATATCCCGCATTAATAGCCGCATTTACTGCACATGATAATTCATCAAAATCAGTTAATTGATAAGTGCCAAAACCGAGTTGCTGCATTGCTACATGATGACTAAGCATTACTTTACTGTTGATCGAAATCGTCATGATAACCCCTTCTATTTTATTCAGATTATTGATCAATTATATCGATCATATCGATATTATCAATTAATTTAGAGTATTATCTCTTCTTCATCACCATCCCAATCTTTTTCGAATTGATTCACAAACTCAACCAATATAGCGTGACGTTTTAATGCGATTTTTTTAGCAATTTGTGTATTCATCCTATCTTTGAGTAAAAAGAGTTTTTCATAAAAATGGTTTATTACTGTATTAGGTTGTTTATAGTTTTCTTCATTTAATGATGTTCTGGGTAATATAGTGGGATCATACATAATATTGTGCTTGTTACCCCCATAGTAAAACGTCCGAGCGATACCAATAGCACCAATGGCATCTAATCGATCTGCATCTTGTACAATTTGCCCTTCTAACGACAATTCTTTTTTTTGAGTAAGATTTTTTCGATATGACATATTTTCAATAATGTCAAAAATATGTTTAATTTCGCTTTGACTGATCGTTTGTTGAATTAAAAAATCGTGTAACTCACTCATGGCGTGATTCACATCTGATACCACTTTTTCATCGATAACATCATGAAGATAGGCACTTAAAATCACGATAAAGTAATTGGCTGTTGGCTCATGTTTTAAAATTTGTTTTGCCAATTTAACTACTCTTTCAATATGCGCCATATCATGACCAGAAAAATCGTCAGCAAGTTTTTGTTTAACAAAAGTTTGAACATTATTGATAATTTTTTGTTGATCGACCATTTTCTTTGATTCCTGACTCATTCGATTTATCACTTCCTTAATGCGGGACACTATTTTGAGATATAATTAACATTTAGGTCAAATTATACTTGATGCCATTGATAAGCGAATAAACTAAGATGACCTAAAATTTTAGTTAGCAAAAAAAGAGGCGATTTTTTTCTACTTTTTTGATTTGATATAATGATATAAATCAAACTATCTTTTTAACTTAACTTTTCGCTCGGATAATAACACACCACAGAGCGTAAATAATGTGCCAAACGCAGCAAGCCAAGTAAACGGCTCATTCAATATAATTACCGCACCAATAATCGTTAACACAGGAACCAGATAGAGATAAATGCTAATCTTTACAGCCCCCACTAATTTCACCGCATAATTCCAAGATGCAAAACAAATTGCAGATGCCCCTAATCCTAAAAACAGAATATTAAACAAATTGGTTGTATTGCTAAATCGGGCTAAATTTAGTTTAAAATCGAATAAATAAAGTGCTGGAAGCATGAGCAATAAACCATAAAAAAAGAATCGTCGGGTTAATAAAATCGTGTTATACCCTCGATGACTACTTTTTTTAGTTAAAATCGAATAACATGCCCAAAATAAACAGGCTAGCATAGCGAGCAGATCACCAAGCGGATTCATGGCAAGCACATATTTGCCATTAAAGCAGATTAATCCAACGCCAATCGAGGCAAATAAACAACCAACGTAAAAACGCTTAGGTGGTGTTTCAGCCTTGAGAAAAAACATAGCTAATAGCGCAGTAAATATGGGGGCTAATGTTGTGATAATTCCTACATTTGAAGCAGTAGTATAGGTTAATGCAATATTTTCACATAAAAAATAACAGGTAATCCCACATAATCCAGCACATAAAAACATGAACTCTTGTTTTACTCCTTGCCAAACTAACAAACGAGGGCATAGAATCCAGAGAGTTACATAACCCAGTAAAAAACGAAAAAATAAAATCTCTATCGGTTTAAACTCAATTAATAATGTTTTGGTAGAAATAAACGTCGTTCCCCAAAAAAACACAGTCATTAATGCAATTAAATGCCCCTGTGTTCTTTTTGTTAATAACATAAAGACCTCAATCTTACAGCAATGTAGCCCTTTCTGAGTAAATTTTTACTCACTTTTCAAAGGCATTGATAAATATATTAGGAATAATACAAAAATTATGTCTAGTGCTTACTTGATTTTGTTAAAAATAATGCTATTTAAGAATATGCACTTATACTATCGCTATGCTCTTTTGTGTGCAAACAATTTCAAGTCATTATAATGATAGGTAAATATAAAGAAGAAAGATGACAGATAAAAAAAATCCACCCGAAATTCGAGTGGAGGGCAAAAAATGAAAAAACGTAATCTGTTAATATAGACAAGCAAAAACCCAAAAAGTTCAATTTAATTTCAGATATTTTTGAAATTTTATTAAAATAATTTTTAATTATTTGATTTATTTTTATTTGTTTAATTAAATTTTTTTCAAAAAAAGTAAAATTTTTTACTTTTTCAACATCCACTAATTATTCATGTCAGCTTTGTAACCCATCCCCTCTAACGCTAGTTATAAAGTCACATTTACAAATGAAACTATTTAACGCTTTTAATAAGAGCAAAACTATCATAAAACAAACATTTGATTGCCTAACCCAAACTAAGCTAACTTGTATTCATGCTTGATTTCACCTATAATGTCCTGATATTGTATTACGTTACTTATCACAATTGGGGCTGATTCTGGATTCGACGGGATTTGCGAAACCCAAGGTGCATGCCGAGGTGCGGTAGGCCTCGTAAATAAACCGCAAAAAAATAGTCGCAAACGACGAAAACTACGCACTAGCAGCTTAATAACCTGCATAGAGCCTTCTCTCCCTAGCCTCCGCTCGTAGGACGGGGATCAAGAGGAGTCAAACCCAAACGAGATCGTGTGGAAGCCTTGCTTGGGGCGGAAGCATTAAACTTAATCAAGCTAGTCTATCGGTAGCGTGTTTGTCCGCAGCAGGTAGGCGAAATATAAAGACAAACTACGCATGTAGTACCAAGGATGTAGAAATTTCGGACGGGGGTTCAAATCCCCCCAGCTCCACCACTTATTGTTCCATAGCAGGCTATTAAAACAATTAATTAATTGAAAAATTAATAATTAAAGGTTTGCTGTTTGTAACCCATCCAGATTAACGCAAGTGAATCCAACCCAAATTGGTACATTTTTAGGACACAATTCTATATTACAAAATTTCGTGTAACAATTTCTTTGTGATCTATATAAGGAGTATTGATAGGAAGAGTAACTAAATCCCCTAAGCAATACCGAGATCCACAAGAAACATATCATTGATAAAGAAATCACCTTGCATGATGGGGATCGCTTATTTTAAACAATTACTATCATAACAAATACAGTTGACAGTATTTTTCAATCATAAAGTTAGGACTTTTTATTTCAGATGATTTAATTATGACAATCCGTTATGTCTATTATTAATTTTTTATCAATGATCAACTCTCCTATATTTGATTGAATTTTTCTATTTACCAAATTTTGTTATAATTACTGCTAGAGCTCTCCTTTTAAAGCGACCAACATTGGTAAAAATAATGAAATTTAATGAAGATACTCGTGTAAAGATTCCTGTTATTCTGCATTTAGTCCGTTTGGGATATCAATATCTATCACTTAAAACTCAGCAATGGGATAAAAATACCAACATATTTCCAATTCAATTTCATGAAGCCATGTCTCGAATTAATCCAGATCTAAGTCATGACGATATTAATCGTCTGTTACAAGATATTAGTTTGAGCCTTGACAATGAAGATCTTGGTAAAGCTTTTTATAAAATGCTAATTAATCGTTCTGGTATCAAACTGATTGATTTTGAAAATTTTAATAATAATAGCTTTCATGTTGTGACAGAGTTGACCTATCAAAACGAAGATGAAGAGTTTCGGCCCGATATTACTTTATTGATTAATGGTTTACCACTTATTTTTATTGAAGTAAAAAAACCGAACAATCGCAAGGGAATGCAAGATGAGTATAATCGCATCAATAGACGTTTTCAGAATAAAAAATTTAGGCGTTTCGTTAATATTACACAGTTCATGATTTTTTCTAATAATATGGAATATGATGAAAATGCATTGCAGCCAATTGATGGCGCATTTTATGCTAGCCCATCTTATCATAAACTGAGCTTTAACTACTTCCGAGAAGAAGAGAATTTAAACTTTTCAACGTTACTTAAGCCACTAAAAGAAGAACAAGAGCTGACCATTTTAAAAGACAACAACTTGGAAGTTATTCGTGCCAGTTCGGAATTTGATATTAATAAAGACCCCAATCGACCAACTAATCGAATTTGTACGTCCCTATTAAGTCGGCAACGCTTAACTTTCATCTTACAATATGCTTTAGCTTATGTTTCTGAACGAGATGGTTTGCAAAAACATATCATGCGTTATCCGCAGATCTTTGCTACTAAAGCTATTGAAGAGCGACTTAATAGCAATATTAAAAAGGGTATTGTTTGGCACACTCAAGGTAGTGGAAAAACCGCATTAACCTATTATAATGTACAATTTTTAACCGATTATTTTCAAAAAAAGCAAATTATTCCTAAGTTCTATTTTATTGTAGATAGGATTGATTTGCTGGAACAAGCTCAATGCGAATTTACTAACCGAGGATTAGTCGTCCATGTTATTAATTCTCGAGAACAGTTTAGCCAAGAAATTAAAAATCAAAAAGCGATTCATAATCATAGTGGTCGTCCTGAAATTACGGTTGTTAATATTCAGAAATTTAAAGACGATCCTGATGTTATTTTAAATAACGATTATAACCTTTCAATTCAGCGTATTTATTTTCTAGATGAAGTCCATCGCAGCTACAAACCCACGGGTAGTTTTTTAGCTAATCTTACTGAGTCTGATCGAGATGCCATTCATATTGGTCTAACCGGAACACCACTGTTAGGCGACAATAACTCACGTCGTTTATTTGGTAATTATATTCATAAATACTATTACAATGCCTCTATTTCTGATGGTTATACATTACGTTTAATTCGTGAAGACATTGCAACACGTTATAAATGTTCACTACAAAAAGCGATTGATGAAATTGAAGTTAAGCAAGGTGAAATTAACCGTTCTTTAGTGTATGCCGATCCCCATTTTGTCGAGCCAATGCTTGATTACATTATTACTGACTTTGAAACCAGTCGTCATGCCTATAATGACGCATCAATTGGAGGTATGGTAATTTGTGATAGTGCCGAACAAGCAAAGCAAATGTTTACGATTTTTAATGAAAAATACGCTGGGCAGTCAAGACAAGCACCACTCAAGGCGGCCAATGAAAGTATTTATTCTGTTTTAAAAATCGCGGAACCGAATAGTCATTATGAGACTAAAAAATGGCAAAATTGTCGGGTGAATTCTGCTGCACTAATTTTACATGATGTTGGAACCAAAGAAGATCGTAAAATATTGGTAGAAGAATTTAAAGCAGGAAATATTGATTTTCTATTTGTTTACAATATGTTACTTACTGGTTTTGATGCTAAACGGCTTAAAAAGCTCTATCTTGGACGTATTATTCGCCAACATAACTTGCTACAGGCACTCACACGAGTTAACCGACCTTATAAAGATTTTCGTTATGGCTATGTTGTCGATTTTGCAGATATACGTAAAGAATTCGATGCAACAAATCGCGCTTATTTTAATGAGCTACAAGAAGAGTTGGGTGATGAGATTGAGCATTATTCACACTTATTTAAGTCGTCTAAAGAAATTGCAGCAGAAATCGAGCATATCAAAGATGTATTATTCCGTTTTGATTGTGAAAACGCAGAAATTTTTAGTGATCAAATCAATCAAATTGATGATAAAAAAACGTTAAATATTTTAAAAAGAGCGTTAGAGGATGCCAGAAGCCTTTATAATATTATTCGTTTACAACAAGATCATGTTTTTTTAACTCACCTTGATTTCGAAAAGCTCAATCATCTTTATCGAATGACGGGCGATAGGTTAACTACTTTAAATTATAAAGAAAGCATTGAACAAGGCCGTGATGATCTCAACTTAATCAATATCGCTCTGGAAGATATTATTTTTGAATTTATCAAAGTCGGGGAAGAAGAACTAATACTTGCCGATGAATTTAAAGAAACACTTCGTAAAACGCGTGAAGCATTAAGTAACAATTTTGACCAAGAAGATACCAAATTTATCACGCTCAAAGAAGAATTAGAAAGGCTGTTCAAAAAGAAAAATTTACGTGAAATCACACAAGAAGAGATGAAACAAAATATACCAGTATTAAATCATATTTATCAGCGTATTAAAGAACTCAACCGCCAAAATGAACTACTTCGGAAAAAGTATCAAGATGATCGAAAGTACACCCGATTACATAAACGCCTATTAGAAAATCATCAAACTCAAGCATCGGAACGCAATATTTATGAAGCACTATTAGGTGTTAAACAAAATACGGATGATCTAGTTTTGTGTAACTTACAAATATTGGATAACGAAAGTTATTTTAAACGAATGGTTATGCCAAATATTATTGAACATTTTGTGGAACGCCAAAATATCAATCTTAGCATTAACGCATCTGACTATCTCAATCAATTGATTGTAAATGAATATTTAAAAGAATTTAATTATGGAGCCTATTCGTGGTAATAGAAACTAAGTTACAAACTAATACCCTAAAACTTATTGATGATTTAAAAAGCGTTTGTGCTAACTATGGGTTAGGCAACGATGGCAATGAATTTAAAATCATTACTCAAGCATTTTTATACAAATTTTTAAATGATCAATTTATTGCTGAGGCTAAAAAGAAAGATAAAAATCTTGCTAAAGTCAAAGATGCTGAAGAGTTTTATAAGTGTATATCAGCAATGAGTGCAGATGAGTTCGCTCGATTAGAGCGAAAAATGGATGGGAATATTGCTAAATTGGAGCCGATTCATTTTATCCGTTTTTTGTTTCAGCGGCAAAATGAAGGTGACTTTGCTAAATTAGTTGATGATACCTTGCTTAATATAGCGACATTGAATAATGATATTTTTGCAATCAAAACGGAAGGGGAAGCCAAGGTCGTTCTTTTTGATCGTATCAGCCAATTTATTGCTGATCCCGCAAAGCGTGATGAATTTTGTCGAGCCATTATTAATAAACTGGTGAACTTTCAATTTAGTTTTGAAGGTAGTTTTGCAAAAGGCTATGATTTTTATGCCACAATCTTTGAATATCTAATCAAAGACTATAATAGCAATAGTGGTGGTAAATATGCCGAATATTATACACCTCACTCAGTGGCACATATTATGGCAGCAATATTAGTACCTAAGGAGCAACAAAATACCTTAACCAATATAAGTTGTTATGACCCAGCGGCAGGATCAGGTACATTATTAATGAATCTTGCTCATGCGATTGGTGAAGATCGCTGTACTATTTATACGCAGGATATTTCGCAAAAATCATCTAACCTTCTACGCCTTAACTTAATTTTGAATAGTTTGGTTCTTTCTATTTCTAATGTGATTCAAGGCAATACACTACTACATCCCTATCATAAAGAAGGCAATCGATTAAAACGATTTGACTATATCGTCTCTAATCCACCGTTTAAGCTCGATTTTAGTGATTTTAGAAAGCAATTGGATTGTGATGAAAATCAACAACGTTTTTTTGCTGGCATTCCAAAAATCAAACCAAAAGACAAAAGTAAGATGGAAATTTATCAGCTCTTTTTGCAGCATATTATTTTTTCACTGAAGCCAGAAGGCAAAGCGGCTGTCGTGGTACCCACTGGATTTATTACCGCTCAATCGGGTATTGATAAAGCAATCCGCCAATATTTAGTCGAGAAGAAAATGCTAGCGGGTGTGGTTTCAATGCCTAGTAATATTTTTGCGACAACGGGAACCAACGTTTCAATTTTATTTATTGATGGCGCTAATAAAAGTGATGTTGTTTTAGTTGATGCCTCCAATTTAGGTGAAAAGATTAAAGATGGAAAGAATCAAAAAACCATTTTAACGACAGCTGAAGAACAACAAATTATTGACACTTTTAACCAAAAACAAGTAAAAGATGATTTTTCGGTAGTAGTGAGCTATGAGGAGATTGCTAATAAGAACTACTCATTAAGTGCTGGACAATATTTTGATGTCAAAATTGAATATGTTGACATTACCCCAGAAGAGTTTGCAGCAAAAATGAAGGGATTTAGTGATAATTTGGAAAGCTTATTTAGTGAATCTCGCCGGTTAGAAGAAGAGATTAAAAAGCAATTGGCGAAGGTGAAGTATGATTAAAACACAAATTGGTCAACGAGTTGTATTTGAATATGGTTATGCAGTAAGAGTAAAAGATGAACCTAAAGGTAAATATCCTGTATACGGGTCAAATGGTATTACTGGTTACATAGACTCATATAAAGTAAAGGGGCCAGGTGTTATTGTTGGGCGAAAAGGTAGTGTTGGTAGCGTTGTTTATTCGGAAAATAATTTTACACCAATTGATACATCATATTTTTTAAAAATATTGGATTTGAATAAAGATGACTTAAGATTTTGGTCTTATTTCCTTCAAACAATAGATTTAAAAAAATTAAATACTCATAGTGCAGTTCCTGGTTTGTCCAGAGAATTAGTCTATCTTTTAGAGGTAAATATACCTAGCAAAGATGCCCAAGGTAAAATATCCTATTTATTGTCTAAAATTGATAAAAAAATCGAGCTCAACAATCAAATCAACGCTGAACTTGAATCAATGGCTAAAACACTATATGACTATTGGTTTGTGCAGTTTGATTTCCCCAATGAAAATGGTAAACCCTATAAATCATCAGGTGGAAAGATGGTCTATAATTCGGTGCTTAAGCGTGAAATTCCTTATGGATGGAATGATAGTCAAATAGGAAAAATTGAAAATAAGATTATTACTGGAAAAACACCACCTAAGGGAAATTCAGACTATTTTTCTGGAGATGTTCCCTTCATTACCATCGGTGACATTAGAGGAAATACATTTATTGTTAACACAGAAGAAACTCTCTCTCGAGAAGGTGCTGATTTTCAAAAAAGTAAATATTTACCAGAAGATACAATTTGTGTTACATGTATTGCAACTCCTGGCTTAGTTGGTCTCACAACTACTTTATCTCAAACTAATCAGCAAATTAATTCGATCATTTGTTCAAAAGAACACCATAAATATTTTCTTTATTTTGCATTAAAGAGTTACTTTAATGCGAACTCAAAAGTAAAAATAGGAAATACTTTTGCTAATATCAATAAAAGAGATTTTTCAGAAATTAAAATTATTTATCCTTCGGAAAGCTTGCTGATTAATTTTCACAAAAAAGTTTCATCAATTTTTGAAAAAATAAAATCCAATACTAAAGAAAGTAGAAAAATATCTGAACTCCGAGATTTTCTTCTTCCAATGCTGATGAATGGTCAAGTAACCATAAAAGAGTGATTAATCCTATTAGGCCGTTTTTATGACGGCTTGTTCATTATTTTTTACTAAGCTTATTTTATGTTCTTCAAGTTGAAATCAAAATAGTAATATGTTTAGTTATATTTTAATTTTTAAAAATTAAAAAAAATTTATTAATTATAGTGATATTCAATAAATTCAACTGACGCCAGCTTTTGTTCTATAGTATTCCATTAAATCCCATAATTAACTTAAAAATAAACAATTACTGTTTTTCATATCCATCCCCTATCCAAATTAATCCCCGATGAAGTCTAACTCAAATTAGCATACATAATAGTGATTATACTTTATTAACGTCCTAACATTGGAGAAAGAACTGGTTTTGGATTAGAAAATTATCCTCAAATATCATTCGCCGATTCTCGTAGTATTCTTCATGAATTTCGGTCTTTATTAGCAAAAGGCATAGAGCTACAAGTCTAAATAGCTTAGCAAGAAAAGCAATAAAGTCATTTTCACACTGATTATCGACATAAACGACACTGACACTTATAAAAGAAAAGATTGATTAAAAAACACTCATAATAATTTTTATGATTATAATAATTATTGATGAATTACTAATGATTGTCGATTATTTTGCCATAGTTAAATATTAAATAGAAATGGCGACCGATATCATATATATCCTTGGGGTAATATATTCAATGTTTGATAAGCTCAGTGTGACCATTATTTTGTCATTTATGCTAGTTGAAACTTTTCTTTCAATCTTTTTAAAAGAAGGCTTTCAATGTAAAAATAAAAAGAAATCATTAACTGTTCGAGTGAAATATTATATTCTAATATAATAAAATCCCTTGCATTGAATACATCATTTATTTTTTGTACTACCTTCTCGCCATTACAATCTAAATTAAAAAATGTCTTGTATAAATTATATAAATCTTTTGCGTTTACTGATTCAATTGCAAACACTCTATCTGTATTCTGAGAAACATATGGTAAATTATGAGTTAAAAATAAATCATGTTTATGAGAATTATGTAATCGATTTAGTAATTTTAGAAACAGTGTATGCTCTATATGTTGGTCTTGAAAGTTAATAGTTTCTTCTTTATCTTTATTTTTTTCCCTTATACTTTGAGATTTTAATAACTGTCCTATCGATTCGATCTTAGTGTTGTTATTTCTAATATAACAGTCATACTGAATAATATTATCTATAATTCTTTTCATATTAAAAGTAAGACTCATTAATTCATAATTTAGTGTTTCATCACTAAAAAAGTCGGAAGATAAACTTAGTTGTTGTATATTAGTGTTTATAAACTTAGGATATTTTTCAAAAAATAAATATGAAAATGCATTATAAAATGAATAAAACTTTATAAATTCATAATCTAAATTTCTACTCATTGATAACGTAAATTTATTCTTTATTGAAATATATTCTTCCGTTCCCTTTTTTATTAATTCTAAGGAATAATTTTTTCCATAACCTGTTTGATAACTGACCTCTAAATCGGGGTTAGTTAAGACGGTATCATCACGAGGAAGTGTTAGAATAACGGCTTGAGGAACATCAGTATTTTTAGTCATTATTAAATTCCTTTTATTATTACTTTGAACTAAATTATATTATTTCTACAAAAAATATAAAGATTCTATTTTAAGTGAACTTATTGTTCGCTTTAGTTAAAAGCAATTAAGCGCTAAAGCTATGTATTTTTTAATTAAATCCACAAATTTCTTTCACTTTTTCTAAAAACAACTTACTTACATTTGATAAAACTTGATCTTTTTTCCAGATAATATTCAAACTAGGCCCAAGGTTTGTTGCAAATGGTTTAAAACATATTAGACTTTCATCGCTGGTATTGACTAGTTCATCAAGAGTGAATGCATAACCAGTACCTTAACGCACCAAAATTGGATAACTCTTTATCCTAATAAAGATACTATACTACTTTCAAAAGATGGTAGTGTCGGCATTGCTTATAAAGTTGAAGAAGATATGAAAATTATTACTTCAGGGGCATTATTGCATTTAAATATAATAGATGATGAGTTCTTACCTGATTATTTAACTTTAGTTTTGAATTCACCAATTGTTCAATTGCAAGCTGAACGAGATGCGGGTGGATCTATTATTCAGCATTGGAAACCATCCGAAATTGAAGAGGTTATTATTCCTAAATTATCATTAGATAGTCAGAAAAAGATATCTGATCTAGTTCTACAATCGTTTAAACTCAAAAAACAATCCGAACAACTTTTAGAGGTTGCTAAAAAAGCGGTAGAAATAGCGATTGAACAAAATGAAGCAACAGCGATTGATTATATCAACTCATACAGTGAGTTAATGCAAGAAGATATAAACTTGCACTAAACTATTTTTGTAATGTAAAAACTCAGCAGACTTGAATTTATCTGCTGAGTTTAATATCCGCATTGATAAGAAACGTACAAACAGTAATTCACTTTGGTCATCAATAAAAGATTATTCAAGATAGTTTTGGCAGATTTAAACGTATTATTAAGTATTTTGCTATTCAAGCAAAATACTTACAACACCTGCTTTACCAAACTCATAATATATTCTAAATTCTTAGTATCAGTTACCGTCAATTCATAATCTCCATTTCCCCAATGACCAACATTCGAAACGTCTTTAGTGAGTTTTTTGGGATCATCCAGTTCATCTTTTTTGGCGTTAATCCATATCTTTAAAGATTTACTTTGAATATGAATATCAACAATATTATTTTTACCCTGTTTAAAAGCAATATAAAATTTTTTAGGTGAAATTTCTAGATCTGTCGATAACGCTAAAATAGCATTCTTAAAGCTTTCATAAAGCTCTAGAACGTCATCTGATTTATCATTCAAATGGTAGTCTTCATCATATACAACTAACTCTTTGGTTACTTTATCTAATGCCGAATCTTTCGTATATTGCACTTGTTTAATACTTGGTGCTGATTTAGAACGTTTAATAGGGTTAATCGAAATTAAGTCATTATCAAACCGTTTAATTTCCCATAGTTCTATGGCTAAATCTTTAAAGTTAGTCGACTGTTTTTGATAGTCAGTAAACGCAGGAGAAACAAAAATAATTTTACTTTGCGACCAATCAATTTGATGACGTTTTAAATTTGCTTGGCAAGATTCATTATACTCGACAATAAAATCAGCTTGATAATCCAGCATAAGATTTAAGTAGGTTACACCCTGATCGATAACACTAAAATTACGTTCACGTTTATATTCAATAATGACAAATGCATTTGCTTCGGTATCATAAGCCAAGGTATCAATGCGGTAATCTTTGATTTTGAATTCAGATTTTACAAAGGTTAAATTACCAATAATATCTAAATTATGTTCAAATAATGACTGGATCTCTTTTTCTAGTTTGAACGGCTTTTCTTTTAAGATAGCCAATTTATGGCTTTTATTTGCGAAAATTTGCATTATTACTTCCTAATCAATTACATCACTTTTCATAGAATAAACGATTCCGTATTTTTTTGCATTATTTATAAAAATAAAGATATTATGAATATCAATCCAATGATCCCCCTAAATTGGACTACGAAAAAATGAAACTATATCTAATTTCATTAACCAGATAACTATGAAATAGTTCAACGTTCACCAGCTCATCAATGCATCATTTATTGATATTCAATCAACAAAAGAAAAGTGGTAATATCTTTATGATTTTATATTAATCAAGCGTTTTAGTTATATAATTGATATTACACAAATGTATAATTAAATATTGTACTCTCCTCTTCTCTCGGATACCAAAATCAAAACAGTCAAACCACAAGAGAAAGCATATGCCTAACAAGTTGGCATAAGATTATCTTCTGCTCATTAAACCTACTGGTACAAAGATCTGAAAGATTAACTGTTAATGGCTCGTTTCAGAAAAAACGAGCTTTTGTTAGTTTTCCCGAATTAAATTTAGCTCAAGATCGTATAAAACGCATTACAAAAGAAAGTTATTATCTAAAGGTAATAATCCTCAAACCTATAAAAATTTGAACAACGTCATTCATTAGAATGAACAATAGAATACTTTTGAGAAGGTCGCCATATCTGCATTAAAAGATGGAAGAAGAATTTGATCCTAATGCTATTGAAGCAGCATTAGCTGATATTGTAGTTAATAAAATAAGACGCAAATATCATCGATCAACTTATCTAAAACAAAATTATAAACAAATCTAACTTTTTGTAAAATTTAGTATTTATTTATAAACGATAACCAATTATAATGTCAATATTATACAATTAAGGAGATAATGATGGTTAAAAATTCAGACTTAAAAAAAATTATAAACATGGTTGCTGAAGAGCAAAATTATAACGTTAAGGAGGTTAATACAAAAACCCAATTATACTTAGATGGTTGGCATACTGTTGCATTTGAAATTAGAGAAAATAGCACAGGATACTTACAGGCACATCCATGGGAATCTGTTGATGAAAATGGTGATGGTCGATATGGAAGGGCTGTGTATTCGCTACGCTCAGTTAGTGATGTTATTCAATTTTGTTCCATTTTAATTTCTAGTTCAAAAATTCGAGCTAAAAGAAAGGAATAAATTTACTAACTATTTCTTACATCGCATACTTATAAGGTTTAATTAGTAGATTGTTAGAACAATTTGTATCACACTCTATTAATCAAAATTTGCAACTATTAAATCGGATCATTTTGTCTGGGGTGTGTTTTGACCAGTATTGATATCCCGATAACCAAAACAAATAGTCCATTGAATTACATTTTCTAATACTGGTTAAAAGGTGAATTTAGTTAATGTTTTCATTCCGTGCTTCTTGGTTTCATCAAAAAATAAGCTAAGGCTTCATGATATAATTCACCATCA